>JBAVTH010000338.1:0-37626 GCA_049696035.1 Ilumatobacteraceae bacterium
GAAGCCAACCTCACGGTGACAGGGCATTCGAGAGACACACCCGGCCAGACCCTCGACGCTACGAATCAACACAACGTCTTGCGTTCCATCCTCCATCAGGGCATTCTGAGCGGGTGCGAAGGCGAATTCTCGTCGTGCTCTCCGCAGCGACGGCGGCAGGTTTGTCTTTCGGCTGTAGCGACTCAGAGCAGGACGCGCGTCCGAGCATCGCCGAGACAATCGCGGCCCGGGCATCGATTCCGGTGCTGCTTCCGGACGAGGTGCTGCCACCGAACGAGCCGCATCGTTGGGAGCTATTCGTGCACTGTGGCGCAGCGGTCTTTAGCCAACGAATCAACGGCACCTGGTGGCGAACCGCCGAGGGTAGCGGCCTGAGCTGGATGCCAGCGGAGTGGGGCGAGATCAACGGCAGATCGTCGGACGTTCCCGTCGTGGTGGAGGTGAACGCGACCGGCGATCAGCTGACAGCCACATACGCTGGCCGGTCGGTCCTATACAGGCCGACTCAGTTAACCGAGGCGGACCTCTGCGACTGACCGCGAAGCGTTCGCTGCCACGTGCGAAACCAATTGTCGAGCTGCACCGAGCTGCCGCTCTGCACGCTGGACAACGACGGCCACTTCGGGCACTCGGCGCTAGCTCACCCGCTCGGCGCGGCCAGTCTGGTCAGGTAGGGCCGAACGCCGACCGAGCGTGCCATAGTGGCCACATGATCGAGCTGGTGCTGACCATCATCGGGCGCGACCGGGCGGGTGTAGTCGCCGAGCTCGCCGACGTCGTGCGGTTCCACGAGGCCAACTGGAAGCACAGCGAATTGGCTGAGATCTCCGGCACCTTCGCCGGTGTCGTGGTGGTCGACGTCGACGACGACCGCGCCGACGAGCTGCTGGCGAACCTGCTCATCCTTCGCAAGCAAGGCCTGCACATCACGGCAGAGCAGATCGAAGGACCGTTCGACGCTCCTCCTGCTCAGACGGTTCGGCTGCGCTTCACCGGTGACGACCGACCGGGAGTGGTCCATCAGATCTCGGCAACGATCAGCGAGTTCGGCATCAGCATCTCGCGGCTCGGCACCGTCATCGACACATCGGGCGACGTCAGCCAGTTCGAGATCACGGCACAGCTCGGGGTGCCGCTCGACCTCGACATCGACGCCGTCCTCGACGCCGTGGGGGCCGTGACCCGTGACCTCGGCATCGAGTTGCACGTCGAGGACCTCACCGGCGACACCTCTGACGTCGACGACTGACCCGCCCCGGACGATGGCGAGGCGTTGCACGCACCCGTGAGCGTCGAAAGCCTCACGATCGGGATCGGTAGCGCAGATCTGCCGAGCGATCTCGTGGTGTGGGTGCTCTACGCCCGGCTCGAGGAACCCGCCGACCGCTCCGTCGTCAACCACTCACGTGCCGTTCAGACGTTGAGCACGCTGCAGAACGTCACCGGCCCGCACGAGTCGCTCGGCGGACCGCTCCTGAACCTTCCGTCGCGCGGCTACTGGGGGCCCGACCCCTACATCCGGTACCAACAACGGTGGAATGACGGCACTCGATGGAGCAATCAGGTGGCGAACGGCGACCAGGTGGCCGTCGACGAGCCGGGTTGGCGCTGAACGGCTAGAGCTCATGCTCGGCGAGCTCGCGGAACTCGTCGGGCACGCCGGCCATGTCGGACAGGGCGACGACTGCATAGCGCACCGAATCGCGGCCGAATCGGCGTCGGACCGCATCCATCGACTGGTCGACTGCCCAGCGGGCGGCGCCAGTGGGTGAGCCCGGCCTGGCGGCATCGTCGGGGAGCACCGCCAACTCCATCTGCAACACCGGTTGCTCGACGAGTTTGGAGACGGAGATGGCCAGCAATGAGATCTCGAGCTCGCCAGGGTGGTCGGCCAATGCCTGGCGCACGAGCGACTCCGCGATCTCGGCGAGCGTCAGGGTGGCCGAGATGGGGGCTCGGCCGGTTCGTGACCGGGTGACTGCCTTCATCCCGGCGAACCGCACCCGAACCGTGACGGTGCGGCCTGCGCGCTGCTTCGCGCGAAGGCGCCCGGCTACCCGGTCGGCGAGGTGCCCGAGCACGGAGCGCAGCAGATCGTCAGTGGGCCGGCGCCGGCCGAACGCGGATTGTGCGCCCACCGAGCCGGCGCGACCATTGGGCTGCACCTTGCGATGGTCCTGGTTCGCGGCCAACGCGCCCACCTTGCCGCCCAAGGCGCGCCCGAGGAACCGCTCGAGTGAGTCGGTGGGGGACGCCGCCAGCTGCCCGATCGTGCGAATGCCCCTGTCGGCCAGGCGCTGCTGGGTCACCGGCCCGATGCCCCACACCAGGCCCACTGGCAGCGGGTCGAGGAACTCTCGCTCGCGCGCTGGGTCGACCACCACCAGCCCGTCGGGCTTGGCCACCTGCGACGCGATCTTGGCCAGGTGCTTGGTGGCGGCGGCGCCGACGGAGATGGGCAGCCCAACCTCCTCGCGCACGCGGGCGCGGAGCTGCCGGCCGATCTCACCCGGAGGGCCGAACAAGTGCACCGTGCCCGCCACGTCGAGAAACGCCTCGTCGATGGAGATGCGCTGCACGAATGGCGTGAAGTCGCCCAGGATGGACATCACGCGATCGGCGAGCCGCTGGTACTCGGAGAAGTGACCGCGAACGAACACCAGGCCCGGGCACAGCTGCTTGGCCCGCCAGCCCGACATGCCACCCTGCACCCCGCAGACCTTGGCCTCGTACGAGGCGGCCAGGACCACGCCACCGCCGACCGCGATGGGTCGACCGAGCAGCTGCGGGTCGAGCAGCTGCTCGACGGAGGCGTAGAACGCATCGAGGTCGGCGTGGAGGATAGAGGGTTGTGCAGCCACAAAACGACACTATACGAACATGTGTTCGCTCGTCCAGCACGAGATGCGAGCGCGTTCTGCGGTGGAGTGCTCGCGCGGGGTGAGGTGGCTTTCCGCAAGCTTGCCGAACGTTGCGTGGATGTTCGCTGGACCAGAGCCGACGCAAGTCCGCACGGTGAGATTCCCGAACCGTTGCGCGACCGAACGTGGGCGGATCGTCAAGCAATCGTTCAGTCCGTCACACCTTTCGCAAGGTTGCTTGAGTCGCCTTGTCATCGTGGCGATGGTGGCGTTTCATGTTGTCTCGTCAGCAAGCGACGGAACGGGTGCGGGAACATGAACAACCAATCGACGACGCCCGCAAAGGGCGCCACATGGGGCGGGCGCCCTCAGCGGGGTGTGCACAACAGGCTCCGCCGCGTTGTCATCGTGGCGGCCGCGATCGGCTCCGTGGTGCCGGCAGTGGGCTTTGCGCATGCGGTATCAGCCGGCAACGGCTACGACGCTGCGAACGACAACAACTCGATGAAGTCGCTCACGGAGATGATCGGTGCGACCGACTTCTGGGCACAGGGGTACACAGGCGCCGGCATCGATGTCGCGATCATCGACACGGGCGTCTCGCCCGTCGAAGGTCTCGCTGGTGAGGGCAAGATCATCCATGGCCCCGACCTTTCGTTGGAGTCGCAGGCGCCGAACCTTGCACACCTCGACACGAACGGGCACGGGACGTTCATGGCCGGAGTGATCGCCGGTCATGATTCCGACCTGACCGAGCCGTACGCCGACGCACCCGCTACCGCCTACCGTGGCATCGCCCCCGACGCTCGCATCGTGAGCGTGAAGGTCGGTACTGCCGACGGTGGCGTCGACGTGACGCAGGTGATCGCCGCGATCAACTGGGTGGTCGATCACAAGAACGACAACGGCATGGACATCCGGGTGCTCAACTTGTCCTATGGCACCAACTCGACCCAGTCGTACCTGAGCGATCCGCTGTCGCACGCTGCCGAGCGGGCGTGGAAGGCCGGCATCGTGGTGGTCGCCGCTGCTGGCAACACCGGCTACCAGCGTGGCGGCTCTGCTCCGGGCCTGGCCGACCCGGCATACAACCCGTACGTGCTCGCCGTCGGCGGCTACGACACGCGCGGCACCTGGGCCGAGCGCGACGACGTGATGGGCAACTACTCTGCGAGCGCCAACGTCCGCGGTGCCCGCAAGCCTGACGTCGCCGCCGCCGGAACGAAGGTGCAGGGCCTGCGGGTGCCCAACTCCTTCATCGATGCGCAGCACGAACTCGGCCGGCTGGGCGATCGGTACTTCCGCGGCAGCGGTACGTCGGAGGCCGCCGCAGTCGCCTCCGGCACTGTCGCTCTGCTGCTGCAGAAGTACCCGTGGATGCCGCCCGATCAGGTGAAGCGGATGCTGAAGTCGAATGCCCGATGGCTCCGAAACGCTGATGCTGCATCACAGGGCAGCGGGGCGATCAACTGCTGGTGGTTGGCCTGGGCCGAGGCGCCGGTCACCTACGGCCAGTACCACCCATCCGCCGACGGTCTGGGTTCGGTGGAGCTCGCTCGGGGGCGCGATCACCTGACCTTGAACGGAGTGGTGCTCAGCGGCGAGGTCGACATCTTCGGGATGCCCTTCTCGCCCGGCGCGTCGGGGTCGACCTGGTCGGGCGGCGACTGGAACGGTTCGTCGTGGTCGGGTTCGTCGTGGTCGGGTTCGTCGTGGTCGGGTTCGTCGTGGTCCGGGTCGTCGTGGTCGGGTTCGTCGTGGTCCGGGTCGTCGTGGTCGGGTTCGTCCTGGTCCGGGTCGTCCTGGTCCGGGTCGTCGTGGTCCGGTGGGGTCTGGGCCAGCGACTACTGGGGGTGACCTTCCCCTGCCGTCTGCCACGGAGCGTCGACCGTTGAGCGAGAGCTTGCCCTGGGGCGCCCTGAACGGCTCAACTCCTGGATGGTACGGGCCGATCACTGGTGCTGTGACCCAAGTGCTTCCGGCTCCGGAGAAGGCCGTCGACGACGGTGCCGCGCGCCGCCGCAACAGCCGTGGTCGCATCGCAGCGCTGTCCATCGGCCTGTGGCTCCTGTCCGCGGCGTTGGCGCTCGGCCTCGCCGAACACCAGGGCTGGCTCGGTGCGGCTCGCTGGCCGTGGTGGATCGCGCTGCCCGGCTTGGCGACGGCGTTTGCGGTGACCGAGATCTTCGTCGTGCACCTGCGCATCCGTGCCGACGCCCACACGTTCTCGTTGGTCGAGCTACCACTCGCACTCGGTCTGTTCTTCGCCCAGCCGCTGGTGTTGATCGGCGCCCAGACACTCGGCGCCGGGCTGGCGCTGGCGCTCCACCGGCGCCAGGGGGTGCTCAAGCTCCTGTTCAACACGTCGGTGTTCGCGGTCACGACGACGTTCGCGATCTCCATGCTCCGCTGGATGGCTCCACATCTCGACACGCTGAACGCAGCGATCCTCCTCGAGGGAGCCGAGGCTCTGCTGGTCGAAGCCTTCCTCTCAGTGATCCTCGTGTACGTCGTGATCTCGCTCTCGGCCGGTTCGTGGCAGGTCGCCGACCTGCGCTCCGGAGTCGCCTTCGGAGTGGTCGCGGCCCTGTTCACCAGCAGCCTGGGCATCATCGCGGTGGTGGTGATCGACGCACAGCCAGGCATTGCGTGGATGCTGGTGATCCCGACAGCCGGGACGTATGTGGCCAACTGGGCCTACACCACGCAGCGTCGTCGTCACGAAGGACTCGATTTCCTCTACCGATCGACGCAGTTGCTGCACGAGTCGGGCGAACTGGAAGGTGCGATCGTCCAACTCCTTCGACATGCGTGCGAGACGTTCAATGCGGGCGCTGCCCAACTCGTGTACATCGCAGAGTCGGGCGAGGAAGCCGTGTGCGTGCGCGTCCGCGTGGACGGCGAGGTGGAGACCGTGCAACGGCTCGACGAGAGTCACTTCCGTCTGATGGAGCTGATGGCCGGGCGGGTCGCATGCATCATGCGTCCAGAGCACGAGGGGATGATCGCCGAGTTCCTGGAGCTCGCCGGCTACCAGAACGCCATCGCCGCGCCGTTGCTGGGTGAACGGCGGGTCGTGGGGGCATTGGTCATCGCCAACCGGCTCAGCGAGGTGGTCGGATTCGACACGACCGACGCGCGTCTGGCCGAGACGCTCGCCAACCACACGACGACCGCGCTCGAGAACGGTCGTCTCGAGCAGTCGCTCGAACAGTTGCGTGTGCTCGAAGGCCGCCTGACGTTCCAGGCAACGCACGACTCGCTCACCGGCCTCGCCAACAGAACCCTGTTCCGCAACGATTTGAGCCATGCGATCGAGGCGGACGCGGGCAACCATGGCGCCGTGCTCTTCGTCGACCTCGACGACTTCAAGACGGTCAACGACAGCTTCGGCCACGCGATCGGTGACGCCTTGCTCATCGAGATCGCGGATCGGCTGAAAGGGTGCGTGAGCGAGATGGACACCATCGCCCGCTTGGGCGGTGACGAGTTCGCGCTCCTGTTGCGCCGGGCTGACGACCCAGAAGCGGCGCGAATGGTTTCGCAGAGGATCCTCGCGGCGATGGACGCGCCGGCGATCGTGGCGCATCACCGCATCGCGGTGCGAGCCAGCATCGGCGTGGCGATGATCGAGCCCGGCGCGAACCCGGAAGCGATGATGCGCAGCGCGGACACGGCCATGTACACGGCCAAGGCACAGGGCAAGCACCGGATCGTGCTGTTCGAGCCGGCGATGTACGAGAGCAGCCTGCATCGCTTCAACCTGCAGAGCGACCTGCAGCGAGCGATCACCGCCAAGTCGCTCGGCGTCTGCTATCAGCCCATCGTGCGCGTCGGCACGCACGAGCTCGTGGGCGCTGAGGCGCTGGTCAGGTGGAACCACCCGCGGTTGGGCCATCTGGCACCCGACGCGTTTCTGCCGCTCGCGGAGCAGACCGGTCTGATCGTGGCGGTCGACATGCAGGTGTTGCACGCAGCGTGTGCATGGTTGGCGGCGGTCGAATTGACGAACCCCGGCCTGGTGCCGAGCGTGCACGTCAACCTCTCACCGCGCAGCTGCTATGAACCCAACCTCATCAGCAACGTGCTGAGTGCCCTTCGGCGCTATGGGCTCTCGCCTGGGCAGCTCGGGTTCGAGATCACCGAGAACCTGATGTCCGAACAGGCACATCGTGCCATCGGAGTACTGCACCAGCTGAAGGAGATCGGGGTGCAGCTCGCTCTCGACGACTTCGGCACCGGCTACTCGTCGCTGAGCTATCTGCAGTCGCTGCCGGTGGACGCGGTCAAGATCGCCAAGCCGTTCATCGATGACCTCGAGTCCTCCGAGTCGGAGCGATCGTTCACCTCGGCCATCGTTGCCCTGGGCAACGCGATGAACAAGTTCGTCATCGCCGAAGGGGTCGAACGGCCCGAGCAGCTGGAATGGCTGGAGCAGTTCGGCTGCGACGCGGTGCAGGGCTTCTACTTCGCCCGGCCGCTCGACGGTGAAGCATTCGTCACCTGGGCGCGCACGTGGTCGCACGTGGATGCGGGCCGGACGGAAGCTCACCTCAGTGCGGTACGGGCAGTGCGGCTGGGTGCGCCACTGATGCACTCCTTCGACACGCGGTGACTTGCGACTGGCTTCGGTTCACACCTCGCCAGGGCGCGAGCCCAGGTCGGCCGGATTCGTGGGGTTGTCGAACCAGTGACCCGGACGGAGTGGATCGCGGCGGCGGCTGGGGTGCTGGGTGCTGCTGAGCCAGGCCACGAAGCTGTCGAGCGGCACCGGACGGCAGATGCCGAAGCCTTGAGCGACGTCGCAGTCGAAGCCCTTCAGGCGATTGAGCACTTCGTCGGTCTCCACACCTTCGGCGACCACCTGCATGCCGAGGTTGTGGCCGAGGTCGATGATGGAACGCACGATCACTTCATCCTGCTCGTCGAAGAGCACGTTGGCCACGAAGCTGCGGTCGATCTTCAGCTCGCTCACCGGGAGGTGGCGCAGGTAGCTCAGTGACGAGTATCCGGTGCCGAAGTCGTCGACCGAGAGACGGATTCCCTGCTGGTTGAGGCGCTCGATGGTGGTGCGTGCACGCGGCGCATCGATGAGCAGCGAGGATTCGGTGATCTCCAGCGTCAGCAGCGTGGGATCGATGTCGTGGCGATCGAGGTGACGCAGCACACGCTCGGGCAGCAGCTCGTCGAGGAGGTCGTGGGTGGACAGGTTGACCGCGAGGCCGAGGTGGTGGCCCAGCGATCGCAGCCGTTGCAGTTGGGCGGCGGACGCCTCCAACACCTGGTCGGTGAGCTGCTTGATGAGGCCGGTTTCCTCCGCCACCGGCACGAAGTCTTCCGGTGCAACCCAACCGCGGCGTGGGTGCGCCCAACGGGCGAGCGCTTCCACCCCGACGACGATGCCGCTGGCCAGATCGAGCTTGGGCTGCAGGAACACTTGCAGGTCGGTGCTCTCGAGCGCGCTGCGCAGGTCACCCAACATGGACAGGCGAGCCGGGGTGCGGCGATCGATGTCGAGGCTGTAGAGCTCGTACCCGGTGTGACGGCTCTTGGCCGTGTACATCGCGATGTCGGCCTGACGGAGCAGGGTGCCGGCATCGCTGGCGTCGTCACTGACGACCACGACGCCAACGCTCATGGTGACCACCACGTCGAGCCCGTCGATCGCGAAGGGCTGCCGTGCCTCGTCGACCAGTCGCTCGGCCATCGCGTGGATGGACCCGACGTGACTGAAGGTGAGCAGCGCGAACTCGTCGCCGGCCAGCCGGGCCAGCACGTCGCGCGGCCCGAGCAAGCTCTTGATGCGCACCGCGAAGTCGTTGAGCACGGTGTCGCCCGCGTTGTGGCCGAGCGTGTCGTTGATCTCCTTGAAGCGATCCAGGTCCATCAACATGACGACGGCTACCTCGTCGTCGTTGCGAAGGTCGGCGCCGTTGAGCTCGGTCTCCACGATTCGTTCGAACGACGACCGGTTGGGGAGACCGGTGAGCGCGTCGTGCCGCGCTTCGAACTCGATGCGGTGGTGCAGCAACGCCTTGCGCAGGTTCGGGGCGATCTGTTCGGAGAGCGTCTGCAGCCGGACGACGTCGACGTTTCGGAAGTGCCCTTGGGCTCCGACGCGCTCAGCGACGACGATCAGGCCGACGATGCTCTCGCCGTCGCGGACCGGTGCGCACAGTGCGTCTCCGACGGCGGCCATTCCTTCGAACCCCAGCGCGTGCCACTCCGTCGCCCCCAACAACTGCCCTTTGCGGGGTCCGAGCACATCTGCCCAACGTAGGTCGTCGGACGATTCGGGCAGGTCGGGCAACGGTTTGCCGACGGTCTTGCACAGTGGATGGTCGGCGCCGAACACCACCACGGCCGCACGACGCGCACGCAGCAGTACCGCGATGTCGTCGACGGCGGCGACCATCACTTCATCGAGGTCGAGCGAACGGCCGACCCGGCCGACGAAGCCGTGCAGGTCGTCGAGATCGCGGAACCGTTGCTCGAGGCTGCCGTAGCTCTGCATCAAGCCCCAGAACGCGATCACCGGTGCCGCCGAGAGGAAGGCCAACCACGGCGAGATGAGCGTCGGGGCGACGACAGCGGCAGCGACGAGACCGTTGAACGGCGCCATCCACGACGACATCCGGAGCTCGCTCGCCAGACGTTCGCGGAACTTGCCCTCCACCACGGCGATGGCCAAGGCCACGAACACCGACCCGAGGACCGTAGTGCCTGCAGTGGCCGGCACGATGGCAGCGAGCAAGGCGAGGTCCGAGCCGGGTGAGCGACCGACCACGAAGCGGACGATGTGATATGCGGCGGCCGTCTCGGCAGCGAAGAGCGCGGCGTTGAACAGGAGCTTGTAGTAGCGGCTCCGCCCCTGAAGAGTGATCACCGCCAGGCCGCCGATCACTCGGGCGGCGATCGCCGGCCCGGGCGCGAGATAGATCAGGGCGAGCGCCGTGGGAACCTCCGACAGGGAGAAGGAGATCGCCTCCCGTCGGAACTCGAAGTGGAACACCGTCTGCTCGGCGATACCGAAGGCGACAGCCAGTGCCGGTAGCACCCACCACGCGGAGGGACGTGTGCTCGAGGTGAGACTGGGCAGTGTGAGGGTGCCGAGCACAGCGCCAACACCCAGGAGCACGGTGATCGAGCTGATCGTCAGCACGACACGGGTGGTGGCCGCGTCCTTCATCGGGTATCGGGGGACGACGTGTGCGACAGCGCGAAGTACTGAGTGCGTGCGTGCTGGCATGTCTTCAAACCGAGATGGCTCAACCGCAAAGCAGCCCCCTCCCCGTCCGCAGGTGGATTCTTCAATCGTACTCAACGGCAGGCCGGGAGCGGCGTTCTGTGCTCTGCATCCCGATATTTCTCGAAATCGACATACTGCTGCGAATCGTCTGAAATCCCTCAAGATGGTCACGTCAGGACCGATACCTGACGGGTATGGACGGCAGTCGATGGCGGGGGGTGTGGCGCTTCATGGCGTACGCCGTCGCGACCCTGGTGCCGGTCGTCTGGCTCGGCGCGGTGCTGGCGCACACGTTCACCGAGGAGGTCGACGCGGCTGCGCTCCGCCAGGGCGAGACCCAGGCCCGTGCCATCGCCGAGTCGGCCATCGAGCCGTTCCTCGAAGGGCAACCACTCAGCGTCGGGCTCACAGGAGCGGAACGAGACGTCGTGCGTCGTACCACCAACAACCTCTTGCAGCAGGGCCGTGTGTTGCGGTTGCGGCTCCGTGATGTCGATGGTCGGGTCGTGTTCGACGCGGCGGCACCCGACGAGCCGATGGGTGCGAGCGCGATCGACTCCGAGGTGCAGTTCGCTGCCGCCGTCGGGCTCGTCGCGCGACTGACCCATCTCGCCGCGGATGAGGTCGACGGTGGGACAGCCGATGGGCCGGCGGCCATCGAGGCGTACGTGGCAGTGCATCCGATGGACAGCCCAGACGATGTGGTGGGTGTGGTCGAGATCTATGTGCCGTACGAACCGATCGCGGCACAACGGCGGGTCTCCCTCGAGCGTTTGAAGTTCTCGATCGTCGTCGGCCTGTCGGCGCTGTGGCTGGTGCTGGCGGTGATCGTGGTATCGGTGACGCGGCGCATCCGGCGGCAGAGCCAGCGCACCGCGTACATGGCGCTTCACGACACGCTCACCGGTCTGCCCAACCGTGCGCTGCACGCCGATCGCGTGTCGGCCGCCCTGGCTTCGGCCGGTCGGATGGGCACCGATGTCGCCTTGGTGGTGGTGGACCTCGATCGGTTCAAGGAGGTCAACGACACGCTCGGGCACCGCAACGGCGACGAGTTCCTGCGCATCGTGGCGGAGCGACTCACGATGACCCTGCGCCCAGGCGACACCGTCGCCCGATTGGGCGGGGATGAGTTCGGCATCGTGTTGCCGGGGGCGACGGCGGACTCGGTGGAGGGCATCCTGCGCCGCCTGCAGGAAGCGTTGGGGCACGAGACCGAGTTGGCCGGAGTGGCGGTGTCGGCAGAGGCCAGCATGGGCTACGCGATGTGGCCCGCCGACGCGGAGACCCCCGACGCACTGCTGCGACGAGCCGACCTGGCGCTCTACGCGGCCAAGACGGCACGCGCCGCCATCGTGCGCTACCACCCCGGCATCGACGAGTTCGATCCACAACGGCTGGGCCTCATCGCCGAACTACGGCGGGCGATCACGGCGGGCGAGCTGGTGCTGCACTACCAGCCGAAGGTGGATGCTCACACCTGCGAGGTGGTTGCATTCGAGGCGCTGGTGCGTTGGATGCACCCCGTGCGCGGGCTGGTGCCGCCGAACGACTTCATCCCGATCGCCGAGAGCACTGGGCTCATCGGCCCCCTCACCCAGTGGGTGGTCGATTCGGCGCTCGGTCAGCTGTCCGAGTGGTCGCTGACCCGTCCGGGTCTGTCGGTCGCAGTCAACATCTCGGCCCGCAACCTCCGCGACGACCTGCCCGGCTGGATCCTCAATCGCCTCGCTGCTCACCGCGTGAAGGCCTCGCAACTCGTGTTGGAGATCACCGAGACGTCGTTCGCGTCGGATCCGGCACGCGCGACGGCGTTGCTGGAGGAATTGAACGCGGCCGGTGTGCGGGTCAGCCTCGACGACTTCGGTCAGGGCTACACGTCACTCGGCTCGCTCGGTCACCTCCCGGTCAGCGAGCTGAAGATCGACCGCGGCTTCGTGGTCGCCATGCAGCACAGCCCGGAGGACAGGGCGATCGTCGCCTCGGTGATCGAGCTGGGCCATCAGCTGGGCCTGTCGGTCGTGGCTGAAGGGGTGGAGACCGACGACGTCTTCATCGACCTCCGCCGGCTGGGGTGCGACACGATGCAGGGCTTCCTGTTCTCGCCACCTGTGCCGGCCGACGAGGCGCTGGGACTCATCGATCACCTCCCTGCTCGCGTCTGAGCTGGCCGCGCCGGTTCCGGGTCGAAGCGCTCGCGTGCGCCGGCAGTCAGGTCTGCCGTGCCAGGACGACGGGCGCCGCTTGCTCCAAGTGGTGTATCCATTCCTCGGGCGAACCCGGTTCGACGATCGGGAGCACCACGAACTTGGTGGTACCGACGGCAACGAACCGATCGATGGTGTCGATGAGCCCATCCCAACCGGAAGGGATGAGCACCGACGGGTCGGCAAGGTCGGGTCGCCGCTTGGCGAGGCCGGCCAGCACGACGTCGGGGATCGGGCCCATCGCGTACGGAACGAGCGCCCCGTAGTGGTCGTCGTCGATCGAACGGCCGTGTTCGGCACACGTCGCCTCGATCGCCTCGCGGCCGCGGGCGGCGTCGTCCGGTGTGACGAAGCTCGGCAGCCAGCCATCGGCGCTCCGCCCGACCCGGCGCAGCTCGGAGGGCGCGATGCCCCCGAGCCAGACGTCGACGTGGTGCTGCCGCGGCTTGGGCAGCACCTGCAGGTCGTCGTAGTCGTAGAACTGGCCGTGATGAGTGAGCGACCCTGGCGCCCAGCAACCCCGCAACACCTGCAACGCCTCGTCGAACATCTTGGCGCGGGCCCCGCGCTCCACGCCGAAGGCCTGCTGCTCGTGAGGGTCGGCCACCCCCAGGCCGAAGGCGGGCAGCAATCGCCCGTTCGACATCCGGTCGAGTGTGGCCAGCTCCTTGGCGAGGACGATCGGGTTGCGGCCGGGCAGCACCATCACGCTCATGCCGAGCTTGAGCCGCTGGGTGCGGCCGGCGGCGAACGCCATCGCCACCAGTGGGTCGGGTGCTTCTCCTCCGATGCGTTCGCTCAGCCACAGGCTGTCGAACCGCAGGGCCTCCAACGCGTCGACGACCTGGGCGAAGCCGGTGTCGTTCAGCTTGGTGCGCACACCGAGGCCGAAGCCGATGCGAACCTTCATGACCGGGTGGCCACTCGATGGATGATGGCCGCGGTGTCGTCGACGCGCGAGACGAACGGCGAGTGGTCGGTGTCGAGCGTGTGAGTTGCATCGCAGCGGGCCGCCATGACGTCCTGATGACTGAGGTGGATCGACTGGTCGCGCAGGCAGCGCACATAGGTCGACGCGATGTGATTGCGTGGCGCGCCGGTCACCGCATCGGCAAAGCCGACCATCGCCTGCGGCGAGAGCCGGGCGATCGCGGCGCCGGTGGCTGCCGGCGAGCACTCGCCGTAGAAGGCCTCCGCTGCCTTGTCGGGATCGATGTCGCTGGTGCCGTCGTCGTGGGCGATGATGGCGAGGCCGAGGGGGACGTGAGCCCTGGGCAGGGCGGCCAGCAAGCTCATGATGCTCTCGCCCTGGTCGAGCGCGAACGCCGTGAGGTACACGAGGTGGGCGACGTCGGGAAAGCGGCTGGCAGCTTCCGTGATCACGGCTCCGCCGTAGCTGTGCCCCACCAGCACGGCAGGAGTGCCGAGCCGCCTGAGCACTGCGGCAACGTGCTCGGCGTCGCCGCCGAGGTCGGTGAGTGGCAGGGGCGAGATTCCGTGCCCCGGAAGGTCGACGGCGTACGACGCGACACCCAGCTCGTCGAGGGCGTGCTGGACGCCGGCCCAGCACCACGCCCCGTGCCACGCGCCGTGCACCAGCACGACCGGAAGTGATGTGCTCATCGCCGCATCGTGGCACACGCGGCCACCTGGCTCGTCGTCGGATGCGTCGGGTTCAGCGGCGGCGCACCGGCACCCGAGCGGGTTCGGCCACGGGCTCGATGCGTGCCCACGCAGCGAACGAGGCGACCACGATGATGCCGACGATCAGCACCGGTTCGGCGACCCTGCCGGCCAGCGCGGTGACCGCAATGGCTGCGACGACGCTGAGCACGATGGCGAGCTTGATCTGACCCGCCCAGTCGAACGACCGGCGGGCGGCAGCGTGCCGGCGCTCGACGGTGCGGTGGACGGCAAGGCCGCGGGCAGGGGTGGCGGTGTGCAGAGCGTTCATGCTGGTACAGACGTTTCAGATCGCGACATCGATCACTTTTCGGAAGGAATTCTTCCAACTGCAGTAAATGTCACAGAATCTCAACCATGACAACCTCCATCGGCGACCCACTCGACCTGTTTCGCCTCGACGGACGCACCGTGCTCGTCACCGGTGCGTCGTCCGGCCTCGGCGATCGCTTCGCTCGTGTGGTGCACGCGGTCGGCGCCAACGTGATCGTCGCGGCTCGGCGTGCCGACCGGTTGGCGACCTTGGCGGAGCAGCTGCCCGGCACGCTGGCCGTCGCTGCCGATCTGTCGATCGTCGAGGACCGCGAGCGGCTGGCCGCTGCCGCGACGGATCGTTTCGGTCATGTCGATGTGCTGGTCAACAACGCCGGCATCGGGCACAAGGTCTCGGTGGAGGACGAGGAGCTCGACGACTTTCGGGCGACGATGGAGGTGAACGTCACCGCCGTCTGGCACCTGTGCAAGCTGCTGGCACCGTCGATGATCGCTGCCGGAGGCGGGAGCATCGTCAACGTCGCCAGCATGTTGGGCCACGTGGCCTCGTCGCCCGTGAAGCAGGCGCACTACTGCGCGTCGAAAGGCGCGGTCGTCAACCTCACCCGGGAGCTGGCCGCGCAGTGGGCTCGCAAGGGCATCCGAGTGAATGCGCTGTGCCCGGGCTGGTTCCGCAGCGAGATGACCGCCGGCATGGAGGACGACGAGGCCAGTCAGCGGTTCATCGCCAACATGTCGCCCATCCCGCGGATGGGTGAGCCGCACGAGCTCGACGCCGCATTGCTGTTCCTCGCAGGAGCTGGCAGCACGTTCTTCACCGGACAGAGCGTCATCGTCGATGGCGGCTGGACGGCGCGCTGAGGCCGGACACTAGGGTTCGCGCCATGGGCATCCTCGACAAGCTCGACATGTCAAACCGTCTGGATCGTGACGAGTACGAGAAGCGGCTCTCTCAAGGTCAGCGTCGGCTGTCGCAACTCCGTCTTCACCTTGGCGGCCTGATGGGTTCCGGCACGCTGGGGCCTGGCCTGCTCATCATCATGGAAGGGCCCGACGCGTCGGGGAAGGGCGGTGCCATCAAGGCCGTGGTCGGCCATCTCGACCCCCGTCATTACAAGGTGGTCTCGTACGCCAAGCCCACGACGCAAGAGAAGAACCATCACTTCCTGTGGCGCTTCTACCGTGAGCTGCCGGGCCTCGGCGAGATGGCCGTCTTCGACCGCAGCTGGTACGGCCGGGTGCTCGTCGAGCGCGTGGAGGGTTTCGCCGATCGCGCCGAGTGGCGCCGGGCCTACAAGGCCATCGTCGACTTCGAGGAGACGCTGTGCCAGGAGAGCATCATCCTCGTCAAGTTCTGGATGCACGTCACCGACGACGAGCAGTTGCGCAGGTTCGAGGGTCGTGCTGCCGATCCGCTGAAGCGGTGGAAGCTCACCGAGGAGGACTGGCGCAATCGTGAGAAGAACCGGCTCTACGATGCGGCTGCCGAGGAGATGTTCCTCCGCACGGATCACAAGCTGGCACCGTGGGACGTCATCGGTGGCGAGCAGAAGCGCTACGCCCGCATCGCCGTGTTGGAGACGGTGATCCGGCGCACCGAGGACGCCATGCGGCGGTGGGGCATCGAGGTGCCGTTGCCGGTTGACGAGATCGAGGCCAAGTTGCGCAGGGAGCGCGCCGAGCTGGAGCGCGCTGACCGGTAGCCGCCGTCACCCGCGGCCGGGCCGGCCGCCATCGGCGGCGGCCCTCAGATGGCCGGCCTGCGGTGGGCCCACGGCTGAGCAGCCTCCAGCTGGGCTGCGACGCGGAACAGCAGGTCTTCGCGGCCGTAGGCAGCCACCAGCTGTACGCCGACGGGAAGCCCCTCGGGTGTCCAGTGCAGCGGCAGGCTGATGGCCGGCTGGCCGCTGGCGTTGAACGCCGGTGTGAACGGCACGTAGCTGGCTGCTCTGACCATCGGCGCCATCGGGTTCTCCGCGTTGTTGGCGAACGTGCCGATCTCGACCGGAGGTTCGCCGAGCGTCGGCGTCAGCAGGAGGTCCCAACCGTCGGCCCACCACTGCTGCACGGCGCGGCGGAAGTCGACGTTCGCCGACAACGCGAGGGCGTAGTCGACGCCGTTGACGCTGCGGGCGAAGTCGGCCTGCGCCTGGTTCACCGGTTCCACCTCGCCGGGAGCCAGCTCGCGACCCAGCTGTGCAGCGATGCGCGCCAGGCCCACGCCCATGTTGGTGCTCCACAGGGCGCTGAAGCGACGGCTGAACTCGGGGTTCGCCATTGCGGCCGGGAACCCGGGCTCGACATGATGGCTAAGCCCTTCCAACAGAGTGGCGGCATTGCGGGCGGCGAGCGCGCACTCGGGGTGCACCGGGCCGCCGAACGGGTGATGATCGAGCAGGCCGATGCGCAGCGGGGTGGGGTCGGCGCCCAGCTCCATCAGGTAGGGCCGGGACGGTGGCTCGGCGATGACGGTGTCGCCGATGCCCGGACCGCGAACCGCATCGAGCAGGGCGGCCGTGTCGCGCACGCTACGGCTGACGCACAGCTCGACACCGAGGTTGCTCTCGTCGCGGTACGGGCCGAGCGTGATGCGCCCCTGCGTGGGCTTGAGGCCGACGAGACCGCACGCCGAAGCGGGGATGCGGATGCTGCCCCCGCCGTCGCTGGCGTGGGCGATGGGAACCATGCCGGCAGCAACAGCGGCCGCTGCGCCACCGCTGGAACCGCCTGGCGAGTGAGCAGTGCTCCATGGGTTGCGGGTGGCGCCCCACGCGGTCGGCTCCGTGCAGGGCAGGCTGCCGAACTCGGGGCTGTTCGTGCGGCCGGCGATCACGAAGCCGGCCGCTCGGAAGCGGGCGACCAGAGTGGTGTCGGCGGCCGAGATCGGCATCGCGTCCTTGAGCGCCTGGTTGCCGTTCGTCAACGGCTGACCGGCGTAGTGCGCCCACAGGTCCTTCAGCAGCGTCGGCACACCGCGGAACGGTCCGTCTGGCAAGGCACCTTTGGCGGTGGCGCGTGCCTCGTCGAACCAGCGGATGACCACGGCGTTGAGCGCGGGGTCGATGGCCTCGATGCGCTCGATCGCCGCCTCGAGCAGCTCCGGCGGCGAGGCGTCGCCGCGGCGGATCATCGCCGCCTGGTCGGTGGCGTCGAGCCAGCGTGTGTCGTCTGCAAGTGAACCCATGACGATTGTGTAGCACTCGGTCAGTAGGTTGGGCAGCTCTGTGTCGTCCTCCGCGCCTTCCGCCCCCGCCGTCATGTCCACCAGAGAGGTCCTTCGCTACGGCGGGGTGCGAGCGCTGCTCATCGCCAATGGGGTGTTGTTCACCGGCGTCGCGCTGCAGGCGGCGGCGCTGGGCCTGCAGGCCTACGAGATCACGGGCCGCGAGGCCGACCTCGGCTGGATCGGATTGTGCGAGTTCCTGCCCGCTGCGCTGCTGGTGCTCGTCACCGGCACGGTCGCCGATCGCTTCGATCGCAAGAAGGTCGCCATCTTCGCGATCGGTGGCGAGGTGCTCTGCTCGCTCGCTCTGCTCTGGTACGCCACGACGGAGCCCACGGAGGTGTGGCCCCTGTTCGTGATCGCGTTCCTGTACGGGATCGCCCGCGCGTTCCTGGCGCCGGCCACTCGGCCGATGCCGCCGATGGTGGCCCCGGAAGGTGGCATCCCGAAGGTGATCGCGATGTACTCGGCCACCTGGACGGGCGCCACCATCCTCGGCCCGGCGCTGTCCGGTCTGCTGTACGCCTGGCACCCGGCGGCCGCGTACCTCGCGTCCACGGTGCTGATCCTCAGCGCGGGCTTCCTCATCGCCGGCCTGCGCTTCCTACGACAGCCCGAGCGAGCCGGCGCCGGCGACAAGCCGACGTTCCGCAGCGCCATCGAGGGCCTGCTGTTCGTGCGCCGCACACCGATCCTGTTCGCCGCCATCGGCCTCGATCTCTTCGCCGTCCTGTTCGGCGGCGCAGTCGCGCTGCTGCCGGCCATCGCCGAGGATCGGCTGCACGTCGGCAAGGTCGCCTACGGGTTCTTGCGCGCTGCCCCCGGTGTCGGCGCAGCGATGATGGCGGTCTTCCTTGCGTTCAAGCCGTTGCAGCGCCGCATCGGGCGCGGCCTGCTGCTGGCCGTCTTCGTGTTCGGGGCATCCACCGTCGTGCTCGGCCTCACGCATTCGTACGTGCTGGCGTTCGGCGCGCTGATGGTCCTCGCCGGTGCCGACATGGTCAGCGTCTACATCCGCGGTTCGCTCGTGCCGTTGGTGACCCCCGACGAGAAACGTGGTCGCGTCATGGCCGTGGAGAACGTGTTCATCGGCGCATCCAACGAGCTGGGTGCCTTCGAGAGCGGCATCGTGGCGCAGGCGTTCGGCACGCCGGCGACGGTGATCGGTGGGGGCGTGGCCACCATCGCTATCGTCGGCGTGTGGTGGTTCAGCTTCCCGTCGTTGCGCGACGTCGACCGGTTCGAGGATCTCGGGCACTGATCGCGCTCGGGTCGGTGCTGCTGGCGGGCTGCAGCAACGGCCCGGCTGAGTCGGGGTCGGCATCGTCCGCAGGGGCAACGGTCTCGCCGACGACCGGCGAGATCGCCGTGCCGCCGTCCACGTTCGTCTCGACGACGGTCACCATCGCACGCGCTGTGTCCGGCACGTCGGTCGTTCCTGCCACCGTGCCGGCGCCGTCCGTGTACGTCTTCCCCTTCGTCGGCAAGCGCGTCAGCTACGGGACCACCCATCACGACTACCCCGCGGCCGACGTGTTCGGTTGCGGCGCCATCGTGGTGGCGCCGACGGACGGCACCGTGGTGCAGACGCGCGACGTCGACCTGTGGGATCCGGCCATCGACTCTCCGGCAAACCGAGGTGGCAAGTTCGTGGCGATGGTCGGTGGCGACGGGGTGCGCTACTACTTCGCCCACCTCGATTCAGTGCTCGCCGACGAAGGCCAGGCGGTTCTGCCCGGCGACCCGTTGGGCGTGATGGGCCGAACCGGCAACGCTCGCGAGACCGCCTGCCACACCCATGTGGGCATCTCCTGGCCGTGCCCGGCCGACGAGTGGGCGGTGAGGCGCGGCGAGGTGTGGCCCAGCGCGTACCTCGATGCATGGCGGGCCGGTGAGCAGCGATCGCCCGTGCTGGAGGTGTACGCCACGGCGCAGGCGAATCCGACCGCCTGCGCCGACGCGATCGCCGACCCGTCGGCCGCCGACGCCTGAGTCGCTACCGGCGCTTCATCAGCCAGCGCAGACGCTGGGCCTTCTCGTACGCGGCTTCCGTGGCGAGCTGTCCGATGGCGCCGGACAACGTCGGATAGGCGTGGATCGTCTCGGCCAGCTCGTCGAGGCGCAGCTGGTGGTGGATGGCGAGCGACAGTTCGTGGATCATCTCGCCGGCCGACGGCGCCAACATGTGCGCGCCGACGATGCGGCCCTTGGCGGTGACCACCACGGCGGCTCCTTCGGCGCAGGCATCGGTGCGCGCCCGGTCGTTGCGGGAGAGATCGATTCGCCACACGTCGGTGTCGGCGCCGAACGCCTCCTCCGCCTGCTCGATCGTGAGACCGACGCTGGCGAGCTCGGGGTCGGTGAAGACGCATGCCGGCGGCGTCGCGTCCAGGTTGCCCTTGCCCGGGAAGAACATGTCGCGAGTTGCGCGCACGGCAGCGTAGGCGGCGGTGCTGGTGAGCAGGCGCCCGCCGGCGACATCGCCGGCGACATAGACCGTGCGCGCCGAGGTGCGCCCGCGTGCGTCGGCCTCGATGCCGCGCTCGAGGACGGTGATGCCCAGTGCCTCCAGGCCGAGCCCCTCCGTGTTGGGCGTGCGCCCGGCCGCCACCAGCACTCCGCCGGTCTGGAAGCGAAGGCGGTGGCCCTCGTCGCCGACGGTGGCTTCTACGTCGATCACGCCGTCCGGCTGCCGGCTCATGGACCGCACATCCGCGTTCGTGTGGACCGTCACGCCTTCGGCGACGAGCATCTCGGTCAGCCGCGCGCTGAGCGAGGGCTCCTCGCGTGGGAGCAACGTACGGGCACGCTGCAGCAGGGTGACCCCGACGCCGAGCCGTTGCATCGCCTGCGCCATCTCGACACCCATCGGCCCGCCTCCGACGATGGTGATGCTCGCCGGGGGAGCAGCGAGCAGGAAGAGGTTCTCGCTGGTGAGGCACCAGTCGGTGCCGAGTCCCGCGATCGTCGGGATGTGCGGTCGGCTTCCCGTGCACAGCAGGATGAACCGGCTCTCGAGCTGCACGCCGGTTCCTTCCGGGGTCTCCACCACCACCTGCGTGGGCCCGGTGAGGCGCGCTTCGCCGGTGAACAGCTCGATGCCCAACTCGCGATAGCGATGCGGGTTGTCGTCGGTGGCCGCGATCTCGGCTTGGACGGCCCTGGCTCGACGCCACACCGTGGGAAGGTCGATCAAGGGCTCGACGGCGGAGATGCCCACTCGGTGTGCGGTGCGCATCGTGTGAGCGACCCTGGCGCTCGCCAGCAGTGCCTTGGATGGCACACAGGCAGTCCACAGGCAGCCGCCGCCCAACCGCGAGCGCTCGACTGCCGCCACTCGCAGCCCGAGACCGGCGGTGAACTCGGCGGCGGCGAGACCACCGGAGCCCATGCCGACGATCACCAGGTCGTAGTTCATTTCACCGCGGCCAGGAACCGCCAGATGCCGATGGGGACGACGGCGAACGTCAGCACCAGCAGCACGATCGCGTACACCGCGAAGTCGTAGCTTCCGTCCTTGGGCGCGTTGCCGCAGGCACCGATCGTCTCCCACAGCGCCTTCATCGGCTGGTCGGTGCACAATCGGATGCGCCGACGCGCCACGCCGGCGGAGTAGAGCGCCGCCCAGGCGAGCCCGGCGAACAGCAGCATGAACACGGCCGCGAACACGATGGCGCCGGCCCGCTTCTCGAATGCCCAGCCGAAGAACTGGCTGATGCCGGAGGCGAGCGTGGAGAAGACTGCGCCGCCGAGGAGGAAGGTGGGCAGGCCGAGCGGGTTGCCCTTGTAGCCGGCCTCGACGCGGGTGGCGTCGATGCGTGCGCGACGCAGCATCACGTGCTCTTGCGAGCCCCACACCGAGTTCGCCTCGCGTCGTTCGTACAGCTTGCGGATGCGGGTGACGAGCTTGTTCTGGTGCTCCTTCACGATGTAGCGCGTCATCTGCTCGACGACGTAGCTGGCCACGGGCGTCAGCGGTCCCAGCCGTGGCAGCTTGGGAGTGCGCGCTCCGTTGCGGTCCAGCACCTCCAGTGACCGCATCGCCATGCGGTGGGCTTCCTCGAAGCGGTCAGGGCGCCACAGCGGCCGCACCTTGGAGAGCTCGCTGACGATGTCCTGCTCGGGCTTGCCGCGGCCGGCGATCCTCTCCAGCAGGGCGCCCTTCTCTTCCGGTGTGTCGGCCCGGAGCACGGCCAACGCGTCGATGCGGTCGAGGATGAGCTCATCCATGATGTTCGCGTGACCGCCCTGCGTGAGATCCGTCGTGTGCTCGTCATCGGGTGCAGTCGGGTCGCTCATCGCTGCGCACGATACATCGCGAGGGATTGTCACGCGACTGGCGTCACATCTGCTCAACTACTGCGTCAGACGGGTGGTCATCTACCAAGGAGCAGGAATACATGAAGGGTTACATCAAGGAGTTCAAGGAGTTCATCTCCGGCGGCAACATGATCGAGTTGGCTGTCGCAGTCATCTTGGCCGGGTTCATCGGGACGGTCATCAAGACCTTCACCGAGGGTGTCGTGCTCAACCTGGTGGCGGCCATCGTCGGCAAGCCCGACTTCAACAACGTGGCCCGCATCAAGCTGCGCGACGGCAAGGGCCTGGATGCCAACGGCCTCCCGAACCCCGGCACCTACCTCGAGTTCGGGCAGGTGATCACCGCCATCTTCACGCTGATCGTCGTCGGCCTGGTGCTGTTCATGATCATCAAGGCCTACAACAAGATGAAGAAGTCGAGCGAGGCAGAGCCGGCCGGCCCGACCGAGGTCGAGCTCCTCACCGAGATCCGCGATTCGCTCAAGGCTCGCGGCTGAGCAGTCCAGGCGTTCCGGCATCGGGGGTGTGGCCATGTGTCACGTCCCCGATGCCGGTTGCTGACTTGCATCGCGCCCTCGGAGTCGCTCCAATAGGGGGTAGTCATGTTCTCTCGGCGCGTCGTCCTGCTGCTCGGCCTGTTGGCCGTTGCCACCGCATGCGGTAGCTACGCGTCCGGACAGGGCGTCGATCCGCCGGCCACAGCGGCCGTCGGCGGTTTGCCCGCGGAGGACTCGAACCCCACCAGCACCGCTGCTGCCCAGACCTCGTCCACCGCCGTGGGCACCACCGTCACCGTGCCCGTCGCCTCGCAGGTCGGGGCGCTCGTGCCGGGCAACCGGGTGATCCTCATCGGCGATTCGGTGATGGCCAGCACGTCGCAGCGCTACGGCGGCGAGATGTGCGATGCGCTGGTGCCCCTCGGCTGGCAGGCCGAGGTGGACGCCGAGAGCGGCCGCTTCATCGACTTCGGCGCCCACGTCCTCGACAAGCGCTTGTCGGCGGGCTGGGACGCCAGCGTCATCCTGCTCGGCAACAACTACGGCGACAACCAGCCGGTCTACCGCGAGTACCTCGAGTCGATGGTGATGCGTCTGTCGCCGCAGCCGGTCGTGCTGCTGACGGTCACCGAGTTCAAAGCCTCTCGCACCCAGGTCAACGACGTCATCAGGGAGCTTGCCGCCAAGTACCCGAACGTCATCGTGCTCGACTGGGCCGCGGTCACTGCCGCCGATCCGTCGTCGCTGCAGAACGATGGTCTGCACCTGGTCGAGTCCGGCCGAGCCGTCCTCGCTCAGCAGATCGCCATGGTCCTCGGGCCGGCGCCCGTGCAGCCAGGGAAGTGCCTGTCGACCAACTTCCGTGACGATTCCAGCGCCACGACGGGAGGCAACGGAGGCGGCAATGGCACCGCCACCACGGTGAAGCCGAACAAGACCGCCACCACCGTTGCCAACACCGGCACCACCGCACCGCACGGCACCACGCCGGTCACCACTCCGGTCGTCACCTCGCCGCCGGCCACCAGCCCTCCGCCGCCTCCCACGGTGACCGAGGCGCCGGCGCCCACGTTGCCGCCGAACCCCTGACCGCGTCGGCGGCCGCGCGATTCGCGGTCCGGTCCCGATCGCTGCGGGCAGCGGTCAGGGTGCCAGCGCCGAGAACGGCGCGAACGGCAGGTTCCGCAGCACTCCGTAGGCGATGATCAGCACCGGCAGCCCGACGGCGATCGGCCGCATCGCCCGAGTCGGCATGCGCAGCGCGGGCCGGCCCCAACTGCTGCGAGTCCACGACCACCAGCCGGCCACGACGGCGACCAGCACGATCGGTACGAACAGGTTGTGCTGCAGCGCCGAGACGGGGTGGCCGGTGAACAGCTGGTGGAAGCCACGGGTGAGGCCGCAGCCTGGGCACCACAGCCCGGTCATCGCCTTGAACTGGCAGGCAGGGAAGTGGCTGCCGGGGGCGGCCGGGTCGAACCGCGCCACCACGGCTGCGGCACCGGCGAGCGCGCATCCGCATGCAACCGGGACCGCTCGACGCGCCCATCGACCGGTCGCGAGTTGAGCGGTGGGGCCGGCATGGACCGCGGTCTGCATGGCGACATGGTAGACCCTGCCTTCGGGGGCCGAGTCGACAGTCACTCAGTCATGTCGGCGTGCTGGTTGTATCCGCGAGGTTCGTCCGCCACGCTGGACGCCTCATGTTGCAGGTGCAGGGGCTCTCGGTCGAAGTAGGCGGTCGACTCATCGTCGACGGCATCTCCTTCACCGTCATGCCCCGCGACAAGGTCGGCCTGGTCGGCCGCAACGGCGCCGGCAAGACCAGCCTGTTCAAGGTGCTCGGCGGCGCCGCCGACAGCAGCGGCGGCAAGGTCGTGCGCAAAGGCGGCTTCGGCTACCTTCCACAGGACCCGCGCATCGAAGGCGTGCTCGACACGCGGATGGCGGTCACCCATGTGCTCAGCGGCCGCCAGATCGACGAGCAGCTCGATCGCATCGAGAAGCTGCGCATCGCGATGGAGGAAGACGCGAACGAGCGCAACGTCGCCCGCTACAGCAAGGCGCAGGACGAGTTTGCGTCGTCGGGCGGCTACGCGGCCGAGAGCGAGGCGCGCAGCATCATGGCCGGTCTCGGGCTGTCGCCATCACGAATGGAACTGCCCATCGGCGTGCTCAGCGGTGGCGAGCGTCGCCGCGTCGAGCTGTCGCGCATCCTGTTCGCCGGCAGCGACGTGCTGCTGCTCGACGAGCCGACCAACCACCTCGACGTCGATGCCAAGACGTGGCTGTTGGGTTTCATGCGCAACTACCGCGGTGCCCTGCTCGTGATCAGCCACGACCTCGAGCTGCTCGACGAAGCGATCACCCGCGTGCTGCACCTCGACCGGCCGGGCGAGGAGAACCTCGGCAACCTGGTCGAGTACAAGGGCACGTACAGCCAGTACAAGACGTCACGCCGTCTCGACGAGGAGCGCCTGGTCAAGCAGGCCGGCCTGCAGACGAAGGAGATCGCCCGCATCCAGGCGGTCGTCGATCGCTTCGGCGCCAAGGCCACCAAGGCCAAGATGGCGCACAGCAAGGAGAAGCAGATCGCCCGGCTGGAAGCCCAGCGGGTGCACGTGTCGGCCGGCGATCGCACGCTGAAGATGAAGTTCCCCGACCCGCCATCGTGCGGCGGCACCGTCCTCACGGCTCGCCACATGTCGAAGGGCTACGGCGGCCCGCCGGTGTTCGAAGACGTGTCGTTCGACCTCGGTCGTGGCGAGCGCCTCCTGGTGCTCGGCCTCAACGGCGCGGGCAAGACCAGCCTGTTGCGCATCCTCGCCGGCGAGACCAACGCCAACATCGGCGATTTCCAGTTCGGGCACCAGGTCACGATGGGCTACTACGCCCAGGAGCACGACAACCTGCGCACCGACCAGACCCTGCTCGACAACCTTCGCGCCGATGTGCCCTCTGGTGTGATCTACACCGAGACGCAGCTGCGTGCCTTTCTCGGCATGATGGGCCTCAGCGGCGAGAAGGTGTTCCAGGAGAGCGGCACGCTGTCGGGCGGGGAGAAGACCAAGCTCGCTCTGGCGATGCTGATGGTCGGCCGCAACAACCTGCTGCTGCTCGACGAGCCCACGAACAACCTCGACCCGCCCAGTCGCGAAGCGGTCGCCGAGGCGCTCACCGGCTGGAAGGGCAGCATCGTGTTCGTCAGCCACGACACAGAATTCGTCGAGGCGCTGTCGCCCACGAAGGTGCTGCTGATGCCCGACGGCCAGGTCGACTACTTCAACGAGGACTGGCTCGAGCTCGTCAGCCTCGCCTGAGGTGGTGCTGTGACGAGCCGGTGACGCACGGATGCCCACGACCCGGTGGGGCCGTGGGTGCTGCGTTCCCCTTGCCGGGTTCGCTGACCGGGTTCCATCCCACTCGCTGGACGAGTCGGGTTGGTGCTTCCGGGTTCCGTGCGTTCAGGCCGCCGCCTGGCCTGGTCGTCGTTGTTCGGGTTGGATGATGCCGCGTGGTGGGCAGCGCAGGATCGTGCCGTTCGCGAGGCGGATCGAGAAGTCGTTGCCATCACCGGCGACGGTGACCCCCGGCCGGTGCTTCTCGATGTGATGGTGCCGGCACAACAGGCCGAGGTTGGCGAGTTCAGTCGTGCCGCCGTCTTCCCATGCGACCAGGTGGTCGGCGTCGCACCAGGCGCCGGGGATGTGGCAGTCCTCGACGCGGCAGCCGCCATCGCGGGCGAGCAGCGCCCGGTACTGGGCTTCGGTGGCATAGCGGATTTCGCGCCCCAGATCGAGAATCATCGAACCGACATGCAAGAGCCGTTGCAGGTTCGCGTTCTCGGCGAGGTGCCGCACGATGTGGGCGGGAATGCGATCGCCGTACCCCGTGACGCCGGGCTCGTCAGCAGCCCCGGTGAACGACTCCGCGTCGATGGTGATCAGGATCGTCGGCCGCTCACGCCCGCCCGCCACAGCCCCGGCCGCGTAGGCCGCGCACAGCTGGATCAGCCCGTCGGCCAGTCGTTGTTCGGTCGTGCGATGGTCGCTGTCGGAGGGTTTGCCGCCGATGAATGAGATGACTTGGTGGAACTCGCGTGATTCCAGCTCGGGGAGGGTGACGGTGGTGGTGACCATCCCATCCTGCGCCGGCCCGGAGCGCACCGAGCGCTTGTGGTAGCGACGATCCGCAGCTTCCTCCGGCGTTTCCTTGGTGTGGATGCGGCGGAACTCGGCGGCGGCTTTGCGGGCCTCGTTCGGGCCGGCACCTCTCGCCGCTGAGATGAGTTCGGAAGTGTCAGCGTTGGGTTCGGGTTCGGTGACCGCTTCGTGCAGCGCCTCCGCGGTCGCGGCGGTCACCTCGCCGGCATCTACCGCGTCGGCCAACTCGGGTGAAGCACCCAACGCCTCACCCAACCGCACACGACTCGCCGCGTCGCCGTAGGAGGTTTTGGTGAGCGAGGCGAGCCAGTCGGCCATGTCGCGCTTGGCCTGCCCCTGCCACACGCCAGCGGAGTCACCCGCGGCGACGAGCCGGGCGTGGATGCCTTTCACCCTGTCGATGTGCTGCTGCAACGACAGGATGCCGTCGCGCAGATCGTCGAGTGTGAGCGCGTGCGGGTCGTGCATCGCGACGGCATCGGTTGCCAGGTCGAGAAGTTCGAGTGCCTCACGCATGTCAACCAATATACCAAACATACGTTCGTGTCACAACCAACTTCCGAAGATTCCCGAGATCAGCCCGGCGGGGTACGCGCCTGGTCACGTCGTTCCGATTTCGATTCGTCGAAGCGCTCGACGCGTCAGGATGCGGGCAGGAGATACGTGTCGACGACCAAGGCATCGGCGCTGTTGGACATCACGTATGCCTGTCGTCGAGGGCGCGCTGGAGGTCGTGGAGTCTCCGAGACTCGTGGTGGTACTCGCGGTACCGCTGCACCCGACAGCAAGGAAGCCAGCTGCGACACATCCGATCCACGGTCGGTGGAAACGCTGTCGCTGCTGCATGTGTTTCGCCCCTCAGATCGCGCCCACACCAGTTCTACTCCTGCGTACCCACCTCTGCACGTCGACCGGCATCGCCCGCGACGTGTACGGTGCGCGGCATGCGCCTTGGAACCATGAGCAACGCCATCAACGCCGGCACCATCGACGACGTGGTCGCCGAGGCCCGAGCGGCGGTCGAGCTGGGGGCACACACCTTCTGGTCGTCGCAGATCTTCGGGCACGATGCGCTGACGGTGCTGGCCATCGTGGGCCGCGAGGTGCCAGGCATCGAGCTCGGCACTGCCGTGGTGCCCACCTACCCGCGCCACCCGATGATGCTCGCCCAGCAGGCGCTCAGCACGCAGGCTGCGATCAACAGTCGCGGCGACGCCGGGCTGTGCCTTGGCATCGGCCTGTCGCACCAGATCGTGGTCGAGTCGATGTGGGGCCTCTCGTACGCCAAGCCGGTCCGCCACCTCAAGGAGTACCTGTCGGTGCTGATGCCCCTGCTGGAAGGGCGGCCGGTTCAGTTCCAGGGCGAGGAGTTCCGCGTGCAAGGCGGCGTGTCGGTGCCCGGCAGCAGCCGCCCGTCCGTCGTGGTGGCCGCGCTCGGGCCGCAGATGCTCCGCGTCACGGGGCAGCTTGCAGATGGCACGTCCACCTGGTGCGTGGGGCCCAAGACGCTGGCCGAGCTGACCATCCCGACGCTGCGCCAGGCCGCCGCCGACGCAGGCCGGCCCGAGCCGCGCGTCGTCTGCGCGCTGCCGGTGTGCGTCACCGACGACATCGACGGTGCCCGCCAGCGTGCCGCTCAGGTCTTCGCGGTCTACGACACCCTGCCCAGCTACAAGACGATGATGAACCGCGAAGGCGTCGACGGCCCCGGTGGCCTGGCCATCGTCGGCAACGAGGCCGAGGTGCGCGAGCAGATCGCCGAATTGAGCGCGATCGGGGTCACCGACTTCAACGCCGGCGTGTTCGCCTCGGATCCCGAGGAACTGGCGCGCACGAACTCGGTGCTGCGCGAACTGACGTGAGCGAGCCCCTCACGCTCGAGCTCACCGACGGGGTGGCAACCGTCACCATCGACCACCCGCCGATCAACTTGTTCGACCTCCAGCTGTATCCGGCGATGGTGCAGACGGCGCACCGGTTGGCCGCCGATCCGGCGGTTCACGTGGTGGTCCTGCGCTCGGCGAACCCCGACTTCTTCATCGCTCACTTCGACGTCACGCTCATCCAACGGCTGCCCACCGACCTGCCAGCGGCGGACGTGCTCAACGACTTCCACCTGATGTGCGAGGCGTTCCGCACGATGCCCAAGGCCACCATCGCGGTGATCGAGGGCCGCGTCGGCGGCGGCGGCAGCGAGTTGGCGCTCAGCTGCGACATGCGTTTCGCCGCGTTGGGTCGAGCCGTGTTCAGCCAGCCGGAGGTCGCCTTGGGCATCCTTCCCGGTGGCAGCGGGACGGTGCGGCTGCCACGACTGATCGGCCGCTCGCGGGCACTGGAGGTGATCCTCGGCTGTGACGACATGGACGCGGCCACAGCCGAACGGTGGGGATGGGTGAACCGTGCGCTGCCACCCGACGAGCTGTGGCCCTTCGTGCAGCGACTTGCCGGGCGGATCAGCCGTTTCCCGACCCACGCGGTGGCCGCGGCCAAGGCAGCCGTGCTGCGCGCCGAGAAGGACGTGGTCGCCGACCTGTTGGGCGAGGCTGCCGCGTTCGCGGTCACGCTCGGCGAGCCATCGGCGAGGGCGGCGATGGATGCGTTCATGGCGGCCGGCGGGCAGACGCCGGAGGGTGAGCACCGTCTCGGCGACCTGGCCGGCGAGCTCTGACCACCGCTGTGGGCGAAGTGCCCGCGGCCGGCCTCGGGTCTAGTCTGACCGGACCATGAAGACGAGCCGGTGGATCGGAGCCCTGGGCGCGGCGGCCCTCCTCATGGCGTGTGCCGGTGAACCCGCTGTGAGATCGACACGCAGCGTCGGTCTGCCGGCGCCCTACGACCGGGCCACGCCGCTCGTCGAGGTCGAACAACTGCCTGCCATCGAGTTGATGGAGTGGGGCGCCTGTGACGGTCAGGGCGCACCGTGGGAGTGCGCGACGATCGAGGTGCCGCTCGACTACCGACGACCCGACCTCGTCGGGTCGGTGTCCATCGCCGTCACGCGCTTGCCTGCCACCGAGCCCTCCCGCCGCATCGGATCGCTGGTGCTGAACCCCGGCGGCCCGGGGGGTTCCGGCGTCGACCTCGCATGGGGCTACGCGTCGCTGTTCCCCAGCCCGCTGCTGGCGCGGTTCGACCTCGTCGGGTTCGACCCGCGCGGTGTCAGCCGCTCGACCCCGGTCGATTGCGGCGACCTCGACCGTTCGTTCCGCGTCGTCGAGCGCGATTGCGTTGCGCACAGCGGCGTGTTGCTGCCCTACGTCGGCACACAGAACGCGGCGCGCGACATGGAGCAGCTGCGCAAGGCGCTCGGCGACGAGCAACTCACCTACCTCGGCTTCAGCTACGGCACGGCACTGGGGGCCGTCTACGCCGATCTGTTCCCGGACAGCGTGCGGGCACTGGTGCTCGACGGCAGCGTCGATCCTGCGGCCGGCGAGTACAACGTCGACGGCACGTCGGCAGGGTCGTACGGCTCCCCGTTCTACGGCGTCCAGGACTTCGGTGGCACCGTCGACGTGTTCTTCGAGCTGTGCGACGCGACGCGGTTGTGCAAGGCCGGCCCACGCACCAGCGCGCTGCTCGACAGCCTCTACGAAGAAGTCGATTCGGCCGGCACCGACTACTTCGACGAGTGGGATGCAACCGTCACCGCCGGTCAGGTCGACGGGATCATCACCTCTGCGATGTACAACACCGACTTGTGGGCGCCGCTGGCGGTAGGGCTGGCCGACGCGGCCGCCGGCGACGCCAGCACGCTTGCGGCACTCGGTAGCTTCCTGGAGGCGGGCTACCCACGCGAGGACAATGCCACCGACAACCTCACCGAAGCGAATCTGGCGATCTACTGCGCCGACTTCGCCGGTCGTCGCGGCGAGTTCGCGGTGGACTGGTGCAATGGGTGGCCGGAGACCGCAGAGCCGATCCCACCGATCACCGCGGTGGACGTGGCCAACCCGATCGTGGTGATCGGCACCGACGGTGACCCGGCGACGCCCGGGTTCCTCGCGCCAGAGATGGCTGCCGCCCTGGGTGATGCGGTATCGGTTCGTTGGCAAGGTGCCGGGCACACCGCGTTCTTGCACAGCGAGTGCGTCGACCGGATCGTGGTCGACTACCTCGTCGACCTCGTCGTGCCCAAGAATCGGTCGCGCTGCGGTTTCACCGATGATGTCAACACCACCGTCGCGCAAGCCGAGCGAGTGTTCGATGTCGACCGCGATCGGTTCCGTGTTCGGCTCACCGAGGTGTTCACCCGGGAGGGCTCGACGGCGACGAAGGCGGCGTGCCTCGCCGACGGCATCGTCGCACAGGGATCGGATGCGGAGCTCGTCTACGCGCGCCTCGGGGTGCAGCAGCCCGACTACGTGACGTTGCGCGAGCAGATGGAACGCGAATGTGCCGCCGGCTGAACCGGCGGCACATCAGCGCATGAGGATGGGTCATCCGTTGGGGCTGAAGGTGCCCTCGAGGTGCCAGACCCCGGTGAAACCGTCGAACGAACCGCCGACGATCAGGCTCGTCCACTCGAGCATGTACGCACCGGTCTCCGGATCGATGGTGCCGGTGGGCGCCGTGCCTGCGCCGTCAGGCTTGGGTGCGCCCTGGTTGAACACGCCGGCGCCGTAGTACGCAGTGAACGCGGACAGGTCGCCGGTGAGCACTCCGTCGGCCGCGGTGATCGATGGCTTTGCTTCGTTCGGATCGGTGGCTGCCGCGAACGCGACCGCGAAGAAGGTCACCGGGGCGACGATCTGGTCGGCGAGTCCATTGCCGGTAGCGTCGAAGGCCGGGTCGGGTGCTGACTGCCAGTCGCCCGTCACCAGCCCGCCGGCGGTGCCGGGTGTCAGCAACGAGTAGTTGGTATCGGCGCACGTCGAGTCGGCGTTGGCGATGAACGGGCCGGCTTCGGCGGTGCCGCCGGGCATCACCATCTGGAAGTACGAACCGGTCGCGGTGCCGCTGGCGCAGTCGCCGGGATCGACCGAGAAGGTGCCCAGCAGCTCGCCGTCGTACATCATCGTCGGCTCGGTGGCGGGCACCGTGGTATCGGCGGAGGCCGTGGTGTCGGGTGCCGCCGTCGTCGCCTCGACTGCTGCGGTGGTCGTCGGAGCGGCCGTGGTGGTCGTCTTGTCGTCGTCACTGCATGCGCTGCCGATCAGCGTCAGAGCGCCAACCGCTGCGACCAGCAGGCGGGTGGATGAGCGTGTTGCGGTCATGGGACTTCCTTTTCGGTTTGCGGTGGGGGAGGACTCGTCTGGCGCAGCGCGAGCGCCGCCAACCCGGCGACGATGGCACCGGGAAGGACGAAGAACCAGGGGAACAGTCCGAACGCCGGCATGGCATCGACTGCCTGGAAGTTGTCGACGTTGTCGCTCATGGTGGCGATCATCGGGTTGAAGTCGGACACGATCGTGGGCCACTCGGCAGAGAACTTCTCGATCGCCGGGTACGCAGCCGGGTCGCCGCCGTTCGCGACGTAGGCGGGCATCACACCGACCCGCAGTTGGCCTTCGGCGCCGCCCAGAGTGATGAAGTAGCGCTGCACGTTCTGCACCCGCTCGCGGGTCATCATCGGGCGGAAGCTGTCGATCATGTCGCCGCCCTTGGGCGCCCTGGTGAACATCTGGAACGCCACCGGTGCGGCGATGATGGCCAGGCCCAGGCCGGCCAACGCCCAGAGGCTGCGGCGCGGCGACTGTCTCGCCCCGCCGCGAGTGGCCCACAGGATGCGACCGGCGACGGCAGCCACCATCAGGCCGGGGAGCACGAAGAACCACGGGAACAGAGGGAAGGGCGGCAACGCGGCAACTGCGGCGTAGTTGTCCATGTTGGCGTCCATGCGGTCGAGCAGGTCGCCCATGTCGGCGTTGATGGTCGCCCAGTCGTTGGTCAACGTCTTCACTCCGCCGTATGTGGCGTCGTACTCGTCGGCGGCGAGCGGACCGTCGGCGACCATAGCAGTCCGCAGGTCGGCTGCTTCGGTGGAGGCAGCATCGATGTCGGCCATGTAGGCGCGGAACGTGCCGATCTTCTCCGGTGTCATGTAGGGGCGGAAGTCGTCGATCATCGTTCCGCCGAGCGGTGCTCTGCTGAACATCTGGAAGGCGACCGGAGCTGCGGCCAGGCCGATTCCGACCACCAGCGCCGCCGTCGCGGCCCACCGTTGCACTCGTATGGACATCGTGTTCCTCGCTGCTTGCCCTCAGCCAAGCACCCGGAACGGATACCTCACAGGGTATAAAGCCCTTGGGTGTCCGACGTCACTTCACTTGTACGGGTGTACCGGAATAGGGGCGGTTCACGAGATCGAAGAAGTCGTTGCCCTTGTCGTCGACGATGATGAACGCGGGGAAGTCCTGCACCTCGATCTTCCACACTGCTTCCATGCCCAGCTCGGGCATCTCCAGCACCTCCACCTTGGTGATGCAGTCCTGCGCGAGGCGGGCGGCCGGGCCTCCGATGCTGCCGAGGTAGAAGCCGCCGTGCGCCTTGCACGCGTCGGCGACGGCCTTGCTGCGGTTGCCCTTGGCCAGCATCACGAAGCTGCCGCCGGCGGCCTGGAACTCGTTCACGTAGCTGTCCATGCGGCCGGCGGTGGTGGGGCCGAACGAGCCACTGGCCATGCCGTCGGGTGTCTTGGCCGGGCCGGCGTAGTAGACGGCGAAGTCCTTGAGGTACTGCGGCATGGGCTCGCCGCGGTCCAAGCGTTCCTTGATCTTGGCGTGGGCGATGTCGCGGGCGACCACCAGTGGGCCGGTCAACATCACTCGAGTCTTCACCGGGTACTTGCTGAGCTCGGCGCGGATGTCGGCCATTGGCCGGTTGAGATCGATCTGCACGACGGCGGCGCCGGCGAGGTCCTCATGGGTCACGTCGGGCAGGAAGCGGGCAGGGTCGGTTTCCAGCTGCTCGAGGAAGATGCCGTCCTTGGTGATCTTGCCCAACATCTGGCGGTCGGCGCTGCACGATACGGCCATGCCCACCGGGCAGCTGGCGCCGTGGCGGGGCAGGCGGATGACGCGCACGTCGTGGCAGAAGTACTTGCCACCGAACTGGGCGCCGATGCCCGTGTCCTGGCTGAGCTTCAGCACCTTCTGCTCCAGCTCCAGGTCGCGGAAGGCGTGGCCGGTCCTCGAGCCGGTGGTGGGCAGGCTGTCGAGGTAGCGGGCGCTGGCGAGCTTGGCGGTCTCGACCGCGATCTCGGCGCTGGTGCCGCCGATCACCACGGCCAGGTGGTACGGAGGGCAGGCGGCGGTACCGAGCGTCTTCATCTTCTCGAACAGCCAGGGCAGGAGGGTCTTCTCGTTGAGCAGCGCCTTCGTCTCCTGGAACAGGTAGCTCTTGTTGGCGCTGCCGCCGCCCTTGGCCATGAAGAGGAACTTGTAGGCATCGCCGTCGCTCGCACTGATCTTGATCTCCGCCGGCAGGTTGTTGCCGGTGTTGACCTCGTCGTACATGGTCAGCGGCGCCATCTGGCTGTAGCGCAGGTTGCTGGTCTGGTACGTGTTGAACACGCCGCGGGCGATTGCTTCTTCGTCGCCGCCGCCGGTGTGCACCCGCTCGCCCTTCTTCGCCTTCACGATCGCGGTGCCGGTGTCCTGGCACATCGGCAGCACGCCGCCGGCGCTGATGGCCGAGTTCTTCAGCAGGTCGAGCGCGACGAAGCGGTCGTTGTCGCTGGCCTCAGGGTCGTCGAGGATCTTCGCCAGCTGGGCGAGATGGCCGGGGCGTAGGAAGTGGGCGATGTCGCGCATCGCTTCCTGCGTGATCAGCGTGAGCGCCTCCGGGTCGACCTGCAGGTACGTGCCCAGTGGGGTGTCGACGGTGCGCACGTGTTCCGTGCTGACGAGGCGATACGGCGTGTCGTCGTGGCCGAGAGGGAACAGCTCGGTGAACTCGAACTCAGGAGAAGCAGCCATGAGGTGAGGCTACGCCCGCACCCGGTTCCCCTCCCAGCCGTCGTTGCGCCCGTTCGTGTCGCCTCCCGTTCGTGTCGCGCCGCTGACGACCGCTTTCGGTTGTCGCGCCCGCGACTCGAACGTGTTCGTGCGAAGCGGCCCGTTGAACCCTGTGGTTCATGTCGCGTGGCCGCCGACCATTTTGGGCGGTCGCGCCCGCGACACGGATCAGTGCGCGGGCGGGAGGTGAAGGGACGTGCACAGGGAGCGCAGCACGTACTCGGGGTCGTCGATCACGTCGCAGGTTGTGAACTCGATCACCTCCTGTCCGACCTGTTGGAGTGCGTTGCGGCGTCGGGCATCGCGCTTCCGCTCAGGTCCACGAGTCGTCGACGAAGCGTCGGTAGTGAGGTCCGGCGATGCCGAATAGCGCTGTCGATCACCGCCTCCAGGTCGGTTGCGCTCGGCGCCGACATGGCGAAGTCGAGGATCGCACGCGTGGCGGTGGTGGTGCGAATGCCGCGATGACGAATGACATCGCGGTCGTTCCACAACTTGGTGGTGTGGATCTCCGCCCAGTTGGGAATGGACCGCAACGATCGTGGCACGAGAAAAGCGGCGGCACCCGGAGGCGCGACCTCGACGCCCAACCAGGTGAGAGCGGTCGACCCCCACAGTGCGCCGCGCGCACCCAACCATTCCGCACCGGCGCGGATCTGCATGTCGAGCGTGAGGGGCGTCGCCGCATGGCGGTAGGCGCCGGGAGCTACCTGCAGCCACAGCCCTCGATCCTCCGCCCGCTGCCAAGTGCGACGCTCGATCTGTGGACCCTGGCGGCCGGAGGTTCTCAGCAGCAGCCCGTCCTGGCCGGTTGCTGTATCGATCAGTGCACGTTCACCCTTCACACACGTACTGGGCATGGCGACGAGCCGAATTCGGCAAAGAATCTGAATTGACCGCCCCGTGTCGCGTGCTGGCGCGCCGATTCCGGTTGTCGGACACGCGACATGAACACCGATGGAGAGGCGGGCAGGTGGACATTGGCCGGGGGAGCGCTTCGGAGGCCGGAGGACGGCCTCGGGGGACGGCTTCGGAGGAGGGCGACCGGGGTCTACTTCAGGCGCTTTGGGGTGGCGTTCGCGGGGTCGGCCGGCCACTGGTGCTTGGGGTAGCGGCCAGCCATCTCCTTGCGGACCTCAAGCCAGCTGCCGGCCCAGAAGCCGGGCAGATCACTCGTGATCTGGATCGGGCGGTTGGCGGGGGAGAGCAGCTCCAGCGACACCGGCACGCCGCCGGCGACCGTCGGGTGCACGCGCATGCCGAACAGGTCCTGCACCCGCACGCTCGCGGTCGGGACGTCGCGTGAGTAGTCGATGATGGCAGTGCGGCCGGCGGGAGTGTCGACATGCGTCGGCGCGAGCTCGGCGAGACGTGTCGACGCGTCCCACCCCAGCTGTGAGGACAGCAACATCTCCGTGTCGAGACGAGCGAGGTCGGAACCCGTCATGCCCGCCAGGTAGGGCGTCAGCCACTCGTCGAGCGTGGCGAGCAGCGCGACATCGCTCCAATCGGGCCATTCCTCGACACCCATGTGGTGTCGCAGGAAGGCGACGCGGGCGCGCAGCAGGCGAGCCCGCTCGGGCCACTGCAGCTCGCCCAGTCGAGTGCTGCGAACCCGTTCCGCCAGCGCGGCCGACGTCGCTTCGCCGGGCGGGGCAGCACGCACCTGTTCGTCGAGCAGCATCCCGCCCAGCCGGGTCTCGCTGCGCAGCACGAGGTCGTTGCGCTGCTTGTCCCACTCGATCGACTCGCGTCGCTCGATCTGGTCGGCCAGCGAGGTGATCACGTCCTGCACGTCGAGCGCCGCGCCGATGCGGATGCGGGCGTTGTCGCGCTTGCCGTCGAGGTCGGCGGCGACCACGAACCGCTCGTTCGCCAGCGGGTCGGTGGGTGGCGTCCACGCGGACGAACCCGTGCGCAGCTGGAACTGGCCGGGCTGGCTGCGGCGTACGGCCACACGATCGGGGTACGCGAGTGCGAGTGCGATGCCGCACCGCTCGGCGCGCACTTCGTCGAGGTCGAAGCGCACCTGGGCGCGTCGGGCGACGTCGGCGGCGCGGTCGCGCACGCGTGACACGTCGCGGCGATCCGCACGGTCGTGGTACTGACCGCACACCACTCCGACGCGCAGCGCGAGATCGGCGGGCAGTTCGTCGGGGCGGCCGCGGAACACGTCGCGCTCGTCCAGCAGCGCGGCGACCACGCATGCGAGCGATGCATCCGCGGGAGCGGCACCGGCGACCATGCGCGCGAGTCGAGGGTGCAGCGGCAGGGCCAGCATCGTGCGGCCGCGCTCGGTCAGGCGGCCGTCGTCGGTCAGCGCGTCGAGCCGTTGCAGCAGTTCGGTCGCCTGCTGCACCGTACGGGCGGGCGGCGCGTCGGCCCATTGCAGCTGGTCCGGCGGGGTGCCCCACGCGGCCAGTTCCAGCACCAGCCCGGCGAGGTCGACCTGCGTGATCTCGGGTTCCAGGTGGGCGCGGCGGGTGCCGTGCTCCAGCTTGCTCCACAGCCGGTAGGCGGCGCCGGGCTCGGTGCGGCCGGCACGGCCGGCGCGCTGGTCGGCCGAGGCGCGACTGGTGCTGACCGTGGTGAGCCGGCTCATGCCCGTGCGCTGGTCGAAGCGGGGCACGCGGGCGAGGCCGGCGTCGACCACGACACGTACGCCGTCGACCGTCAGCGACGACTCGGCGATGTCGGTGGACAGCACGACCCGTCGGCGGCCGGCGGGGGAGGGGGCGAGCGCCTGATCCTGCTCGGCAAGGCTGAGCGCTCCCGCCAGCGGGTAGACGTCGACTCCGGCCGGCACGTGGCCCTCCAGCAGTCGCTGCACGCCCCGGATCTCGCCGATGCCGGGTAGGAAGACCAGCACGTCGCCCGGCTGCTCGCGCAGTGCTCGCTGCACCAGGGAAGCCATCGCCTCCTGCACGCGATCTTGCTTGCCCATCGGCGCCCACACGAGTTCGACGGGGTGCATTCGGCCGTCGCTTGTGGCAACAGGCGTGTCAGCGCCCAACACCTTGAGCAGGCCCTTCGTATCGGGCGTTGCCGACATTGCGAGGATACGGATGTCCGGGCGCAAGGTCGCCCGCGCATCCAGCAGCAGCGCGAGGCCGAGGTCCGTCGGCAGGTTGCGTTCGTGCACCTCGTCGAAGATGACCAGCCCGCAGCCCTCCAGCGTCGGGTCGTTCTGCA
>JBAVTH010000339.1:0-3272 GCA_049696035.1 Ilumatobacteraceae bacterium
CAGGGCCACGGGTTGCTGCTCGTCAACAACGACGACGTCGTGGCCCCTGGGCAGGGTTTCGGCACGCACGGCCACCGCGACATGGAGATCGTCACCTGGGTGCTCTCGGGTCGGCTGGAGCACAAGGACAGCGAGGGCAATCACGGCGTCCTCTATCCCGGCCTCGCCCAGCGGATGAGCGCGGGGAGCGGCATCCGCCACAGCGAGTTCAACGCCAGCCCCGACGAGCCCGTGCACTTCCTGCAGATGTGGGTGGCGCCCGACACCACCGGCATCCAGCCCGGCTACGAGCAGCGCGACCTCAACGAGGCGCTGGCCGGCGGCGGACTGGTGCCGATCGCCAGCGGACAGGGCCACGAGGGCGCGATCACGATCCATCAACGCGACGCGGTGCTGTGGGGCGGGCGCCTGGCGCCGGGTGAACGCGTCGCCCTACCGGAGGCGCCCCACGTGCACGTCTTCGTCGCCCTCGGCGGTGGCGGGTTGGCGGGCGTGAGCGATCTCGCCGCCGGCGACGCGGCGCGTGTGACGCATGCCAGGGATCTCGTCTTCACAGCCGGCCCGGAAGGTGCTGAACTGTCGGTATGGGCCACGGCGTAGACACCGACCAACGAGCAGCACTCACGGCGCGGCGCGCCGAGCTGACCGCTCAGTACCTCAAGCCCCGCGAGACGCGTCCGGCCTCCACCGCCCGCGGCGTGCACCATGCCGCCCACATCTGCAGTGATGTCGAGCGCACGATCCGGTTCTACGACGGCGTGCTCGGCTTCCCGCTCATCGAGATGTTCGAGAACCGCGACTACGAGGGCAGCACCCACTTCTTCTTCGACATCGGCCACGGCAACGCCCTCGCCTACTTCGACCTGCCCGGCCTCGATCTCGACGAGTACCGAGAGGTGCTCGGCGGCCACCACCACCTGGCCATCTCCATCAGCCGGCCCGAGTGGGAGGCCGCCAAGGCCCGCCTGGAAGCCGCCGGCGTCGAGTGCGCCCATGTCGACGGCTCGTCGCTGTACTTCCGTGGGCCCGACGGCGAGCGCCTGGAGCTGATCAGCGATCCGTTGGGCGAGATGTACGGCCACGTCCTGGGCTGATCGAGCGAGCACCTCGGGCCACGACCAGGTGCCGCTGTGACCGACGGCACTACCATCGCCCACATGGAGTTCCACTTCGCCACCGTCTGGGAATCGCTCGCCGACACGCTCGCCGACCGCACTGCTGTCGTTCACGGCGACAAACGCTTCACGTGGGCCGAGTACGACGAACGGTCGGCCCGCGTGGCCGCCGCGTTCGCGGCCGCCGGCCTCGGCACCGATGCGAAGATCGGCCTGTTCATGTACAACGGCAACGAGTACCTGGAAACGCACTATGCGGCGTTCAAGATGCGCGGCGTCCCGATCAACGTCAACTACCGCTACATGGACGAAGAGCTGTGGTACCTGCTCGACAACGCCGATGCGGAAGCGCTCGTGTTCCACTCGTCGCTGGGCGACCGTGTCGAGCGAGTGCGCGAGCGGCTGCCCAAGCTGAAGCTGCTGATCGAGGTCGACGACGGAGCCGCCGGGCAGGTGCCGGTTGCACGACGCTACGAGGAGGCCGTCGCCAGCCATGCCCCGATGCCGCGCATCACCCGCAGCGAGGACGACATCTACATGCTCTACACCGGGGGCACCACCGGCATGCCCAAGGGCGTGATGTACGACATGGGTGGCCTCACCCGTTCGTTCGCAACGCTCGGCTTCCCGCTCTTGGGCCTGGCGCCGCCTACCGACGCCGCGGAGATCGCACCACTCGTCAAGGGCATCGCCGATGCCGGCGGCCTGCTCACCTCGATGCCGTGCGCACCGCTCATGCACGGCACCGGTGTCTGGCTCGGCGCCATGATCCCGCAGCTGAGCGGCGCCACCGTCGTCACCCTGCAGAGCCGCTCGCTCGATGCCGACGAGGTGCTGCGCACGGCGCAGAACGAAGCCGTCACCAACATGACGATCGTCGGCGACGCGTTCGCCAAGCCGATCATCCGTGCGATCGACGCCGCCATCGCCGGCGGCACGCCCTACGACCTCTCGCAGCTGAAGATGATCATCTCCTCCGGCGTGATGTGGACCGCCGAGGTGAAGGAGCAGTTGCTCGATCGCATCGAGCACGTCATCCTGCTCGACGCGATCGGCTCGTCGGAGGGCTCGATGGGCAACAGCATCTCGATGAAGGGCGTGCCACCGTCCACCGCCAAGTTCACCCAGAACCCCACCACCAAGGTGTTCATGGAGGACGGCTCGGAGGTCACCCCCGGCAGCGACGAGGTGGGCATGGTGGCGGCCGGCGGCATGGTGCCGCTGGGCTACTTCAAGGACGAGGAGAAGTCGGCTCGCACGTTCCGCACGATCAACGGGGTGCGCTACTCGTTCCCCGGCGACATGGCGATGGTGGCGGCCGACGGTTCGCTGATCCTGCTCGGCCGTGGCAGCCAGGTCATCAACTCGGGCGGCGAGAAGATCTTCCCCGAGGAAGTCGAGGAGGCCGTCAAGCGCGTCGAGGGTGTGATCGACTGCCTGGTCGTGGGCATCGACGACGAGAAGTTCGGCCAGTCCGTCACCGCCGTCGCCTCGGTGGCAGAGGGCGCCACGGTCACCGAGGCGGAGGTGATCGCCGGCGTCAAGCGCGACCTCGCCCACTACAAGGCGCCCAAGCGGGTCGTGTTCGTCACCCACGTCCCGCGAGCCCCCAATGGCAAGGCCGACTACAAGACCACCAAGCAACTCGCCAACGACGCCCTCGGCACCGGCGACTGACGTCGGCACGCACGGCGGGTCAGGGCTGCAGCTTCTCCTTGAAGAACTGCAGCACTCGTTGCACGCTGGGCTCGTCGCGCTGCTCGGTCAGCACGGAGTGGTCGCGCTTGGTGGAGCTGGGCAGCTCGACGGCGATGAAGGCGTCGCCCAGCAGCGTGTGCAGGGTCGCGAATCGCGTGCCGACCAGTGCATCGCCGGTGTACCGCAGGCCCAGCACCTGGCAGCCCTTGGCGGCGCGGCGCGCCACCGTGAGCGCGTCGTCGGGCGACAGGTTCACATCGGCGGCGCGTGCCGCCTTCTTCTTGCCGATGCCCATCACGAACGGCATCGAGGGCTGGCTGAGCACCGGCGCCACCATGATGTCGTCGACCATCATCCCCAGCGCGAAACCGCCGCTGAAGCACATGCCCAGGGCACCCACGCCGGGGCCGCCGAGCTCGTTGTGCAGGTTGCGGGCCAGCGCTCTGAGGAACCCGATGA
>JBAVTH010000340.1:0-2899 GCA_049696035.1 Ilumatobacteraceae bacterium
CCGGAGTGAGGTGACCATGGGCGGCGGGGTTGCCGCCGCTAGCCTCGAGTGTTCGTGGAACCCGCCGGATCGCTCGCCCCGCCCGTAGTGGCCGTCATGGTGGTGCACGAGCCCGGTCCGTGGTTCGAGGAAGTGCTCGAGGCGCTCGCCCGGCAGGACTACAGCAACCTGAAGAACCTGTTCCTGGTGGTGGGCGAGCCTGGGGAGGTGCCGGCGCGGATCCGTGAGCGGGTACCCAACGCCTTCGTGCGAGCGGTCGATGCCAACCCCGGGTTCGGCGCCGCTGCGAACGAGGTGCTGCACCTGGTGGAAGGCGACAACGGGTTCTTCTGCTTCCTGCACGACGACGTGGCGCTCGAGCAGGGTGCGATCCGCCTGCTGGTCGAGGAGCTCTACCGGTCGAATGCCGGCATCGTCGGGCCGAAGCTGGTCACCTGGAACGACCCGTCGGTGCTGCAGCACGTCGGGCTGGGTGTCGACCGCTTCGGTGAAATCGACCCGATCGTGGAGCCTGGTGAGGTCGACCAGGAGCAGCACGACGCGGTGCGCGACGCGTTCGCGCTGCCGTCGGCCTGCCTGCTGGTTCGGGCCGACCTGTTCCGCACGATCGGCGGCTTCGACCCCGCCATCGAGTACTACGGCGACGACATCGACCTGTGCTGGCGCGCTCACCTGGGTGGTGCACGGGTGATGGTGGTGCCGGCTGCCCGCGCCCGGCACCGCGAGCAGTTGGCGCAGCGGCGCCCGGATCTCCGCCATGCGACGCTCGCCGCCCGCACCCGCATGCGCTCCGTGGCCACGCTCACCGGCGCCGGCAGGCTGCCGTTGCTCTCGCTGCAACTGGTGCTGATCACGCTCGGCGAGGCATTGGTCGGCCTGCTCACGGGACGATTCCGCGAGGTCGGCGCTTCGTTGGCCTCGCTGCTCGGCATGATCCCGCGCACGCCCGGGTACTTTGCTCGCCGCCGCTCGGTGCTGAAGCTGCGCGACGTGCCCGACTCGGAGGTTGCCGGCCTGCAAGTGCGCGGCAGCGCTCGTCTGGCCAGCTACCTGCGCTCGCGCGACAGCCGTCAGGTCGACCCGGACTCCACCACCGAGCGGCGCTGGCGCCAGACGGCGGGCTCTGCACCTGCGCTCGCGTGGCTATCGGTCGGTGTGCTCGCGCTCATCGGCAGTCGACAGCTGCTCGCCGACCGGGTGCCCCGGTTCGGCGAGTTCCTGGCCTTCCCGTCCAGCCCCAGCCGGATGTTGTCCGATTATCTCTCCGGATGGTCCGGTCACGGTCTGGGCAGCACGTCCGCAGGCCCCACCGGCATCGCGCTCGTCGCGGTGGCCAGCATCGGCACCCTGTTCCACATGGCACTGCTGCGCACCGTGATGGTGGTCGGCCTGCTGTTCGTCGGGTACCTGGGCATCTGGCGGCTGGCCTCACTGTTCCCCACGGCGCGCGCCCGCATCACGGCGCTCGTCGTCTACGCGGCGGTTCCGTTGCCGTCACAACTGCTCGCCAACGGTCGCTGGGCAGCGCTGGCGTGCTACGCCGCCTCCCCGTGGGCAGTGCACCACCTGCGTCGCATCGCGGGCATCGACACATCGGGCAGTCGCCACGACGAATCGGTCGAGCGTTCGGTCGTCGTGTCCCGTCAGCGGCTGCTCCGCCTGGGGGCACAGCTGGCGCTGCTGACCGCGGTGGCCGTGGCCTTCGCCCCGGCGTTCGCGCTGCTGCTGGTGATCATGGGCCTGCTCGCCGGCATCGCCACGGTGCTGTGCGGAGGTTCCTTGCGTGCCGCCGCCACGCTGGCCGGCGCGGCGCTCGGTGCTGCGGTGGTCGGGCTGGTCGCCAACTTGCCGTGGGTGCTCACCCTGGGCGGCAGCGATGGGTGGACGTCGATCGTCGGCGTGCCGGTCACGTCCGCACGGTCCCTGGGTGTCGGCCGGTTCGGTCGCTTCCTGGCCGACGACGGTGGCCTCGCCGTCGTGTCGGTGCTCCTGTTCCTGCCGGTCGTGGTGGCCCCCCTTGTGGCTCGCGCCTGGCGCTTCACGTGGGCGATCCGTGCGGCGTCCCTGGTGGCCGGTTTCGGCGCGCTGGCGATCCTCGACGACCGTTCGGCGTTGCCATTCCGCATGCCGGAACCGGGTGTGTTGCTCGCTCCTGTGGCCGTGGGTGTCGCACTTGCCGCAGCCTGTCTGGCCGCCGCCTTCCAGGACGATGTGCTGGGCGGTTCGTTCGGCTGGCGCCAACCGCTGGGCCTGTTGGCCGGCGCCGGTCTGGTCGTCGGCATCGTGCCGGGGGTGTTCGCCGTCGCCGATGGTGGTTGGGGAATGCCCGATCGAACCCTCGTATCGGTGCTGGCGCAACTGCCCACCGACCCGGTCGAGGGCGATTATCGAGTGCTCTGGATCGGCGACCCGCGAGCCATCCCGGTGGCCGCGTACACCTATCAGCCGGGCATCGGATATGCGATCACCGACGATGGCCCGTTGACCGTCGAGGAGTTCTGGTCGGGCCGACCGACGGCGGTCGAGGCCGAGGTGGCCGTGGCGCTGCGCCAGATGTCCGCCGGTGTGACGTTCCGCGGGGGTCGCCTGCTGGCCCAGTACGGAATTCGGTACGTCGTGGTGCCGGTGGCCGATGGGGCGAACGGCACCGTCGCCGCTCCGCTGCCCACACCGGCCGGCCTGGTCGACGTGCTCGAGGATCAGCTCGATCTGGCGGCGCCGCTCACCAGACCGCCGAACTACCTCATCTACGAGAACTCGGCCTACACGCCCACGCGTGCGGTGCTCACGGAAGAAGGCGCCGCCGCCAGCCAGGAGGCCGGCGGTGAGGCGATGGCGAGTGCCGATCTGCGCGGCGCCACCCCGTTCGGTGTCGGCGCGCCCGATCGCGGCGAGGCGA
>JBAVTH010000341.1:0-2206 GCA_049696035.1 Ilumatobacteraceae bacterium
GGCCAGGCGACCTTCACGGTCACTGGCACGGTGACGGGCACCGGCGTGATCACCAATACGGCGACGGTCGCCGCACCGGTGGGCGTGAACGACCCGGCCGGCAACAACTCGGCGACCGACAACAACACCGTCATCACGCCCACCGCGGACCTGCGCATCACCAAGACCGACGGCGTGGCGTCGGTGCTGCAGGGCGCCACCGTCACGTACACCATCGTCGCGAGCAACTCGGGCCCGAGCGCAGTCACCGGAGCCACGGTGGCCGACCTGCTGCCGGCGCAGTTGACCGGCGCGACCTGGACCTGCTCGGCGACCGCGGGCTCGGCCTGCCCCGCGAGTGGCGCGGGCAACATCAATGCGTCGGTCGACCTGCTCAACGGCGGCACGGCCACCTTCACCGTCACGGCGACGGCGAGCGGATCGGGCACTGTCATCAACACGGCGACGATCGCATCGCCCGTCGGCTCCAACGACCCGACGCCGGGCGACAACAGCGCGACCGACAACACCGCGATCGTGCCGACGGCGGACCTGAGCATCACCAAGACCGACGGCGTGGCCACCGTGAATCAGGGCGGCACGCTGACGTACACGATCGTGGTGAACAACGCCGGTCCGAGCGCCGTCGTCGGAGCCACAGTGAGCGATCCGCTACCGGCCGCCCTCTCGGGCGCGACGTGGACCTGCTCGGCATCCGCGGGCTCGGTCTGCCCGGCGAACGGTTCGGGCAACATCAACGCGAGCGTCAGCCTGCCGAGCGGTGGCACCGCGACCTTCACGCTCACGGCGACCGTGAGCGGCAGCGGCAGCATCACCAACACCGCCACCGTCACCGCCCCCGTGGGCGTGAACGACCCGGCGGGCAACAATGCGGCCACCGACATCACCACGGCGGCGAGCACCGCGGACCTGAGCATCACCAAGACCGACGGTCTCACCACGATCGCCACGGGCGCCACGGTCACGTACACGATCGTCGCCAGCAACGCCGGGCCGAGCGCGGTGACCGGCGCGACGGTCTCCGACGTCATGCCCGCGCAGCTGAGCACCCCGACCTGGACCTGCACGGCCTCCGCGGGTTCGACCTGCCCGGCCGCCGGCGCGGGCAACATCAATGCGGCCGTGGATCTCGCGGTCGGCGGCACGGCGACCTTCACGGTGACGTCGCCGGTGACGGGTACGGGCGTGCTGAGCAACACGGCGACCATCACGGCACCGGTCGGCATCAACGATCCGGCCGGCAACAACAGCGCCACCGACGTCACGACCATCCAGCGCCCCGACCTCGCGCTGACCAAGAGCCACACCGGCACGTTCATCGTCGGCAACAACGGCACGTACACCCTGACGGTGCGAAACGTCGGCGCCGCGGCCACCGCGGGCGTCACGACCGTACTCGACACGCTTCCTGCCGGCCTCGGCTTCGTCTCGGCCACGGGCACGAACTGGGCCTGCGGCGTGGCCGGCCAGATCGTGACCTGCACGACGAACACGCCGATCGCCGCGGGCGCGAGCAGTGTCATCACGCTGGTGACCGCCGTGACGGCACCCGCGTTGCCCAGCGTCACCAACCGCGCGGTCGTGAGCACGGCGAATGACGCCAGCCCGGCGAACGACGCGGCCTCCGACCCGACGACGGTCAGCCCGGCGGTCGACCTCTCGATCACCAAGACCCCGGTCGGCGTCTTCCGCGTGGGCGGGACCGGCAGCTACAACATGGTCGTTGCGAACGTCGGTCCCACCGCGACGCTCGGCGCGGTCACCGTGACCGACACGCTGCCCACCGGCCTGACCTTCGTCTCCGCGGTCGGCGCGGGCTGGTCGTGCGGTGCGGCGGGGGCCGTGATGACCTGCACCTACGCAGCAGTGCTCACGCCGGGGGCGACGGCCGCCTTCACGCTCACGGTCAATGTCGCCGCGGCAGCACTCCCGACCGTGGTCAACCGCGTCACCGTCTCGACGCTCGGCGACGAGATCTCGATCGGCAACAACGTCTCCACCACCTCGCCGGTGCTCGTCTCCGACGTGCAGCTCACGGTGGAGAAGACGGCGTCGCGCGACGTGGTCGAGATCGCCGACGTGCTCGACTACCGCGTCGAGGTGCGCGCCTCCGGCTCGGTGACGGCGACCGACGTCGTGCTCAACGACGCGCTCCCCTCGGGCTTCTCGTACCTCAACGGCACCGCGCGCCTCGACGGCGTCGTGA
>JBAVTH010000342.1:0-5237 GCA_049696035.1 Ilumatobacteraceae bacterium
GCCCGATCAGCTGCATGCCCATCGGGAGGCCGCGATGGTCGAAGCCGACGGGCACGCTGATCGCGGGCAGCCCGGCGAACGTGGCGAAGAGCGTGCACTCCATCCAGCGGTGATACGTGTCCATCTCACGCTGGCCGATGTGCTGCGGCCAGCGTTCGTGGGCGGGGAACGGCCAGACCTGAGCGGTGGGGATGGCCAGCACGTCGAAGCGATCGAACAGCGCCATCATCGCGGTGTGGAAGGTGGTGCGCGTGACCGCTGCGCGGGCGACGTCGGTGGCGCTCAGCGCGAGGCCGTGGTCGAGCTCCCACAGTGCCTCCGGCTTGACCAGCTCGCGCTTGGACGGGTCGGTGATCAACGGCGCCAGACCTGCGGTGACCGACACGTGACGCAGCACCAGCCACGCGTCCCACACCCGGTCGAGGTCGGCGGCGATGGTGGTGGGCTCGACACGGCAGCCGAGGCCGGCGAGGGCGCCCAGCCCGCCGGTACAGCAGTCGAGGATGCCCGGCTCCATCGCCAGGCGACCGTTCAGGTCGCCCAGCCAACCGATCCGCGTCTCGCCCGGGTCGTCGTCCAACGCCGCACGGGCGCGGGTGACCGTGGCGAACTCGTCGAGCCGGCCCGACAGCGACAGCGGCACCCGCGGGTCGTACCCGGCCTGCGTGCCCAGCAGCATCGCCACATCCAGCACGGTGCGGCCCATCGGGCCCTCGACGCCCATCTGCGAGAGGTACGCATCGGTCACCGGCCACGCCGGTACCCGCCCTTGGCTGGGCCGGAAGCCGAAGATGTTGTTCCACCCCGCGGGGTTGCGCAACGAGCCCATGTAGTCGCTGCCGTCCGCCACCGGCAACATGCGCAGCGCCAACGACACGGCCGCGCCACCACTGCTTCCACCGGCGGAACGGGCGAGATCGAACGGGTTGCGGGTGGTGCCGAACACGTCGTTGAACGTGTGCGACCCCTTCCCGAACTCCGGCACGTTGGTCTTGCCGATGACGATGCAACCGGCGGCCTTCATCCGCTGCACCATCAGGCAGTCGAAGTCGGGCACCCAGTCCGCGAGCAGCCGCGAACCGTTCGTCGTCCGGATGCCCTTGGTCTCGGCCAGGTCCTTGATCGCCTGCGGCATGCCATGCATCCAGCCGCGGCTGAGGTCGTGTGCCAGCTCCTGGTCGCACACCTCCGCCTCGGCCAGCAGCTGATCGCGGTCACGCAGGCTGACGATCGCGTTCACCGCCGGGTTCTGCTCGTCGATGCGATCGAGGTATGCCCCCATCACCTCGCGGCACGACACATCACGGTCGTGGATGGCTTCGGAAAGGGCGGCCGCCGAGTAGTCCGTGATGCTCACGGCCGCAAGCCTGCCACGCCGGGCCGCGCACGCCATCGGTGCAGCGACCGGCGCGAACCCTGCTGCCATCCCGAGGCAGGCCCTCAGGTGTTGAGCTTGGCGACTGCCGTCTCGACGAGCTGCACGAACTGCTCGTCGCTGATCTGAAGTGCGGTGTCGGGCGTGGGCAGGATCTCCGTCAGCCCGAGGCTGACGACGATCGAACCGACGCGCACCATTGCCAGGCGGACGTGCCACGTTGCCGCGGACTCCGACTCGAAGGCCGACATCACGTAGCCGTAGCGCTGATCACCCAGCTCGGGCAGGGCGAGAGCGTCGACCGTTGGCGCCGACACACCCGTGGTCGTCGCGACCGTCGCGGCACAGGCGTCGTACGCCTCGGCCAAGAACCCCAGGTCCGTGCCGAGCCGATCGGGTTCACCAACCACCAGCAGTTCCATCATGGTCCTGAGCGAGAAGTCGGTGGAGTCGAACTGCACACCGGTCTGTGCGGTCAGGCGCTCGATGATCGTCGGGTTGAGGGCTGTGTTCTCGCACGGCAGCTGCGTGAAGGCGGAGTAGTCCGCTTCGTTCATGTCGTGGCCGAGCTGCCACTGCCCACCCACGTCGTCCGGTACGAGCAGCTTCACCTCCAGCTGCGCGGCCGAACTCGTCGTTTGGGTTGCCGGCGTGCTCGTCGCCGGCGCTGCCGTGTCACTTGTCGTTCCGTCATCACCGCAGGCCACGCCTGCCACCGAGAGCCCGAAGACGGCAACCAGGTTCGTCCAGGTACGCATCGCTCGCCTCCTCTGCTGACCCATCTTCAGTGTCCTCCAGGGCCCTCCTCACGGCCAGTGGCCGAGGTCCCCGAACAGTCAGCGCGGGCCGGGCCTGCTCATCGTGCTCGGTACACCGAGACGTGCGCCCGGCTGTCGGCGCCGAAGGCCTCGCGGCCCCAGTTGGCGAAGCGGTCGACGAGCCGCAGCCCGGCGATGCGCGCCATCAGGTCCATCTCACCAGGGGTGATGAGCCGGCACACGATCGGGGTCATCGAGATGCCGGTCGTCGCCAAGCGGACGTGGCTCTCCTCGAGGAGCTGACTGACCGGGTCGTAGCGGGCGATGTCGAGCAACACCTCGTGCAGGCCGACGCGCTCGGCCTGCACGTACTCCGGTCGATCCGGTGTGATCCACGCGCTCGGCACGGCGGTCTCGACGACGAAGCATCCTCCATCGTCGAGGTGGCGGGCCGCGTTCTCGAAGCAGCGGATCTGATCGTCGGCGGTGAGCAGGTTGAAGATCGTGTTGTAGACGAGGTAGACGAGGCCGTACCGACGACCCAACGCGACCAGCGACATGTCACCGATGGTCACGTCCATGGCCGCGCCGCCCGGCTTCGAGCGCAGCTGCTCGACCATCGCCGGCGACAGCTCGATGCCGTCGACGGCCACGCCGAGCGCCGCCAGCGGCAGAGCGATGCGTCCGGTGCCGATGGCGAACTCGAGGGCTGCGCGACCCGAGGCGAGCTCGGCGAGGAACGCCGCGGCCGCGCGTTCGTCGCCGCGGTCGTAGCGGTCGTAAGCCGCGGCGACCTCGGGCCCGAAGCTGTGTGCGGGATCGAAGCCTTTCATTCGGACACTCTCTCAGGACTCGGCGGGTCGGCACCACCGACTTTGCTGCGCAGTCGCGGATCGCGACGCCTGCGAATCGGGCAGGATGCAGCGATGAAGATCGGGCTGATCGCTGACGTTCACGGCAACTCCGTCGCGCTGAGGGCCGTGATCCACGACGCGGCAGCGTGCGGTGTGACCCATTGGTGGGCACTCGGCGACCTGGTGGCCCTGGGCCCAGATCCTGTCGGCGTCATCGAGCTGCTCAACGGGCTCGACGAGTTGCAGGCGATCGGCGGGAACACCGAACGCTACGTGCTCCGCGGGGAGCGCCCCTTTCCTTCCTTCGACGACGCGGCGCAGGATCCGGCGTTGATCCCGCGTCTCGTCGAAGTGGCGACCTCGTTCGCGTGGACGCGCGGGGCCATCACCCAGGCGGGCTGGCTGCCTTGGCTCGATCGGCTCCCGTCGCAGTTGCGCATCACACTGCCCGACGGCACCCGGGTTCTGGGCGTCCACGCTTCGCCGAGCTCCGACGACGGCGACGGCATCGACAGCCGCATCTCCGACGCAGCACTCGGTGAGCTGCTGGATGGCTGCCAGGCCGACGTCGTGTTCGGTGGCCACACCCACGACATGACGGATCGAACCGTCGGCCAGGTCAGGGCGGTGAACCTCGGCAGCGTGGCCAACTCGAGCCGTGCGGATCGTTGCGCCACGTATGCCATCCTCCACATCGAGCGGACGAGCCATTCGATCGAGCAACGGGTCGTGCCGTTCGATCGATCGGCGGCGTTGCAGGCGATCGACGAGGCGCGCCATCCGGCTCCGGACTACCTGCGACGGTTCCTCACCTGACGCAAGCGGCCGTGGTTGTCATCGGCGGGAGCGATCCACGAGGCGTGGACATCGCTGCAAGCGACGCGGCCGAAGCCGCTTCTCGTCAGATAGCGAAGCGCTGCCGCTCGGCGGTAGCTCTGCTGTGCGTCTGATCGCTCCCGCCAGAGCACCGGGCGACGACCCCTAGCTTGCACAGACCTCGAGGATCAGCGCTGGCTGTGAGTAGTCCTCAACCAGGCGTCGGTATCGACCGATGTATCGATGTGCATCTGACGATGAACGAGCGACTCATTCGCCTGGTCATGAGGCCCGTTCGAATCGGACGCTGTCCCTTGCTCCCGTGGGAGCGTGTTGCGCCTTTATCGTGCTCGGTGGACGTGGAGATGACGACCTGATCACCCTTGCCGCACTCGCGATTCTCTTGGCGTTGGCCGTAGTGAGCACACGGCACTTGATGCAACTGCGTCGGCGCCCGCGACCCATTGTCGCGGGAGAACTGACCCATCTTCGCCTCATGGACCGCTGGGATGTTCCAGCCTTCAGCGCGACCATCGATGCAGACGTGGTAGCCGAAAACCGTTGGGGTCCAACCGATCGCGACAACTACATCGCCGCACTCAGCCGTTCTGCGCTCCCGTCGACTTACGCGATCTGTGAGCGGCACACGGGCGAGATCGTCGGCGCAATCGTTGTTTCCGCGGTTGGCGAACTCGACGCGCAACTGGGTGTATGGATAGGTCGGCCGTACCGGGGTCGGGGTTACTTAAGCGACGCCCTGACGGCGCTGGTGGGTCATCTGCGCACCACCCAGTGCACCTCGATTGGAGCGTCGACTGCGCAAACCAACGTTCCGATGCAATCGGCGCTCCGGCGGGCGGGATTCGCCGAGCAGCAGACGTACACACACCAGTTCCGAAACGGCGACACCGTGAAATCAGTCCGATTCAACTACTCGCTGAAGCCGCCCGCGAGCGAGAGCAGAGCCGAAGGCGCGTGATGGCGTGCGCTGTGCGAGCACACCTAGTGCAGAACTGCCGTTAGGTCGCTGGACAACGCCGGGCACTTCGGACATAGTGCGCTCTCTCTCGGCGCCAACCGCAGCTGGAAGCCCACGGCGACCTCCGCGTCACCTGGCATGACGGCCATGAACGAAGCAGCCAGCCGCGCGGCGCACCACCACGAACGCGGTCCACGCGACCATCGGTCTCGTGACATCACAGCCCGGTGACCACGCCCGGTCTTGCTCGACGCGTCCGAAAGAGAGGGACGCCCTCCTACTTGGTCGGCTTGCTCGCCGCGGCCTTCTTGACGGGCGCGCTCTTCTTCGCGGGCGCGGCCTTCTTCGCGGGCGCGGCCTTCTTGACGGGCGCGGCCTTCTTGACGGGCGCCGCCTTCTTCGCGGGCGTCGCCTTCTTCGCGGGCGCGGCCTTCTTCGCGGGCGCGGCCTCGGCC
>JBAVTH010000343.1:0-16885 GCA_049696035.1 Ilumatobacteraceae bacterium
GTGACGTGGCCGTGGGCGGCGCTGGCGGCCATGACCTCACCGGTCTTCAGCACGATCTCGCGCGGGTCGAGCGGCTTGCCGGTGGCGTGCGCCGGGCACACGCTGGTGCAGCGGCCGCACATCGTGCAGGCGTCGGTGTCGAGCAGCTGCTTCCAGGTGAAGTCCTCCACCACGCTGGCGCCGAAGCTCTCCAGCGAAGTCTCGGTGAGGTTCGGCATCGCGCGCATCGCGCCCTTCGGGCGGTCGCGATCCTTCAGGTACATGTTGAGCGGGCTGGTGAAGATGTGGCGCAGCATCGTGATCGGCAGCATGATCAGGAACGCGGCGAACGCGACGACGTGCACCACCCACACGATCTGGTGCCACTGGGTGAGCGTGTGCTCGGCCAGCCCGTCGAACAGCTGGCTGAGCGGGTAGCCGATGAAGCTCCACTTCTCGTAGCTCGGCTGCTGGATCTCGGCGATGCGGAACGCCTCGGCGAAGAAGCCGCTGAGGCCGATCACCAGGAACACACCGAGGATGGCCGCGTGTTCCGGCTTGGTCTTGATGCGGATGCGGTACGGCCGCTGGATGTAGCGGCGGGCGATGGCCCACAGGATGCCGACCACGAACACCAGGCCGGCGAGATCGCCGATGAAGCTGTAGGCCATGTAGGTGCGGCCGTGCAGGAACTTCAGGCTCTTCGGCAGCTGGTGGTCGAGCTCGAGTGCCGTGGTGACGCCGAGCAGCGCCATGAAGCCGAAGTAGATCATCGAGTGCATCAGGCCGGCGCCGGCGTCGCGCAGCAGGGTCTGCATGTAGGCCCCGGCGCGGAAGTCGCGCAGGCGGTTCTTCACGTTCTTCTTGGTGAGGTTGCGGCGGTCGGGGGCACCGCGCTCCCAGTTGCGCACGCGGTCGGCGAACTTGAACGCGCCCCAGATCAGCAGCACCGGGATGACGGTGTAGAACGCCACCTGCAGTGCGCCGGGGATGCCCTCGAACACTTCGCGGTTCGGGGTCTTCTCATCGTGCCAGTGGGTGAACTGGGGGATGATGCCCGAGGCCAGCGTGAAGACACCCATGAAGATGCCCAGCCCGATGGCCAGCTGGTGGGGCTTGAAACCCTTCAGCCAACTCTTCAGAGAGCCACCGTTGGGGGTGCCGGCTTCGGTGTCGGTTGCAGGAGAGGTGTGGCTGCTCATAGCGAACACAACCCTAGTTCGCGTGGCACGGTGGGTTCACTTCCCGCAGTGGCGCAGCGGCATCGGTGGTGAGGTGAGATCGCCGCTCGAAGTGTCGAGTGGCCGAACCGTGAATTCACGGAACGCTACGTCGCGAGCGTTGAACTCGCAGTTGAGGCGTGCAGGTGGCGCGACGATGTGGCCGACGATGCCGTCAGCGTGGGCTCAGCCGAAGTACTGGCGGTCGAGATCGCGGATGCGGCCGGCCAGCGTGGCGAGCAGCTTGTGGGCCAGCGCAGGCACCTGATCGAGCACGCCCATGAAGTGCCGCTGGTCGAGCAACAGCAACTGGCAGTCGGTCTCGCAGGTGACAGTGGCCGTGCGCGGGCCGTGGTCGAGCAGCGACAGCTCGCCGACCATCGTGCCCGGCCCGAACGAGCCGACCTTCTTGTTGTTGCGCTTCACGAGCACCGTGCCGCTGAGCACGATGAACGCCTCGCGACCGGTTTGGCCCTGATCCACGATCAGAGAGCCCGCGGGCATCTCGATCTCGTCACTGGCCTTCGCGATCTTCTCGAGGTCTTTGGTGGAGCAACCCTGGAACAGGTTCGCGTTGCGCAGGTGCTCGAGTTGTGCTTTCTTGCTCGCCATGTCCGCAGCGTAGCCCGGTTGTGAACACGTGCACGACGCACCGCGCGCGGCTCACGCGGTGAGCGGGTAGTACCAGCCGCAGGAGCCAGGTGTCGGCCCACAGCCGCTGCCTCCGTTGGCCGAGTAGTAGCCACCGGCACCACGCACGGCCCACGTGGTGAGCAGCGGAGAAGCGGTGAGCTGCACGGCCGCGAAGAGACTCGCCAGCTCGGTCTTGTCCGCCTGTCCCAACGTGGTCGCGATCGTCAGTTCCGGGCCGTTTCCCACGTCCTCCATCGCGATGGACGTGATCGACGAGTACCAGGTCTCCTGCGGCCCGAGCGGCACCAAGCCACCCGGCCCGAACACGGTGGTCAACCACGCCGACATCTCCTCCGGTGTCGTGGGTGCCGGAGGCAGCGCGACGACGTCGCCCAGCAGGCCGATCTCGGACCCGCCTCCACCGGCCGCGTTGAACGCACCGTTCACGTCCCGAGTGGCGATGTTGACCGCCATCACGGTGTCGTAGCTGTCGATCGCGTTCTTGGCTGGGTCGAGCAGCGCCGACCGCGTGTCGAAGTCGGTGGCCATGTTGTCCCAGCTCACCTGCAGCACCAGGATCGACGCGCCCAGGTGCGTCTCGAGCGTGATGCCGGTGACGGTGGTGTACCAGGCGTCGGTGGAGTGGTCTGCCGCGAGCGCCGCCTGCAACTGCTCGACGGTGGTGATGTCGGTGGCGGTCGCCGCCGGCTCAGCCGGTGCCGTGGTGGTGGCACCGGCCGAGGTGGTCGCGGTCGTGGAGGTCGCGGTCGTGGAGGTCGCGGTCGTGGTGCTGCTGCCGAGCGCGGTCCCGTCGCCGTCACCGCCTCCACTGCACGCCACGAGGGCAAGCACGGACAGGCCGACTGTGAAGGGTGAGATCGAGCGCCGCATGGTGCACCTCCGCCTTCGGCGCACACGCGCCGAGCTTGGGAACACCTTGACGGTGCGCCGGAAGGAGCCGGAGTGCCAGAGGCCAGGGTCACCACCACGAGGCGCAGCCGGGACCCTCGACGTGTCGGCGCAATCAGAACGTGATGACGCTGTGGCGGTAGTCGGGCGGAGCTTCGTAGCCCAACAGGTTCAGCAGAGTCGCGGCCACGTTCGACAGGCCGGCGTCCACCGGCGGAGCCATGCGGTACTCGCCGTCGTAGTTGGGGTCGTAGATCGCGAACGGCACCGGGCTGAGCGTGTGCGACGTCTTGGGCGAGCGCACGCCGTTGGCCTCGGTGTACATGATGTCGGCGTTGCCGTGGTCGGCGGTGAACACCAGCAAGCCGTCGAGCTCGCGGATCACCTCGACCAGGCGGCGCATGCACTCGTCGATCACGTCGACGGCCTCGATGGTGGCATCGAGGTTGCCGGTGTGGCCGACCATGTCGCCGCTGGGGAAGTTGAGACGCCCGAAGCGGTAGTCGCCGCTGCGCAGCAGATCGATGACCTCGTCGGTGATCTCGCGCACCTTCATCGCCGGCGTGGTGTCGAACTCGACGTTGTCCGAAGGGATCTCGATGTACGTCTCCAGCGACGGGTCGATGTAGCCCGAGCGGTTGCCGTTCCAGAAGTAGGTGACGTGCCCGAACTTCTGCGTCTCGCTGACGGCGAAGCTGTGCACGCCCTCGGCACAGAGGTACTCGCTGATGGTGCGGTCGATGGCCGGCGGCTCCACCAGGTACTGCTTGGGGATGAAGGCATCGCCGTCGTACTGCAGCATGCCCGCGTAGTACACGCTGGGTGCCGGGCGGCCGGTGGGGCTGGTGCGGTCGAAGACGCTGAACGCGGGTTCCTCGAACGCGCGCGAGATCTCGATCGCGCGGTCGCCGCGGAAGTTGAACAGCAGCACGGCATCGCCGTCGGCGATCATGCCGACCGGCTGCCCGTGCGCATCGGCCACCACGAACTGGCCGAGGTACTGGTCGCCGGTGTCGCTCTCTGCGTACATGGTGGTGACGGCCTCCGCGGCCGAGGCGAACTGTCGACCGACACCGTGCGCGTGGCACTGATAGCCGCGCTCGACCATGGCCCAGTCGGCGCCGTAGCGATCCATGGTGATGGTCATCCGCCCGCCGCCCGAGGCGATGCGGAAGTTGCGGCCGGGGGCGCCCGCGTTGATCTCGGCGAGCACCGCTTCGGTGCTGGCGATGTAGCGCAGCGCGCTGCGGGCGTCGACGTCGCGGCCGTCGTGCAGGATGTGCACGGCCGCGCTGGTGACGCCTTCGGCAGCGGCGTGGCGCAGCATCGCGTACAGGTGCTCGGTGCTGGAGTGCACGCCGCCGTCGGAGTGCAGGCCCAGCAGGTGCAGGGTGCCGGCGCGGCCGTGCTGCATCGCGGCCTTCCACACCGGCGACTCGAACATCGCGCCGGTGGCGATGGCTGCGTTCACCAGCTTCGCGCCCTGGGCGAAGATGCGGCCGGCGCCGAGTGCGTTGTGGCCGACCTCGCTGTTGCCCATGTCGTCGTCGGATGGCAGGCCGACGGCCGGGCCGTGGGCGGCAAGCTCGGTGTACAGCTCGCCGGCATACAGCTGGTCGAGCACCGGCGTGTCGGCCTCGGTGACGGCATTGCTGGGCGCGGGCGGGGCTACCCCCACGCCATCTGCGATCACCAGCAGCAGCGGGCCCGGCCGCCCGGCGAACGATGGCAGCTTGTGGAGCGACAACCCAGCAGTCATGGCGTCGAGTGTACGGAGCGGTGGCGGAGCACGCCCGAGTCGTTCGACCCGTTGACCGGCGCCCCGGACGCGATGGACGGCGCGCAACCGGGCCGGCCGAGTGAACGACCGGCCCGGGCGACCCGCACGTGCCTCAGCAGGCGACGGTGATGGCGTACTCGCCGGTGGTGGCCTGCCCGTTGTCAGCGGTGGCGACCACTCGCAAGGTGGGGCCGATGCCCTGGGTGTTGCCCACCAGCGAACCGTTCCACACGTCACCGTTGCCGGTCTCGTTGCCCAGCCAGGTGGCGTTGTAGCTGAGGAACGTGCCGTACTCGTTCTGCCTGGCCACCGCCACCGAGGCCACACCCTTGCGGTAAGCGGTGTTGTCGGCGTTGGCGGTGAGGGCGACGATCAGCTGCCCGCCGCTGCAACGCTGGCTGGTGACGGCGATGGCCGGGGCGACCGCGCGGGGTGCGGTGGTGGTGGGCGCGACCGTCGTGGTGGGCGCGGTGGTGGGCGCTGTCGTGGGCGCTGTGGTGGTGGGCGCCGCGGTGGTCGAGGGTGTCGTGGTGCTGACGGTGGTCGTCGGTGACGTGGACGGCGTTGTCGGCGGCGGCGACTGGCCGCCACCTTGTCCGGCGACCTGACCACCGCCTTGGCTGCCGTGACTGCCGCCTTGGCCGGCAGCGTTGCCGCCGCCCCTGACGGTCGTGGTTGGTGTGTCGGACCCGTCAGCACCAGCGGCGCCGGTGGTGGGCGAGCCCGTGCTGTCGACGGTCGGGCTGCCGTCGTCGGTGGTCGTTCCCGGGGGGGACTCACCCGAGCCGGCCGCCTCGGTGACAGCGGTCGAGCCGTTCGTGGCCGAACCGCTGCCGTTGTGGGTGCTGCTGCAGCCGATGAGGGCCACGCCGAATGCCAACGTGGCGATCAGACCCAGTGCCTTCTGACGTGTGCCGTACATTTCCTGCTCCTCGTGTCGCTGGGCCACCGGCGGTGACCACTGGCGACCAAGACGCACGGCAAGCGCGTCGGTTACACGCGCTGCCGTCGTTCGTTGTTCGTCGGTCGTCGCGAGACCGCGGGCGCCGGCTCAGCCGTGGGCGGCGGCCTCGATCAGGTCGGCGGCGATCACGGTTCCGCTGCGGCCTTGGATGACCTGCGCGTTGGCCGCCATGCGTGCGTGCAGGGCTGCGTCGCCCAGCAGGCGATCGACCGCGCCGGTGAGCTCCGCATCGGCGAAGCCGTAGGTGTCGAGTCGCTGGCCGAAGCCGAGCTCGTGCACCCGCTGAGCGTTGTCGTACTGGTCCCAGAAGAGCGGCAGCAGGATCATCGGCTTGCCGAAGTGGAAGGCTTCGGTGGTCGTGTTGTTGCCGCCGTGGGTGATGACCAGATCCACGTGGGGCAGCACAGTGGTCTGTGGCACCTGCGCTGCGCCCCACATGTTGTCGGGCAGGTCGTACTCGTCGGCGAGCGGTCCCTTGCTGACGATGTAGCGGTGCTTCGTGCGGCCCAGCACGCTCACCAGGCGACGCATCAGGCCGACGTCGGCCGAACCCAGGGAGCCCAGCGAGAGGTAGCCGAGCTTGCTGGTGGGGTCAGGACTGGTCGCGATCGACGCCGGCACCTCGAACGGCGCATCGGTCGCGCGCACGCTGCTGTCCAGGCGGTGCCACGTGCTGCCCAGCGGGCGACGGTCGGTGTAGTCGGCAACCTCCGGGTACAGGTAGAGGTTGAGGTCGCCCTCGTGGATGAACTCGAGGTCTGCCAGCGGCGGCGCCCCGCACGACTGCACCCACTCGTCGTAGGCGCCCCACATCTCGCGATGGGTGCGGTCGTACTCGGCGCGGAACTCGGCCCACTGGCTGCGATCGTCGCTGGAGTAGCCACTGAACAGCGGCGGAACGTCGGGGCCCTTCATCTCCAGCGGCTGGCAGCTCACCGAACGCACGAACGGCACTCCGGCCGTGACGAGTGCCGGGAACGAGTTGACGTTGTCCTCGATGATCACGTCGGGCCGTTGGCGGTGAATGATCTCCTGCAGCTGCGGCTGGCAGTACATCGCACCGTCGATCAGCGCCTGCCACGTTGGCTGGATGAAGCCGGTCAACTGCTCGATGGTGGGCGTGCGGAACACCGGCGCTGTGTCGCGGATGAAGTCGATCCAGAACTGGCCGGCCGCTTCCGGCGGTGCATCCGGGTCGGGCTCGGCCGGCGCGGCCAGGTGCACGAGATCCTCGACGAAGCCCAGCGGTTCCAACCGGCCCTCCCAGCTGGCCTCGGCGGCGAAGATCACCGTGTGCCCGCGGCGGCGCAGGATGTTGCCCACCCCGATGCAGTTGTTGGTGGGTCCGTACGCACTTTCCGGCATGAAGAGGAACCTGGCCATGCCTTGTTTCTAGCCGATGCCCGCTGGGCGGGCGATGGCTAGGGTCACCTCCGATGGTGACACCGGGTTCGTCCGCTGCAATGGCCTCGCGACTGGTGGGGCGCGAGCTGGTGGGCGAACGGGCCATCACCGTCGATCAGACCAACGAGAGCGTGGTGGTCGCGGAGGAGGTGGTGGTCAAGTGGCTGCTGCCGCCGGTGCCGGCGCCGCACCCCGGCGTCCAGTTGCTGACCCACCTCGGTGCCCATGGCTTCACCGACATGCCCCGCTTCCTCGGAGCCGAGCAGCGCGGCGAGCTGGTGGTGGCGTTGGCGAGCGAGTACGTGCCCGGTGCGCTGGACGGGTGGGACTGGTTCGTCGACGACGTCGACGCATGGCTGCAGGGCACGCTGCCTCTGTCCGCTGTCGTCGCGTGGGCATCGCGGATGGGCGCGTTGACAGCGGCACTGCATGCCGTGCTCGCCGATCTGCAGCCGTCGATGGTGGCGGCTCGCATCTACCACCTGCACGCTGTCGACCTGTTGGACGACGCGATGCGCATGGTCGATGGCACCGTGGGTGTGCGCCTGCGTGCGCTGGAACCTTCGGTGCTGGCTGCTCTTGCGCCGCTGGACACCACCGAGTTGCTGCACACGCACCGCATCCATGGCGATCTGCACGCGGGCCAGTTCCTACGCGCCGGCGACCGCCTGGTCGTCACGGACTTCGATGGCAACCCGTTGGCCGACAGCTCGGAGCGGCGTCTCGCGCACTCGCCGCTGGTCGACGTCGCGTCGATGGTGCAGTCGATCGACCATGTCGGCCGCATCGTGGTGAAGCGGCGTCACCCGTCGCGTGGCGCAGAGGTGGGCCAGTTCATCGCGGCCGCGACCGAGGCCGCGCTCGCCGCCTACGGCCCCGTCGACGCCGACAAGTTCCACGCGCTGCGAGTTGCGCAGGAACTGCACGAGTTCCGCTACGCGGCAACTCACCTGCCGCGCTGGCTGTACGTTCCCGACGCTGCCCTGCCCGCACTCTTGCGCGGTTGACCGGCGCACCGGTGACCGGCACATCGTCTTCGCCTTCAACCGATTGGTTGACAACAGGCGTCGCCTGAACTATTCTCAACCATATGGTTGATGAAGATGCTCGTGCAGGCGGCGATCACCTGTCAGAGGTGTTCGCTGCTCTCGCCGACCCGACCCGACGCGACATGGTGGCCCGCTTGGCCACCGCCGACGCCACGGTCACCGAGCTGGCAGCGCCCTACGAGATGACCATGCAGGCCGTGTCGAAGCACCTCAAGGTGCTGGAGGATGCGGGGCTGGTCACCAAGACGAAGGACGCGCAACGCCGGTCGGTGCGGCTCGATGCCCAGGTGTTCGACCTGATGACCCGGTGGATCGAGCGCTACCGCCGCGAGGCCGAACAGCGTTACCGCCGCCTGGATCAGTTGCTGGCCGAGATGGCCGAGTCGAACACATCTGCTACGTCAACCACCGCAACAAGCCGAACCAGAAAGGAACGATCCGCATGAACCGCCAACTCGCCGAGGTCGCCATCGAGGCTCCCGCCGACCTGCCCCTCCTCCGCATCCGCCGCGACTTCCACGCCACACCCGAGCAGCTGCGTCGCGCCCACCTCGACCCGGACCTGTTCGTCCGCTGGGTGGGCCCGAACTCGATCACCTTCCGAATCGACGTGTGGGACGCTCGTGACGGCGGCGAGTGGCGCTACTCGGGCACTCGTGACGGTACGGAGTTCTGCTTCCGTGGGTGCTTCCACCAGGTGAGCGGTGAGCGTCTGGTGCAGACGTTCACGTTCGAGGGACAGCCCGACGGGGTCGCGTTGGAGACCCTGTGGTTCGAAGACCTGGGCAACGGCATGACGCGCCTGCACGCCCAGTCGCTGGTCGACAGCTTCGAGAGCCGCGACGCCTGGGCGGCCAGCGGGATGGAGACCGGGATGAACGAGGGCTACGCCAAGCTGGACGACGTGCTCGCCGAGGGAGTCTGAGGCCACTGCTGGCCGCCGGTCCGGTGGTGCGTGGGCGCCCACCGCCGTGCAAGGCTGAGGGGATGAAGGCAGCGGAGTTCCTCGCCGATCTGGAGGCCAAGCCCACGGCGCTGCTGGCCCTCGCCGACGCGCTCGACGACGTGGTGTGGCCGGTGGAAGGCGACGGGCGGCTGCTGCTCACGGGCATGGGGTCGTCGTGGTTCGCTGCCGACATCGCTGCTCGCCGGCTGCGGCGCGCCGGCGTGCAGGCGGTGGCGGAGCTGGCCTCGGTGGAGGCCTCCTTCCCCGCCGGCCCGGCACTGACGGTCGTGGGCATCAGCGCCTCCGGTGGCAGCAAGGAGACCCTGGAGCTGCTGAGCGCGCATCATGGCACCAGCCGCACGATCGCACTCACCAACACCCCGCGCGCCGACCTGCCCGCCGACAGCACGGTGCTGATGCATGCGGGGGAGGAGACGGGCGGCGTCGCCTGCCGCAGCTACCTGCACACGCTGGTGATGCTGCTGCATCTCGAACACCAGCTTGCCGGCACCGTGCCCGACCTCGCCGGGTTGGTGGCACGCGCAGCGACCGCGGCCACTCACCTGCTGGAGTCGCGCGACGAATGGCTGGCCGCGGTGCAGCGCACGCTCGGCGGCGCCAGTGGCAGCTGGCTCATGGCACCGGCCGAACGGTTGGGCAACGCGCTGCAGGGAGCGCTGATGGTGCGCGAAGGCCCGCGCCGTGCCGCCGACGGGTGTGAGACGGGCGACTGGAACCACGTCGACGTGTACCTCACCAAGACCCTCGACTATCGCGCGCTGGTGTTCACCGGCTCGCGCTTCGATGCCGATGCGGTGCAGTGGATGCGCGAGCGGCGCAGCCGGTTCGTTGCAGTCGGTGGCCACCTGCGCGGCGCCGAGTGCGAGGTTCGGTACCCCGGCGACGACCATCCGGTCGTGTCGTTGCTGACCGAGGTGCTGATCCCGGAGCTGGTCGCGGCCGACTGGTGGGCGAACGCGACCCGTGCGGCTACCGGCCGCTGACGCGATCGCGGAGGAGGAACCAGCTCTCGCCGGCTGCGGTGGGCACCTTCAGCCACCAACGTTCCAACAGCCGGTAGCCGCCCGGCGCGATCTGCGGGACGCGCGACCCTGGGAACTGCTGTCGCCAGTAGCGCTGTGCGCGCCGGGCGTGCATCGGGTCGGAGACGAGGGCGACGTGCTCACGATCGGCAACGAGCGCCGCGGAGAACGACACGTTCTCCCAGGTCGAGCGTGCGAGTGGTTCGATGACGATCAATGATGGGTCGAGCCCCTTCTCGGCCGCGTTGGCGGCCATGGTGATGGCCTCGACGTGGTCGGTGGTGGGGGTACCGCCGGTGAAGACGACCCGATCACAGCCGAGTTGGTCGACTGCGCGCAACGCGAGGTCGACTCGCCAGCGTTGCAGCGCGCGGGTGCCGCCACCGCGACGCGACGGGAAGCCGAGGACGACGAGGGCATGGTCGCCGTGACGCTGCGGCTCGGCCCGGGTGCGCGCCGCCGACCAGTGCAGCAGCTCCGCCCCGAGCACCACTGCGCCAACTACGCCGACGATCGTGAGTGCGATCCACTGCATCGTCGGCAGTCTCCCATCACGACGACGCTGCAGGTCGGCACCCGCGGCAACGGGTAGCGTCGCCGGGCGTGACCTACGCATTCGACAGATTCCTCCGCTACGACGAGATGTCCGAGTGGTTGCGGGCCACGGCGGCCGCCCATCCGCAGCTGATGACGGTGGAGTCGTACGGGCGCTCCTACGAGGGTCGCGACCTGTTGGTGGCGACGATCACCGACACCGCCACCGGTGCGCACGACACCAAGCCGGCGCACTGGGTGGACGCCAACATCCATGCCATCGAGGTCACCGGAGGCGTGGCCGCGTTGCACCTCATCCACCACCTCGTGTCGGGCTTCGGCGACGACGCGCAGGTCACCGAGGCGTTGCGCACGCGCACGTTCTACGTCGTACCCCGTGTGAACCCCGACGGTGTGGAGTGGGCCTTGGCCGACAGCCCTCGGTTCCGGCGCAGCAGCGTGCGCCCGTGGCCCTGGCGCGACGCTCATCAGGCGCCGGGGCTGCACGAGCGCGACCTCGACGGCGACGGCGTCATCCGCAGCATGCGCATCGCCGACCCGCACGGTGGCTGGATGCCCGCCGCCGACGACCCGCGCCTGATGGTGCGGGTGCCTGCCGAAGGAGCGCCCGCCGGTACGCCGTGCTACCGGATGCTCTACGAGGGCGACGTGGTCGATTACGACGGCTTCACGATTCCCACGCCGTCGCCGCCGCAGAGCCTCGACATGAACCGCAACTTCCCTGCGGGGTGGGGCACCGGGGTCACCGGCAGCGGCGACCACCCGCTGAGCGAACCCGAGATCGATGCATTGGTGCGTGCGATCGTGGCCCGTCGCAACATCTGCGGCTACAACGCGTACCACACGGCCGGCGGTGTGCTGCTGCGCCCCAGCAGCACCACCGCCGATGCGGCGCTGTCACCGGTCGACGTGTGGGTGTGGAAGCACCTCGGTGAGCGCGGCGCGGCCCTGACCGGCTACACCGTGCACTCCGTCTACGAGGACTTCACCTTCGACCGCAGCGACACGATGAGCGGCGCCGGCGACGACTGGGCCTACGAGCACTTCGGGGTCTACGGCTGGACCACCGAGTTCTGGGACGTCATCCAGCAGGCGACAGGCACCAAGGGCGGCAACCACATCTGGTACACGGGCCCGACGGATGCCGAGGAGCGCGCGGTGTACGCATGGACCGTCGCCAACCATCCGGAGATGTATGCCGACTGGAAGCCGTTCACCCACCCTCAGCTGGGGGCGGTCGAGATCGGCGGGTTCGACGAGGTCTTCCTGTGGGTCAACGCGCCCGGGCCGAGGCTGCAGGCAGAAGTGAAGCCGCACGCCGAGTTCGCGGTCTACCAGGCGATGTGCTCGCCGCGCCTGGAGGTGCTGCACGCTGCTTCCACACCGTTGGGTGGCGACAGCCATCGCGTCGAGGTGGGCATCGCGAACACGGGCTGGTTGCCCACGTACGTCACCGACAAGGCACGCAAGGACCGGTTGGTGCTGCCACTGGTCGCCGAGCTGTCGGGGGCCGCCGTGGTGGGGGCACCGGCCCGCCAGGAGCTGGGCCAGCTGGAGGGCCGCCTGGCGCTGCAGTTCCACTACGGCAAGAACGACGGCACGCCCGAACGTGCGCTGGCGACGTGGGTCGTGCAGGCTCCGGCCGGCACCGAGGTGACCGTCGTGGTCAGCCATCAGCGCGCCGGCAGGCAGACCGTCTCGCTGCGGCTCTGAGCCGGGTCAGCCGGCTGCCGGCAGTTGCACGCTCGCATCCAACCCACCGCGGTCGGCACGGTTGCGGAGCTCGACGGTGCCGCCGCTGAGCTCTGCCAGGTGCTGCACGATCGCGAGGCCGATGCCGGAACCGCCGTGCGGTGCATCCGGTGCCCGCCAGAAGCGGTCGAACGCGTGGGCCAGATGCTCCGGTCTCATGCCCGGCCCCTCGTCCATCACGTGCACCGCGATCGTCTCGTGGAGACGCACGGCAGTGATCGTGACCGTGTCGCCGGCGGTGGCTACGCCCAGGGCGTTGTCGACGTAGTTGTCGATGATCTGCTCGAGCGCGTTGGGTACGGCCGAGGCCAGCAAGCCGGCGGCGGCGGCGGTCAGCAGCCGCACGCCGCGCTCTTCGGCGAACGGCGCCCACACGTCGGCTCGCTCCTTCACCATCGCGGTCACGTCGACGATGTCGGTGGCCGGTGCGGTGCCGTCGGAGCGGGCGATCATCAACAGGCCCTCGACGAGGCGCTGCAGTCGTTCCGTCTCCTCGCTGGCCGCCTCGATGCGTTCGCGGGCACCTTCCGGGTCGGTGTCCACCATCGTCGCCGCTCGTTCGAGCTGCAGCCGCAAGGCGGTGAGCGGGGTGCGTAGTTGGTGCGACGCGTCGCCGGCGAACGAACGCTGCTTCTCGACCAGGCCGGAGATGCGCTCCGTCATCAGGTTGAACGAGCGGGCCAGGCCGCGGATCTCGGGCGGGCCGTCGCGCTCGTCGGCACGCTCTCCGAAATCGCCTGCCGCGAGCCGCTCGGTGCTGCGGCGCAGCCGGCTGAGCGGTGAGGTGATGCCGCTGGCCATGAAGAGCGCGGCGATCACCGCACCGATCAGCGAGATGACGAAGACGAGGATCAGCCCCCGCGACTTCTCGTTGGCTCGCTCGTCGATGACGGCCGCCGGGTAGGTGAGACGCACCACACCGGAGACCGTCGCACCCGACAGCACGGGGACCGCGACGTACACCAAGGACGCGCCCGCAGTGCTGGACGGCCGCTTGCCCGAGGCGGGGTCGCCGGTGAGCGCCTTCGCGATCTCCGGCCGATTGGAGAAGTCGTCGCCCGGCAGGTCGGTCGGGTCGGTGGCCACCACGACCAAGCCGTTGGCGTCGGTGATCACCACGCGTGCGCCCCGGTCCCGGCGGTAGGCGTCGACGGTCTCCTGCAAGTTGGTCACCGTGCCGCCCACGTCCTCGTGGGTGAGCACGTTCTCGGAAGCGCCGGCCAGGATGAACGCGTCGCGCTCCAGGCTCGCCAGCAGTCGCTCGCTCTCCACCTGACGCAAGTACTTGACCAGCGGTACGTCCTGGGCGACGAGCACCATCGTCAGCAGGCCGGCGAAGGCCAGCAGCAATCGCCACTTCATGTCGGCGCCGTCACTCGGGTGGCTCGAGCCGGAAGCCGACGCCGCGCACCGCCTGGATCCATTCGTGGTTGCCCAGCTTCTTGCGCAGCGACGCGACGTGCGCGTCGACGGTCTTCGTCGGTCCGTACCAGTGCGCGTCCCACACGTTCTCGAGGATCTCCGTGCGCGTGCGGACCGCCCCGATGTCGGTGGCGAGGTAGGCGAGCAGGTCGAACTCCTTGGCGGTGAGCGCCACCTCCTCACCGTCGAGGTGCACGCGTCGGGTGCGCCGGTCGAGCGACAGCTCACCGATGCGCTGCGCGATGTTGGGGTCTTCCGCGGAGGTGGCGTCGTTGGCCGCGTCGATGGTGCGGCGGCCGACGGCGCGGATCCGCGCGACCAGCTCGCGGAAGCTGAACGGTTTGGTGACGTAGTCGTCGGCACCGAGCTCGAGACCGAGCACCCGATCGAACTCCTCCGATCGTGCCGTGAGCATGATGATCGGCACTGCCGTGCGGCTGCGGAGCTGACGGAACACCTCGCGGCCGTCGATGTCGGGCAGCCCGAGATCGAGCAGCACCATGTCGTAGCCGGTCGCGGCCAGCGCGGCCGCGCCAGTGGCGGCGTGGTCGATGGAGAAGCCCTGAGCGGTCAACCCCTCCACCACGGAGGTGGCTATCGACCGATCGTCTTCGACCAGCAGGATCTTCACGGCCCCCATTGTGACCTGTGGGCGGTGCGGTTCGTGCCTCTCGCGTCGATCAACCCGGTCGATTTGGACGAATCTTGGATGTCGCCGAGCGCTGTGTTGGAACGTTCATTCGTACTCTGACGGTCATGAAGGGCCGGGTCACCACAGTGCTGTCGCTGGCGGGCGTGCTGTTCGCCGGCTCCGCGGCCGCGCTGGTGAACACCAGCGTGCTCCAGGGCTCGGGCACAGCGGCCGGTTTCGGCGACGAGATCACGGTCGCGATGGACGTGCCGGCCGGCCCCCCCACCACCGTCACCGGCGCCGGCAACATCGCACCTGGGGTCACTCAGCCTGCGTTGCCACCTGCCGCCAGCCAGGCGATGTACCAGATCGGCGATGCCGGCCTGGTCACGCTCGACACCTCGGGTGGGGTGCTCGCGGTCGTGGCCGCCGCACCCAATGCAGGCTGGACGGTGCTCAGCGCGCAGAGCATCGATGCCTACAACATCGAGGTGCAGCTGCAGTCCGGCAGCTCCGTGGTGGCGTTCCGCGCCAACCTGCTGTTCGGTGTGGTCGGCACGTCGGTCACGGCTACACCGCTCAACGCTGATGGGTCCGAAGTGGCGCCGGCCACGACCGTGGGTGGCGCGCCGCCGCCGGTCAGCTCCGCTGCCACTGCCCCGAGCGGCACGGCCGCGCCCGCCTCGGCGGCACCACCGATCTCGGTTGCCAACACGAGCGGCACGGTCACGGGCACGGCAGCACCCGCCACGCCGACCACTCAGCACCACGACGACAGCGACCACGACAGCGACGATCACGGCGGCTCCGACGACCACGATCACGAGGACGACTGACCCGTCTGTCGGGCACGTCGTCTCAGTCGAGCAGGGCTTGGTAGACGAGCTGCTTCAGCTGGCTGCGGATCGGGTGGGTGCTGCTGGGCAACAGCTGGGTGAAGAAGAGCACGGTGAGGTCGTCGACCGGGTCGACCCAGAACGCCGTGCTCGCCGCGCCGCCCCATGCGAACTCGCCGGCGTTGCCGGGCACCCGGCCCTTCACCGGGTCGATGGTGACGCTGACACCGAGGCCGAAGCCGACCCCGTCGAACGCCGTCTCGCTGAACAGCGGCCGGCCGAAGGCGGTGAGGTCGACGTTGCCGGGCAGGTGGTTGCTGGCCATGAACCTGACCGTGCGCGGCGAGAGGACGCGCATTCCGTCGAGCTCGCCGCCGTTGGCGAGCATCTGCGTGAAGCGGTGGTAGTCGTAGGCGGTGCTCTGCAACCCGCCGCCGCCGCCGAGGAACTTCGGGGGCAGCTTGGCCCCTTCGCCCATCGCGCTCAGCGGAATGGCGGTGCGGGTGGCGGGGTGCGCGCCGTACAGCGCGGCGAGGCGATGGTGGTCGGCCGCGGGTACGTGCCACGTGGTGTCGTGCATGCCCAGTGGCTGCAGCAGGCGAGTGCGCATCAGCTCGTCCAGCGGCTGGCCGCTCACCACTTCCAGCACCCGGCCGAGCACGTCGAGACCGTATGAGTAGGCCCACTCGGTACCCGGCTGGAACAGCAGCGGAAGGCCGGCGATGATGTTGCACACTCCTTCCAGGTCGAGGCCGTCGGGCGAGCCCCACTCGAAACCCGCTCGCCGATAGAGCTCGTCGACGGGGTGGGCGAACATGAAGCCGTAGGTGAGGCCGCTGGTGTGAGCGAACAGCTGCCACAGCTTCATCGTCTCGGTGATCGGTTCGGTGACCGGGTTGTTGACACTGCCCGATCGCCAGACCCGGGTGTCCTTGAACGCGGGGATGTAGCGGTGCACCGGATCGTTGAGTTCGAACGCGCCCTCCTCCCACAGCTGCAGTGCGAGCACGGCGGTGACCGGCTTGGTCATCGAGAAGATGCGCCAGATCGTGTCGGCCTCCACCGGCAGGTCGTTGGCGACGTCGCGCCGGCCGGCCACGGTGTGGTGCACCACCTTGCCCCTGCGGGTGACGGCGATCTGCCAGCCCGGCAGGCGGCCGTCGTCGATGTAGCGCTGGAAGTGGGCATCGAGGCGAGCGAGCCGCTCGCTGCTCATACCGACCGATTCGGGTGCCGCGTCCTGTGCCAGTGCTGCCATGGCCGGACGTTAGCGACGAGCGCGAGGCGCCGGCCGAGTCAGGCGTCGTCTCGGGCGACGAGTGAACCCTCGGCTTCCGGCACGCCGGCGACCGCGGCGAGCGATGCAATGTCGCGATCGTGGTGCAAGAGCGGGTGCCCGGTGCGAGCCGCCATCGCCGCGATCAGGCAGTCGACGAGGCCTCGCGGGGTGATGCCGATGGTGCGGCAACGCTGGTACAGATCCACCGCGGCGTCGAAGTCGTCGCGAGGGTGCACGAGCGCGATGTCGACGCCGTCGAGCATGCGCCGCAGGGCCGCGAGCTCAGCATTCGTTCGTGCTCCGACCAACAGCTCGGCCTTCACGGGCTCGGGCAGCAGCACCTCGTTGCGCGCGAACGCACCGTCGAGCGCGAGGTCAGCGGGTGACTCGGTGCGGCGGAGGTATTCGATCCAGGCAGAGGTGTCAGCGACGAGCACGGGTGTCTCGGATCAGGCCGTCGGGCGAGTTGAAATCCTCGTCGGG
>JBAVTH010000344.1:0-6810 GCA_049696035.1 Ilumatobacteraceae bacterium
GCTTCCATCGCTCGCTCTGGGCGCCCGTGTCGTGGCGCGCTGCGACGGCCACGGCCACGGTCCTGGTCGGCCTCACCGCTGTGCTCGTCTCGCCGGGCGCAGCCCTCGTCGCGCTACTGCCCGCCGCAGCGATCGTTGCGTCGCGTCGGCCGGCCATCGCAGGCGTGTCGGCTCTGCTGCTGGCCGCCGGCATCGGCGCCCGCATCACTCAGCGACAGTTGATCGAGCGCCACCTGGCCAACGCAGCCTGGCCAGGCTTCTGGGAGAAGCTGCACGCTCCAGGTCTACTGGTGGTCACCCTGCTGACGGCCGCGGCGCTGTTCGATCGCAGCGGCGACGCACAGCGCTGACAGCAGCACCAGCGTCGGCTCCGCGCTCGATCGGATGCGGTGACCACCGTAGAACAGCACCGTCGTGCACGCCACCACGATGCACGGCGACAGCAGCAGCCAACGGTGGCGCCGCCTGAGCCGGCGAAGCCCGACCGGGGCAGCGAGCGCCATCATCCAGAAGCTGACGATGCCGGCCCACGAAGCCCACCGCGGACGCTCCTCGCCCACGTCCTGTGCCACCAGGTTGCCGAAACCGTAGAGGTCGAGCGTGCGCCCGATGCGAGCAGCCACCACCTGCGGCACGTCGGCGAGGTTGCCGCGCACGTAGTCGACGGCCATCGATCGCTGCCGCGCCGACCTCACGCTCGGCTCCTCGTCCATCCGGTACTGCGGGTCGGCGACGACACAGCCCAGGCTCCATCCGCCGATCGTCGCGCCGTGGAACGTGTCGGGGCAGTTGGCGCCGAGCCACGTGGTGCCATCGTTGGTGGTGAGGAAGACCGGGTTCTCGAAGCGCGCGAGGTTGAACGCGATCCACGGCAGCAGCACCAACCCGGCCATTGCCCCCACAGATACGACGGAGGACGGGACGCGGCCGCCGCGACGGTGGTGGCTCCAGCCGAGCCACAGCAGCACGATCGGGATGAGCAGGATCAGTTCGCTGCGAGCGAGTGCGGCCAGACCGAGTGCCGTGCCCAGGCCGAGCAGCGAGCGTCGGTCGAACCGCTCGACCGCATCGAGCGCGAACCACAGCACGACGGCGACCAGCAGCATGCTGACGCTCTCCGACATGACCAGGCCGTCGTTCATCCACAGGTTCGGGGCGACGGCGGCTATGCCCGCGGCGGCGAGACCGACCTGGCGTCCGCCGAGGCGCGTGCCCAGCTTGCCCAGCAGCCAGACCAGTGTGATGCCGCAGGCCACGGTGACAAGCCGCTGCCAGTTGACGTAGTCGGCGCCGAAGCTGACCGGGGCCATGAGCGTGGACGTGAGCGGGCCGTGTTCGGCGCCGGGCTGGTCGACGAACAGCTCGCGGAACAGGTGGCCGTGAGCCAACTGGTGCGCCTGCCCGCTGTAGTAGAACGAGTCGTTGAGGGCCAGCGGCCGGTTCCACTTGGTGAGCACGTAGGCGATGCGGATCGTCGCCCCCACCGCCACCAGCACGCGCATTGTGCGGCGGTCGACGGCGGTGGTGTTCGCAGGCTGCATGACAGCCGCCACGGTAGCTCCGCTCCCGGCTACGACCCGGCCTCCGCGGATGGGCCCCTCGTGCATCGCGTGCCACTAGCCTTGCCCGCCGAAAGGGGTGCAGTCGTGAAAGTCGGCGTGCTGGTGGTGGCGTACAACGCGGAGGCGACATTGGCCCGCGTGCTCGATCGCATTCCGGACGCAACGCAGTTGCAGCTGGCCGAGGTGCTGGTGCACGACGACCACTCCACCGACGACACGCACGGCGTGGCGCAGGAGTACCACGGCAGCAACCCGCGCTTCCACCTCACGGTCGTGCGTCATCCCCACAACCTGGGCTACGGCGGCAACCAGAAGGCCGGCTACACGTACGCGATCAACCACGGGTGGGACGTGGTGGTGCTGCTCCACGGCGACGGCCAGTACGCACCGGAGATCATGGGCGACATCATCGACCCGATCGTCAACGGCGACGCCGATGCAGTCTTCGGTTCGCGGATGATGCACCGCGGCCAGGCCCGCGAGGGCGGCATGCCACTGTACAAGTACGTCGGCAACCGCATCCTCACCACCACCCAGAACACCCTCACGGGGCTGCAGCTCAGCGAGTGGCACTCGGGCTATCGCGCGTATCGGGTGAGCGCACTGGCCCAACTGCCCTTCGTCGGCAACTCCGATGTGTTCGACTTCGACACCGAGATCATCCTGCAACTCGCTGCAGCGAGGATGAAGATCGTCGAGGTGCCGATCCCCACTTACTACGGCGACGAGATCTGTCACGTGAACGGCGTCAAGTACGCCAAGGACGTCCTCGTCGACACGGTGCGATACCGCCTCGGCCGGTCGGGCTTCGGCAGCGGCCGCTTGGGTCATGTCGACCAGCCGTACGCCTTCAAGCCTTCCCCGTACAGCTCACACGGCCGCATCCTGCAGATGGTCGAGCGCCGCCCACCGATGCGCATCCTCGACGTCGGCTGCGGCCCGGGCTGGCTGGCACAGGCTCTCACCGATGCTGGCCACACGGTCGTGGGCATCGACCTGGCCGAGGCCGACGGCGTCGCAGGGCGCATGAGTCGCTTCGTGCGCGCGGATCTCGGCCAGGGCATACCCGACGAGGTCGGAGGCGACTTCGACCTCGTGCTCGCCGCCGACATCATCGAGCATCTTGCCGAGCCCGGTCGCCTGCTGGCCGACATGGCGTCGCGCGTGCGGCCGCAGGGCAGCATCATCGCCAGCGTGCCCAACATCAGCCATTGGTACCCTCGGTTCCGCATCGCGTCCGGCCGTTTCGACTACGACCAGCGCGGCGTGCTCGATGCCACGCACCTGCGGTTCTTCACCCGCCGCCGCTTCCTCCGGGTGGCCGAGGAGGCGGGGCTCGAGCAGGTGTCGTTCCGTCATACCGGGCTGCCGCTCGATGCGCTCGGCCTCAGCACGTCGCGCGTCGTCAGCGGTACCCTCGGCCGCCTCGACCGCCTGCTGGTGAGCGTCTGGCCCACGATGTTCGCTTACCAGTTCGTCTACGAGTTCACACCGTGGCGGGGCGGTGCGCTGCGCAACGACCAGCCCGCATGACGACGGCGCCGCCCGAGCCGCCCGTGCCCTCGGTGAGCTCCAGTGCTCTCGGCGCCTACGAACCGGCGCTCGACGGAATGCGCGGGCTGTGCATCGCCGCGGTCGTCGTGTACCACGGCTGCGCTCAAGCCGGCCTCACTGGATGGGTCCGTGGGGGGTTCATCGGTGTCTCGGTGTTCTTCACCCTCAGTGGCTTCCTGATCACGTCACTGCTCCTGCGCGAGCACACCGACTCCGGCCGTGTCGACCTTCCCAGGTTCTGGGCACGTCGCATACGGCGGCTGTGGCCGGCATCGTTCGCGCTCGTGCTGGCCGTCGTGCTGGTCAGCATGGCGGGCGCCTTGTCGGCACAGGCTGCTGATGCCGTCGCAGCGACCTGGAGCGTCACCAACTGGCACGTCATCGCCGGCGGTGAGGGGAAGCTGCTGCAGACCATCGTCGGGCCGCTGGGCCCCACCTGGTCGTTGGCCGTCGAGGAGCAGTTCTACCTCGCGCTCGCCGTCGTCTTCCTGGTGGCGTGCCGGTCGCCACGACCGCGGCTGGTGTTGGCGGCTGCGTCGGCGATCGGCATCGTGGTGCCCACCGGGTTGACCAACTTGGTCACCGACTGGCAACCCTCGCTCGAGTTCAACACGTTCCTGCGCATGCCGGAGCTGTTCGTCGGCGTGCTGCTCGCCGTGTGGCACCACGGCAAGCGCAATGCCGGCCCGGGTGCGACCGGCGGCGACATCATGGCGGGAAGCGGCTTGGCCGCAATGGTCGCGCTGTTCCTCTTCGTCGACTACACGCCGCCGTGGCTGCTCCGAGGCGGGTACACGCTCGTCGCCGCGGGCACAGCGTGCACGCTGGTGGGCCTCCTGCAGCGTGGTCGTGTAGCAGCGCTGCTGTCGGCGACCCCGCTGCGTCGGCTGGGCACGGTCAGCTACGCGCTGTACCTGGTGCACTGGCCGGTGATGTCGGTGCTCACGCGCGACCGCACGGGCATGGAGGGCGCCCCGCTGCTGGCGCTCGCGGTGGCCACTGCGCTGGTCGTGGCCTGGGCGTTGCACCACCTGGTGGAGCAGCCCGTGCGACGCCTGCGTACCGCGCCGGGACCCACTCTGGCCGCCGGCTTCGCCGCTGGTGCTGCGCTCACCGTGCTGAGCATGGCGGCGCTGTGATCCGCGCCACGGCACAACGGGTGTGGCACTGGCACGGCACGCCCGACTCGCAGTGGTCGCGTCGCATCACGCTGGCTGCCACGATGCTCTTCCTGCTCGTGGTGTGCCGCTGGCGGCCTTGGGAGCTCTTCGACCGAGGCGGCTTCAGCACCGACTTCTACGACGCCCAGGCGCATGCCTTCCTGCGCGGCCACCTCGACGTGCCGGCGGGCATACCTGGCCCCGAGGGCTTCCTGATCGATGGCAAGACGTATCTCTACTACGGGCCGATGCTGGCCCTGCTGCGCGTGCCGTTCGCAGTCTTCGGCAGCTGGGCGGACGGTCGGTTGTCGCGCGTCTCGATGGTGGTCGCGTTCTTCGTGGCCTGCACTGCGACCTTTCATCTCGGCCGTCGTATCGGCGCCATGCTCGGTGGCGGTTCGCCGCGCCGACGGGCACTGCTGGTCGCCGCCGTCGCCTGCTCTCCGGCGCTCAGCCTCGCCGGCTGGAACAGCGTCTACGACGAGACCGAGATGTGGGCTCTGGCCCTGTTCCTCGCCACGTCGGTGGCGCTGCTGCGGCTGTGGGCCTCCCCCAGCCGCAGCACGCTGCTTCCGGCAGTCGCGTTGGCGTGCGCCACGGTGCTCACACGGTCGAGCGTCGGATTGGGTGCGCTGGCCGCGGTCGGGTTCACGGGCTGCCTGCTCTGGCGCCGGCATCGACGGGCGGCGATCGCCGCCGGCGCCGGCGCAGTCGGCGGCGTGCTGCTCAACATGGCCTTCAACGTCGCGAAGTTCGGGACCCTGCTCGACCTTCCCGCCGACCGGCAGCTGCTGACGCTGCAGAACCCGGCACGTGCCGCATGGTTCGCCGGCAACAACGGCAGCTTCTTCAGCTTCCGGTTCCTGCCGACGACCGTGGTGCAGTACCTGCGACCCGACACGGTCCGCTTCGAGCGGTTGGTGCCGTTCGTCCGGTTCGGCCCGTTGGCCACCGAGTACGGCTCCTATCCGGTGGAAGGCAACACGCCCGCCTCCTCGCTGACCGCATCCGCCACTCTGCTGTTCGTACTCGCGCTGATCGGCGTGGTGGTGATCGTGCGCCGCCGCTCGTGGCCCCTCGCAGCCTTGATGGCCGGCGCGTTGGCGGCCGCGCTGCCCAGCTTCCTCATCGGCTTCGTCGCCAACCGGTACCTCACCGACATGTTGCCCGCGCTGGTCGTTCCCGCAGCCGTGACCGCGACGGTGACGACACTGCCCGCGGGGCGGGCAGGCATGGCGCTGCGCGGGTTGTCGGTAGCACTGGTTGCGTGGGGGATCTGGGTCAACGTCTCGCTGGCAACCTGGGTGCAGAACCTCAAGGAGCCGGGCTTCACCGAGATGCGCTATCGCATCGACGACGCCGTGTTCGGCGGTCCACCGCCTTCGGTGATCGACCTCGCGTCCGGTGCCGCGGTGCCCCGCGACGGCGTCGTCGCCATCGATGGCATGTGCACTGGCCTCTACATCGCTGAGCAGGGCAACTGGGTGCCGTTGGAGCTCGCCGAGGGGATCAGACGAGTGGAGGGCACTGCCGACCCCGCCGCCGGCCCGGTGTCGTTCACCACTCCTCAGGGCGACCTGCGGATCGAGTTCTCCGGCGGGCAGGCGACGGCCGGCTATCAACCGAACGACGGTGATGCCGCCGTCGGCAGCCCGGTGGCGATCGGCGGCGATCAGGTCAGGGTCGTGATCGAGTCCGATCCGGTCACCGGTCATCTCTCCGTCGGCATCGACGGGCGGCCGGCGTTGTTCGCGTTCGCCGCACCCGACCTCGTCGATGCCGTGGCGAGCCCGGCTTTCGTCCTCGACCCACCGCGGCGCAGCACACCGATCTGCGACGACCTCCAGGTGCGGCGCTAGTGTCCAGGCTGTTGAGCCAGCCACCGATCACCCCTCTCGAGCAGCAGCAGATGCTCGTTGCCCGCACCCTCGGCGACACCTTCTGGCACCGTGTGCGGTTCCACCTCGTGGGGCAGGCTGCCGACCGCGCGGGTGCCGACACCGTGCTCGACATCGGGGCCGGGTCGGGTCAGCTCGGTGACTGGCTGGTGGCCCAAGGTCGCTCATTGGGCTACCGGTTCGAGGAGACGTCGCCGATCCTCGACGAGGCACTGGCCCAGCACTTCGGCGCCGACCATCGCAACGACGTGGGGTCGCCGATCGCCGCCACCACGCTGGTGACGATGCTCGACGTGTTGGAGCACATCGAGCACGACGAGGCCGCGTTGCGAACGATCAACGAACGCATGGCACCCGGCTCACAACTGCTGCTCACCGTGCCTGCCTTCCAGTGGGCGTTCACGTCGTGGGATGTTGCCCTTGGGCACCACCGCCGCTACTCACGTCGTCAGGTTCGACGGCTGGCGCAGGCAGCCGGGTTCGAGCTGACCTCGAGTGCCTACCTGTTCCCCGAACTGCTGCCGTTGGTGGCAGTCCGCAAGCTGCAGCGCACCGCCCGCGAGCACGCCGACTTCCCGACGCTGCCCCGGCTCGTCGATCGCACGGCCGAGGTGTTCAGCCGCGGCACCACTGCGA
>JBAVTH010000345.1:0-1868 GCA_049696035.1 Ilumatobacteraceae bacterium
GCGCCTCGAGCGAAACAGCCATCACACGTCCTCGGCGGCGATGACCGACAGGACCCCCACCCTGTCGATGGTGCCGATGATCCGTCCGTCCTTGGTGACCTTCACGGGCAGCTCGCTGTGGGCCACCAAGCTGACCGCCTCGCGGATCTTCGAGCCGCTCTGCACCTCCCCGGCGAACGGTCCGTCGTTCGGAGGCGACATCACTGCGTCGACGGGCACCACGTGCGAGCGGGGGACGTCGCGCACGAAGTTGGCGACGTAGTCGTCCGCTGGGTCGAGCACGACCTCCGCCGGTGTACCGACCTGGACGAACCGGCCGTTGCGCATGATGGCGATGCGGTCGCCCAGGCGCAGTGCCTCCGACAGGTCGTGGGTGATGAACACCATGGTCTTGCGCACCTCGCGACGGAGGCGGACGATCTCGTCCTGCATCTCACGCCGGATCAACGGATCGAGCGCAGAGAACGGCTCGTCGAACAGCATGATCGCCGGATCGGTGGCCAGTGCCCGGGCGAGACCGACGCGTTGCTGCTGGCCGCCACTGAGCTGGTGAGGTTTGTACGTGCCCATGTTCGGCAGGCCCACCAGCTCGAGCGTGCGCGCCGCCTGCTCGCGACGCTGTGCCTTGTTGACCCCACGCAGCTCCAGCCCGAACGCCACGTTGTCGAGCAGGGTGCGATGAGGCAGCAAGCCGAAGTGCTGGAACACCATGGACACCTTGTGGCGCCTGATCTCCAGGAGGGCATCGTCGTCGGCCGCGGTCACGTCCTCGCCGTCGATGATCACCTGTCCGGAGGTGGGCTCGATCAACCGCGTGAGGCAGCGGATCAGGGTGCTCTTCCCGCTGCCGGAGAGACCCATGACGACGAAGACCTCACCAGGGCTGACATCGAGGTTGACCTCGCGCATGGCGACGACGTTGCCGTGCTTCTCCTGCAGCTCGCCGCGCGGCAGGTCGGCATCAGCCGACCCGACGATGCGCTCGGCCCGCGGCCCGTACACCTTCCACAGGTCCCTCACCGAGATCATCGGATCCACCACTGGCGCGCTCCCCTTGTCCTCCACAGCCCCCAACCTGCGGCGCAGCTTAGACCGGGTCGCTCGACGGACTGAACGACCGTTCCGTGAACTCCCGACACAGGACCGTCACACGACGATCATCCCGGCGCCGAGGGCCTTGCGCTGCGAGGGCGTCGGCTTCCTGTCGGTGACCAGGCTGTCACCGGCTCGCATGGGCGCGAGCGCGACGAGCGCGCTGCGACCGAACTTCGACGAGTCGACGGCGAACACTCGGTTCTCCGCGACCTCGCCCATCGCCGCCGACATCTCCGCCTCCGCGTGCTCTTGCACCATCAGCCCGCGACGGTCGTCGACCGCGGACGCGGACAGGATCGCGAGTCGGACCTGCATGGAGCGCACCACTGCGAACGCTTGCGCATCGAACGACGCTCCGTCGTGGTTGCGCAGTTCCACGCCTGCCATCAGCACCTTGTTGCCCGGGATGGTGGCCAGGCTGGTCGCGATGAACGTCGAGTTCGTCACCACCGTGAGCCCGCGGTGCTGGCGCAGCGCCTGAGCGATGAAGCCGGTGGTGCTCCCCGTATCGAGCGCGATGACGTCGCCGTCGCGCACCAGACCCGCCACTCGGCCGGCGATCGCGACCTTCGCCCGCTGGTTCACCGCCATGCGGGCCAGGAACGGCGCCTCGCCGCGGCGGGCGCGACCGACGACCGCGCCGTGAACCTTCTCCACCTCGCCGCGCTGGACCAACGGCTTGACGATGCGGCGCACGGTCTGCTCGCTGACGTTGAGCAGCATGGCCAGTTCACGAACGCTCACCGAACCGCGCATGGCGACCGCGTGCATGA
>JBAVTH010000346.1:0-8527 GCA_049696035.1 Ilumatobacteraceae bacterium
GCACTGAACCGCTCGGCCAATCGCTGCAGCTGACAGGCGCCGGCACCACGTACGGCGAGTTCACGTGGAGCCCCGTCGCCGCCGCATCTCCGGGCGCGATCAACACTGGTCAGTCCTTCACCGGCGCACCTCCACCGCCTCCGCCGCCGCCGCCTCCGCCGGCGTGTCCCGCTGCCCCGGCGATGACCCCCATCGGCCAGGTGCAGGGCGTCGCCGAGACCAGTCCGTGCGCCGGTCTCACGGTCGCCGTGGAGGGCGTGGTCGTGGGCGACTACGAAGGGCCGAGCCCCGCGCTGCGCGGCTTCTACGTGCAGGAACAGGACGATCAGCACGATGTCGATCCGGCGACGTCGGAGGGCATCTTCGTGTTCAACGGCAACAACAACTCGGTGGCGCTCGGCGACGTGGTCGTCGTCACCGGTTCGGTCAGCGAGTTCCAGGGCCAGACCCAGCTGTCGGCAACGACGTCGGGCATCACCGTGCTTGCCTCCGGAGCCGTGGCTACACCGGCCACCGTGACGATGCCGTTCGCGACTGCCGCTTCGCTCGAGGCCGTCGAGGGCATGCTCGTCGTCTTCCCGCAGGAGCTCACCGTGAGCGAGCACTTCCAGCTCGGGCGCTTCGGCGAAATCGTCGTGTCCAGTGGCGGTCGCCTGCTGCAGCCGACGGCCGTCGCCGAGCCGGGCGCGGATGCGGGTGCCCTTCAGGCCGTCAACAACCTCAACCGGCTGAAGGTCGACGATGCGTTGCAGAACCAGAACCCGGACCCGATCCTGCTCGGCCGCGGCGGTGCGCCGACGACGGCAGCGAACCCGCTGCGCGGCGGTGACACGATCACCGGACTGACGGGCGTGATGACGTACACGTGGGCTGGCAACGGCGCGTCGCCCAACGCGTACAGGCTGCGCCCGATCGGCGATCTCAGCGACAGCGGCCTGGTGCCCGGCGGCGTGTCGCCGGCATTCGTCACCGCCAACGCTCGGCCATCTTCCGCGCCGGCAGTGGGCGGCACGGTGAAGATCTCCAACTTCAACGTGCTCAACTACTTCCTCTCCATCGACGACAACACCATCAAGTGCGGCCCCACCGGCCACCTGCAGGAATGTCGCGGGGCGGAGAGCTCCGAGGAACTGACCCGTCAGCGCGACAAGCTGCTGACCGCGATCGGCAAGATCGACGCTGACGTCATCGGACTGATCGAGTTGGAGAACACCACCGGTGTCGAGCCACTGGCCGACATCGTCGCCGGTCTCAACGCACGTGCGGGAGCGACGGTGTGGGCGTACATCGACACCGGCACCATCGGCAACGACGTGATCAGGGTCGGCATCGTCTACAAGGCGGCGAGGGTCACGCCGATCGGTCACTGGGCCACCATCGACAGCACCGTCGACCCGCGCTTCGACAGCTCGTTGAACCGTCCGTCGCTCGCGCAGTCGTTCGTCGACGGCACCGGGGAGGTGGCAACGGTCGTCGTCAACCACCTGAAGTCGAAGGGCTGCACCGATGCGGTGGGGTCGCAGGGGGATCAGCTGGACGGCCAGGGTTGCTGGAACCCGGCGCGAGCGCAGGCAGCTGCAGCACTGGTGGATTGGGTGGCAGGCCACCCGACCGGGGTCGAGGACGATGACTTCCTCCTGATCGGCGACCTGAACTCCTACGCCAAGGAAGACCCGATCGACGTGTTCGCGAGCGCCGGCTTCGTCGACCTCGCCCAGCAGTTCAACCCGGGCAGCTACTCGTACGTCTTCGACGGGCAATGGGGTTCGCTCGACTACGCACTGGCCTCGCCCTCACTGGTTGCGCAGGTGACCGGCGCGAACAAGTACCACATCAACAGCGACGAGCCTGCCGTGCTGGACTACAACACCAACTTCAAGAGCGCCGGCCAGATCGCCTCGCTGTACGCGCCCGACGAGTTCCGCACTTCCGACCACGACCCTGTCGTTGTCGGAGTGCGGCTCGCCGGCATCGACGAGACGTTGATCGTGCTGCCCACGACGTTGCGCCCGGCGAACCACACGATGCGGTTGGTCCTGGTGGGTGCGGTGACCCGGTGGCGCTTCCTCGACACGGCGCTCACGTCCGTCGTGTCCTCCGAGGCGGACAGCGGGGTCGGTGCGGGAGACAAGCCGAACGACATCCAGGTGCTGGACCCCCACGTGGTGCTGTTGCGTGCGGAGCGATACGCGGCCGGTGGGCGCACGTACACGCTCACCGTGCAAGTACGCGACGGTGGCCAGTTGGTCGTGAGGACCGCTCAGGTTCGCGTGCCCTAGCGAGCGGTGAACCGCTGCTGCTGCCCTGGCGCCAGGGCAGCAGCAGCGCCATTCGCGTGGCTCGACAGATCTGGCACAGCACAGGGGTCGGTGTCCGGCGAGGATGAAACGTACCGATGAGTCTCGCATCGTAGAGTCGCAACGGGATCGAACCTTGGAGGATTGCCGTGTCCGAGTTGCTCGTGTTGTCGCGTGACGACGTTGCCCGATGCCTCGATCTCGGTGCCTTGCGCGAACGGCTGACCCAAGCGTTCATCGCTTTCAGCGACGGTACGACGTCGGTGCCCCCGCGCATGGCATCGTTCACGCCCGGTGGGTTGCTCGCAGCGATGCCCGGTTACGTGCCCGGGGTTGCGTTCGGCCTGAAAGCCGTCACGGTGTTCGCCGGCAACCACGGCAGCGAGACGCCATCTCACCAGGGCGTCATCGCACTCTTCGACGATGAGAACGGTTCGCCCCTGGCGGTCATGGATGCGTCGTTGATCACCGAAGTGCGCACCTCGCTGTCGGCGGCGATGGCGGTCGACCTCGGCGCTCGGGCGAATGCCACATCGGTGGCGATCGTCGGCGCGGGTGCACTGGGCCACGAGCACATGAGGGTGCTCATGGGCGTCCGCCGGTGGAGCGACATCCGCGTCGCCTCGCGAACCCATGCTCGTGCGATCGAGTTGGCCGCGTTGCAGCCGGGCGCTCGCGCCGTGTCCACCTTCGAGGAGGCTGTCCGGGGTGCGGATGTGGTGTGCCTCTGCACCGACGCGGAGGGGGCCGTGATCGACGACTCATGGTTGGCCGAGGGTGTCCATGTGTCATCGGTGGGTAGGGGCGCCGAGATCCCTGCCGCAACCATTGACACCGCGATGGCCACAGGGGTGGTCATCGTCGAGTGGCGTGGCGCGGCGCTGAACGCTCCGCCTGCTGGGGCGCACGAGCTGCAGGGTCGCGACGCGGCGTTCATGGTGGAGCTGGGGGAGGTGCTCTCCGGACGAGCATCTGGTCGCCGCGGCGACACCTCGATCACGGTCTACAAGTCAACCGGTCATGCCATGGAGGACATGGCGGCTGCTCGGCTGGTGTTCGACTCGGCGGTCTCGCTCGGACTCGGCACCCGCGCACCGATCTGACCCGGACGGTGCGGCGAGTCAACCGGCCAAGGGGGACTCGAGCCGGCGCCGCACCGCGTTGCGGATCTGCTCGTCGAAGCGGCGCATGTGGGCCTCGATCAGTTCGGCTGCACGATCTGCATCGCAGGCCCGGAGGGCCCCGAGGATCTCGCGGTGCTCGGCGATCATGTCGCGGAGATCGGCGACGTCGCCCAGGTAGAGGTGCCACAAGCGGTCGCTGTGGGCGTACAGCATGTCGAGCTGATCCGTGAGGAACCGGTTGTCGGCCGCCGCCCAGACCAGTTCGCGACATCGGCGATCGATGGCCAGCAGGTCGACGGGCGACGATTCCGGGTGCGCTTGCTCCAGCACCTCTGCCATGGCATCCCACGTCTCGGCGGTGCCGCGCGCACTGGCGAGCCGCATCGCGTAGGGCTCGAGGATGGCCCGCGTCTCGTAGAGCAGTGCAAGATCGCCGACATCGATGCTGCTCACGTACATGCCGCGGCGAGGAATGACCGTCACGAACTGGTCGCGCACCAATCGCTGCAGCGCTTCGCGGATGGGGGTCCGACCGAGGCCGAGATGCTCCTGCAGGCCCTCCTCGCGTATGACATCGCCGGGCGCGAGATCCAGCCGCACGATCATGCGGCGGACTTCGGCGTAGGCACGCTCCGAGAGTGACAGTTGCTCTGTGATATGGTAAAGATATATCACTGTCGTTGCGTCGACAAGCAGGCGCCGATCTCATCTCCACCAAGCACCGGTACCGGGGGGTATCCACATGAGCGAATTCCCGTCCTCAGCAAAGGTCGTCGTCATCGGCGCCGGCATCGTCGGCAACTGCCTGGTCGGTCACCTCAGCCGCCTGGGCTGGACCGACATGGTGCTGATCGACAAGGGCCCGTTGCCCAACCCGGGCGGCTCCACCGGCCATGCGTCCAACTTCATCTTCCCCACGGACCACAACAAGGAGATGGCGTTCCTGACGATCGACAGTCAGAACCAGTACATCGATGCAGGCCTGAACAACACCTGCGGTGGCATCGAGGTCGCCCGTGAGCCGCAACGGCTCGAGGAGTTCAAGCGCCGGATGACGTCGGCCAAGGCCTGGGGCATCGAGGCCAGTCTGGTCACACCAGCCGAGATCAAGGAGATGGTCCCGTTCATCAACGACGAGATCCTTCTCGGCGGGTACTACACCCCCAGCGTCAGCGTGGTCGACTCGCTCGCCACCGGTACGAAGATGCGCGACGAGGCCGTCGCTGCCGGCGTGCTGCAGGTGTTCGCCAACACCGAAGTGCTCGACGTCGAGACCACCGACACCCCCGGTGGGCCGAAGGTCTCCGCCGTGGTCACCGACAAAGGCCGCATCGAGGCCGAGCACGTCGTCATCGCCTGTGGCGTGTGGAGCCCCCGCATCGCCGCCATGGCAGGTGCCAACATCCCGCTCACCCCGGCCGTGCACCAGATGGCCGACGTCGGCCCGATCGACGTGCTGGTCGACAGCAACAAGGAGCTCGCTTTCCCGATCGTCCGCGACATGGACACGTTCTGCTACGAGCGTCAGTCCGCCGGCTCGATGGAAGTGGGCAGCTACGCCCACCGCCCGATCCTGATGCGCCCCGACGACATCCCGTCGAACGAGGCCTCGGCGCTCACCCCCACCGAACTCCCGCTCACCTACGACGACTTCGACCCGCAGATGGAGCAGGCCATCGAGCTGATGGAGATGCTCGGTGACGCGGAGATCAAGTACGCCATCAACGGCCTGCTGTCGCTCACCCCCGACGCCAACCCGGTGCTCGGCGAGACCCCCGAGGTCACCAACCTGTGGTCGGCCGCTGCCGTCTGGATCAAGGAAGGGCCCGGCATCGCCCAGCTCGTCGCCGAGTGGATGACCTACGGCTACCCGCACATGTGCGACCCGCACGGCAGCGACATCAGCCGCTTCTATCCGCACGAGAAGACCGAGTGGCACATCAACGCTCGCTGCAACGAGCACTTCAACAAGACCTACGGCATCGTCCACCCGCGTGAGCAGTGGGCCAGCCAGCGCGGCATGCGCCGCAGCCCGTTCTACGCACGCGAGGAAGCCCTCGGCGCGACGTTCTTCGACGCCCGCGGCTGGGAGCGCCCTCAGTGGTACAGCAGCAACGAGCCGCTGATGGCCAAGTTCGCCGACGCGTGCCAGCCGCGCACTCATGAGTGGGACGCCCGCTGGTGGAACCCGGTGACCAACGCCGAGCACCTGCAGATGCGCGAGAGCGTGGGCGTGGTCGACCTGACCGCGTTCAACGAGTTCGACTTCGAGGGGGCCGGCGTCGTCGAGTACCTCAACTACGTCGTCGTCAACAACGTCGACGTGCCGGTCGGCCGCAGCATCTACACTCCGCTGCTCACCCCGCACGGTGGCTTCCGCGGCGACCTCACCATCCAGCGCCTGGGCGACACGCACTACCGCGTGATCACCGGTGCGTTCGACGGCGGCCGCGACAACTACTGGTTCAAGAAGCACTTGCACGAGTTCAACGCTCGTACCGGCAGCTCGGTGACGTTCACCGATCGCTCGCAGGGCATCTGCACGCTCGGCGTGTGGGGCCCGAATGCTGCGGCGACGATGGCGAAGATCGTCACCGACAACACCACTGCCGCCTACGACCTCACCCAGGACGGCTTCCCGTATGGCGCCGTGCGCGAGGTGCTGATCGACGGCGTGCCGTGCACCATGTTCCGCATCAGCTACGTGGGCGAGAACGGCTGGGAGATCTACACCCGCATGGAGCACGGCCTCAAGCTGTGGGACGCGATCTTCGCCGCCGGCAAGGAGTTCGACATCATCCCCGTGGGCATCGGTGTCTACGCCGTCACCGGCCGCATCGAGAAGGGCTACCGCCTGATGGGTGCCGAGCTGGAGAGCGAGTACAACCCGGTGGAAGCAGGCCTCGCCCGCCCGAAGGTGAAGAGCGCCGACTTCATCGGCAAGGCCGCCTACCTGGCCGCTCGCGACGAGCCGCTGGCCGCCGTCATGTGCACGCTGTCGATGGACAACCAGCGCTGCGCCGACGGTTACGACCGCTTCCCGACCGGCGGCAACGAGCCCATCCTCACCCTCGACGGCGAGCGCATCCTCGACGCCAAGGGCCGCGTCAGCCGGGTCACCACCGCCGGTGCCGGCCCCTCGGTGGGCAAGTACCTCCTGCTGGCCTACCTGCCGCCGCAGCACGCAGTGGTCGGCACCAAGCTGCAGGTCATGTACATGAACGAGCTGTATCCGGTCACCGTCGAAGTCGCCGGCGCCACCCCGTTGTTCGACCCCTCCGACAGCCGAATGAAGTAGTCGTGTCGCACTCTCTCGTTCACTCGCTTCGCTCGCTCGCTCCGTTCGTGCGAAGTGATTCGACGGCCTTTGGCCGACCCAACTGCTGTCGGGCTCACGGAAGCCGTGTCGCCCGACGTTGGAGGGGGATCGCGGAGCGCACCCTACAGACCACCCCCACCGACGAGGAGTCGTTGCGATGAGAGTGCTTGTTTGTGTGAAGCGGGTGCCGGCTCCCGGTGCCAAGATCAACATCACGGCCGATGGTCAGGCCGTCGACACCGCCTATCTCGCGTTCACCACCAGTCCTCACGAGGAATGCGCGGTGGAGGCCGCCGTGCAGTTGGTGGAGGCCCACGGTGGCGAGGCCACGGTGCTCACCCTCGGGCCTGCGGAGGCGGAGGAGCAGCTGCGGTACGCCGCCAGCGTGGGCGTGGCGAAGTGCTTGCTGCTGCCGATCGACACCGCCGACTGGGACCCTCAGCGCACGGCGACGGCGATCACTGCCGCCATCACGGCGCTGGAAGCAACCGACGGACCGTTCGACCTGATCCTGTTCGGCAACGAGTCCGCCGATTCGGGCAACTTCCAGGTCGGTGTGCGGGTCGCCTACGCACTCGGTCGCCCGTCGGTGAACGGCGTCAAGGGCATCGAGATCGACGGCAGCACGGCTCGCGCCAAGCGTGAAGCCGACGCCGGCGTCGAGGTCTACGCGCTCCCGATGCCCGCGGTGCTGGGCGTCAAGGAGGGCATCAACCTTCCCCGCTATCCGACGATGAAGGGCCGGCTCAACGCCAAGAAGGTGGCGGTGGAGGCCGTCACCCCCGTGGCGGAGCCCGGTGGCCAGCAGATGGTCACCCTCGTCCAGGCGGCCGAGCAGGCCAGCCAGACCGTCGTACTGGGTCATGGCCCCGACGCCGCGCCGGCCGTCGTCGACCTGCTGGAAGAACTGGGGATCCTCAAGTGACCGTACTCGTCGTCATCGAACACGATCGTGGAGCGCTCAGCCCGGCTTCACTCGAAGCACTGGCTGCCGCCCGCTCGATCGACCCCCAGGTGGAGGCACTCACGCTGGGTGCGGCGGCCGACGGCGCGGCCGCCGAGCTCGGCGCTCACGGCGCGACGGTGGTGCACCAGGTTCACCACGAACTGCTCGCCGACTACGGCCCGGAATCGTGGGGTGAAGCAGTTGCCCAGGCGACTCGTGCGCTGCGTCCGGCTGCGGTGCTGGCATGCGGAACCGACCGCGGCAACGAGGTCATGGCGCAGGCGGCCGCGCGGCTCGACCTTCCGCTCGTGGCCAACGTCGTCGAGGCAACTCCGGGCGAGGTCTGGTCGATCACACGCGTCCGGTGGGGTGGCTCGCTGCTCGAACAGTGCAGCCTGTCCGCGCCGACGAAGCTGCTCACCGTGTCGCATCACTCGTTCGAGGCCGCGGAGGCTCCCGCGTCGGGCGTCACCGCAGCGCTGGTCGTCGAGCTCGACCCGACACTGGCCCGCACGATCGTGACCGAGCGGGTGGAGCGCGCCGCGGGCGTCACGTTGGCAACGGCGCCGCTCGTCGTCGGTGGCGGTCGTGCCGTCGGTTCCGCTGAAGCGTTCGCCCCGTTGGAAGAGCTCGCCGGCCTGCTCGGCGGTGTCGTCGGCTGCTCGCGTGCCGTCACCAACAACGGGTGGCGCAACCACACGGATCAGGTCGGCCAGACCGGCACTCGCATCGCCCCGGACCTGTACATGGCCTGTGGCATCTCCGGTGCCATCCAGCACTGGGTGGGCGCGATGGCGTCGAAGAAGATCCTCGCGATCAACATCGATCCAGAGGCCAACAT
>JBAVTH010000347.1:0-3825 GCA_049696035.1 Ilumatobacteraceae bacterium
CGCAACCAAGCTCCCAGGTTCGAACTCGACGAGGATCGAGACGCCTCGAGCAACACGACCACGCTGCTCGCAACCGGCTGACCATGAACCCTCGTTTCGTGATCTCGCCCATCCGCTCATATCCCGAAGGTCGCAGATTCAAATCCTGCCCCCGCCACCACTGTGGTGTCGCGAGACATCCCGGACGGACCGAACCCTCATCTGGGTTCAGTCCGTTTGTTTTGGGTCCTGTGGGGCCGCCGATGGGGTTGCCGGTGCCGTGGTAGCGTCGTTCGGGGTTGATGGTCAGGGAGCGGATGAGCTCGCTGGGCTTGTCCGGCCGGACGGCGCTGGACTCCAGACTCGAGTGACTCCGTTGGCATGCCCCTCGGGGATCGTCGAGCGACTGCGAATTGCCGGCAGAATCGGACCCCGCAGTTCTGCTGTCCCACTCGACGCTGGCTCAACCAATTGCGGCTGCCGCAGCACGCGAGAGGTGCGTGCTCGGTCAAGCGTCCAACTGTCGTTGCGGGTGGCCGCGAGCGTCGTCGGGCCGGCATGCTCGCCGGCAGCGTCGACGATCGCTTGATCCTCTTGGTGACCTTGACCGTTTCGGTGCACAACTGAGAGCGCTATTGTCGGCCCGGGACACGTCAAGAGAAGCCACCGCAATGTGACGGGTGAACGTGGGGAGTTGCGATGACCAAAACCTGGCAGCCCTCTGTCAGATGGAAGGCGGACCTGCGTTGTGAGATCGTCGACGTCTTCACCGAGGCGGAGCTCTCGCAGCTGGTCAGCTTCCTCGGCCTCGACTTTCTCAAGAGCACGTCGGCCGGGGTTCCCTATCCCAATCGAGTTCACGAGCTCATCACTCGGATGAGCGCCGACGGCACGATCCGAGCCCTCGTCGAGGCCGTCCACCAGGAACGTCCCAACGACGCGACGATCACCTCGCTGCTGGAGGAGATGGACCAATGATCGACTCCGCATCCGCTCACGCGGCCGCTCGTGGTTGCGGGTGATTTGCGATGCCGATCCAGCGCGCCGAGATCAAGCAGATCGCCAGGGCGATCTCGGATGGCTGGACCGGCAGTGAACTGGCACTGAAGCTGAACGACCATCTCGGGGTCTCGCTCGCCGACGTGATGCCCCCGGCGGAGACCTACCCCGAAGGCGTCGTCAAGGTCGTCTGCAACCTCTGCGCGCGCCAGCCATCCCTGCGCGCACCCCTGCTGTGGCTCATGCGCGACCACGGGACCAGCGACATGGTCACCGTTGCCGTGGAGCTGTTGACCCCGAGCTACTTCTCTCCCTCCGGCCTGCCGATCGACGCGATGACACTCGGCCCGAGGTCGTTCATCGACCGCGCCGATCTCCGCCAGCGCCTCGCCGCGTTCGAGCAGCCGAGCCTCTACACCAGCCGAGTGGCTGTCATCGCCGGCGAGCAGCCCGGCGGCAAGTCGTACAGCTGGTACTTCCTGCAGCACCTCGCCGCGGCCTGGGGCGTCGGGAACATCCAGTCGCTCTCTCTCAGCAAGCTGTCGCCGCTGAGCCCGTATCACCTGGTGGCTTCGGCGCTACAGCTGCTCCACCTCGAGGGCGTCTCGCTGCCACCCTTCATCGACACACCGCAGTTGGCCCACGTGAACCCGTTGGAGATCGCCTTCCAGGGTGCGCTCCCGCAACTCGAGGACCGCTTCTGGCTGGTGATCGACGACCTCAACGACGTGGCGGTGGACACCATCGTCAAGGAGATGGCGTACGCCATGGCCCGCGCTGCCGAGCAGTTGAAGTCCAACCTGTTCGTCGTCCTGATCGGCTACAACCAGCCGATCATGGACGAGCTGTTCAGCTTTGCCGTGCGCGACTCGGCGCGCTTCCCCGACGCCTCCGAGATCGCACATCACGTCACGCAGCTGGTCAACCGCGGCGGCGTCGAGTTGGTGACGAGCGAGGAGGTACTGCAGCGTGCGGAGAAGCTGTTGCTCGACCTCCCACAGCCCTCGCGCGAGCAAATGCTGCTGATGAGGAACACCATCGACCTTTGGGTCGTCGAGTACACGGGCAGGTCCGGTGGCTGAGAGCGAGGCGGCCCGCCGGCACTACCAGAAGCTGGTCGACTCGATCGATGCCGATCTCGATGCGCGCGTCGACCTCGAACCATGGCTCGACGCCGCCTGTGTGCTGGAAGCGTTCGATCCGGATCGGCTGCGGCCGGTCGGAGGTGTCGCGACGCACCGCGACGTCGAGACGCTCGCGCAGGAGGCGTTGCTCGAGCGGTGCCAGCTGCTGACCGATGGGCCACTCGCCGGTCTGTGGCAGCTGACGCCGTTGCACCGCGTGGCAGCGCTCGAGCGGCTTTGGTCCCGCGCCGGTGTCGCCGAGGCGCTCGCTGCCAACCCGGAGCGGCCCGACACCGCGCTGCAGCAGATGTTCGAGCGAGTCGTCGCGCACGAGGTCGACCGGCAGCCCTTGACGCGCGAGGAGCTCGTCGGTCTGCTCGGTGCACACGAGTGGCTCGATCAGTTCGCCGACATCGAACCCTCCCGCCGTGAGGTCGAGAAAGCGCTCGCGCAGCTCGACCAGCTGGCCCCCCTCCGTCGGCTCGTGGGCGAGGGGTTCGTGGGGCGCGAACCGGAGCTCGCCCAGATCGCCGCCTACGTCGACCTGCACCGGCCGCCGGTGCCGCTGTTCGTGCACGCCCCAGGTGGCGTCGGCAAGTCGACGTTGTTGGCGCAGTACGCGCTGACGAGCTCGTCTCGCCACCCGACGTGCTACATCGACCTCGATCGCCCCACGATGTCCCCGACGCAGCCGCTCACCATCCTGGTCGAGGCGGCGCGCCAGCTCGCCGGCTTGGTTGCGGTGGATCCAGCTGCGCTGGCCGTACTCGTGAACGAGGTCTCCAGTGCTGCGTCCCGCCTCGACGGCGGCCGCCAGTACGAATCGTCGACGGCGTACGGCGACGATCGCCCGCAGCTGATCGGCCGGTTCGTCGACGTCTTTCGCGAGCCGCTCGATGCCTCGCCGGTCGTCGTCGTCGTCGACACGTTCGAGGAGGCCGAGGTGCTCGGTCGTGAAGTGGTGCGCGTGCTGCTCGACTTCGTCGCACTATGGGCGTCAGCGCACCGTTCGCTGCGATTCGTCCTCGCCGGTCGCACCTTGCCGCCAGACTTCGTGACCGACGTGCGCTCGGCGTTCGCTGACGAGTTGGGAAGCGGGACGGACGAGGGCGTCGACATGATCCCCATGCCGCTGCGACCGATCGACCTGGGCGAGTTCGACCAGCCCACGGCCAGGCTGTTCCTCACGCGCGCCGTGACGGAGGCGGGGGGAGCGCTCACCACGAGCGAGGCCGACGAGCTGCTCGGCATCGTCGGTCGCAGCCCGATGTGCCTGCGCCTCGCCGCTCGACTGGTGCAGGCGGAGGGCCTCGAGGAGCTCCGCCGTCACCGCAGCGAGTTCCTGGCGCGGCTGCGCAGCGAGAAGGTGCAGGCGCTGCTCTACGGCAGGATCCTGCGCCAGTTGCACGACGACGAGGTTCGCAAGCTGGCACTGCCCGGGCTGATCGTCCGTCGCATCACCGTCGACGTCATCCGGGAGGTGCTCGCCGGGCCGTGCGGTCTGACGATCGGTCCCGATCGTGACGCGCAGGCGCTCTTCGATGCGTTGGCCCGTGAGGCAGCCCTCGTGCAGATCGACACCACCGACGGCTGCGCGCGGCACCGATCCGACGTGCGCCGAGTGATGCTCGTCGACCTTGCCGACGAGATCGACGAACACGTGGTGCGCAGGATCGACGAGGCGGCCGTCGCCTACTACTCCCGCTTCGACGATGCGGTGAGC
>JBAVTH010000348.1:0-1540 GCA_049696035.1 Ilumatobacteraceae bacterium
CGCAACATGGGCATCGAGTTGATCCACGTCTCGGCCGGGCCGCGCTACTTCGAGAAGCTGGCCGGCGTGGTGGAACCGGAAGCGAAGCGCAAGATCATCGGCGAGCTGTTCGTGCGCATCTTCGAGGAGCACACCGGCGGTCTGCAGGACGCCGAGTACCTCGTGCAGGGCACGCTCTACCCCGACGTGATCGAAAGTGGCGGCAGCGACGGCACTGCCTCGGTCATCAAGAGCCACCACAACGTCGGCGGCCTGCCCGAGGACATGACGCTCAAGCTGGTGGAACCGCTGCGCGACCTGTTCAAGGACGAGGTGCGCAAGCTGGGCAAAGAGCTGGGCCTCCCCGACGAGATCGTGCTGCGCCAGCCGTTCCCCGGCCCTGGGCTGGGCGTGCGCATCCTCGGCGAGGTCACACCCGAGCGGGTCGACACGCTGCAACATGCCGATGCCATCGTGCGTGAGGAGATCCACAAGGCCGGCCTGGAGCGCGAGCTGTGGCAGAGCTTCGCCGTGCTCGCCGCCGATGTGCGCAGCGTGGGCGTGATGGGCGACGAGCGGACGTACGCCCACCCGATCATCATCAGGGCCGTCACCAGCGACGACGCGATGACGGCCGACTGGGCGCGGCTGCCCTACGACCTGCTGGAGACGATGTCGAGTCGCATCATCAACGAGGTGCACGGCGTCAACCGGGTGGTCTACGACGTCACGTCGAAGCCGCCGGGAACCATCGAATGGGAGTAGTCCACGGACGGTCCGTTGCCTGCAGCGACCCCGCGGAGCGTTGATGTGTCATGTGGCGTCATGGTTCGCAATGCATTCGTAACATTGCTAGCCTGTCCTGCGTCATGACGTCCCGCCGTTCGTATCGTTCACTCCTGGGCGCCTGTGCAGTGGCCATCGGCCTGCTGGCCGGCCCGGTGATGGCCCATCCCGTCTCCGTCCAGGCAGATGGCGTCGACGACGCCCAGCAGAAGGTCGATCAGATCCTCGACGATCTCGACACCCTGCGCAACCAGATGGGCCAGATCGACGAGGACTACTCGGCGGCCCTCGACCGACAGGACGCGCTCGTCATCGAGATCGCCGCCTCGCAGGCCCGCATCGACGAGCTCACCGTGCAACTGGGCGATGTCGAGTCCGTGCTGCAGCAGATCGCCGTCAGTCGTTTCACCGGTGGCGATTCGCTCAGCCTCAGCCCGATCTTCTCCGACGCCGCCACCTACAGCGCAGCCGAACAGCGAGCCGCGCTTGGCCTGGTCGCGATCGACACCGGCGAGGGCGACATCGACGGTTTGCAGTCGCTCGTCGACGACCTCGCCGCTGAACGCAAGACGCTGGAACGCAAGCAGCAGGAAGCGGTGTCGCTCATCGCGACGCTGGAACAGAAGCAGAAGGACTACGACGCTCTCGAGCAGGCCTACCTCGCCAAGGAGGCCAAGGCGAAGGCCGACCTCGGCGAAGCCAAGCTCGCGGCAGCCGAAGAGGCTCGCGCCGCGGCCGCCGCCGCGCAGGCGGCCACCGCCGCGCAGAAGAAGGC
>JBAVTH010000349.1:0-1583 GCA_049696035.1 Ilumatobacteraceae bacterium
CAGCACCACCTGGCTGAGCAGCCCCAGGTAGGCGGCGAACTCCTCCAGCGTGTGGCTGTCCCCGGTGGCGAGCGTCGCGATCGCCCCGTCGCGAACGGTGTCGGCATTGGCGACCAGGCGGGCCAACGAGTTGGCGTCGTCGACGACGAAGCTCAACAGGTCGGCCTTGCGGCGTGCGCTCAGGCTCCAGTCGTCGTTCAGCGGCGAGAACTGCATCGTCCACGGGGAGATCAGGTCGACGAGGAACAGCGGCCACGAGCCGTCGTACCCTTCGTTGCCCACATCGAAGCCGTACTCGAACCCCTCGAAGTACTCCAGGATCGGCACGATCAGCGCCGCTGCCTCGGCAGCCGGGGTGCGGGCAGGATCGGTGGCGGTCGCGATCACCTGGTGGGCGAGGCCCGGGTCGGTGGCGGTGGCGAACAGCACATCGGGATGCTCGACGGCGAGCCCCACGAACACGGCGCATGCGGCGGGATCGAGCAGCAGCACCTGGAACAGGATGTCGCCGGTGTTCGGCCCCTCCCAGAAGCTGAAGTCGCTCGGCGGCGCGCTCTGGTCCAGACGCCAGGGCATGTTGCGCCAGCGAACCAGCAGCTGGTCGGCCACGTGGGCCAGCATCGCGCCGTCGAGCCCGAGGGAGCGCACCAGCAGGGCCGCGCTGTACGGGTTCATCTCCTCCATCTGCGCGATGACCGCGGTGGGTGTGACGCACTCGTCGGTCGCGGCCGTGATCAGCGCTTGGCGTTGTACGTGGGCGAGGCCCGCGAAGACACCGTCGAGGTCGGCGACCGTCGAGCCGCTCTGCGACGGCGTCTCGGCGAGCAGCAGTGCGCGGCGGCCGGCGAGCCGGTCGCACAGCTCGGCCCAGCCGTGGAAGTTGGCGATGAACGCGGCGCTGAGGGCCGGGTCGCGGCCGATGACCTCCAGCTGCAGAGCCAGCCAGTGCAGCTGTTGCGGGTCGTCGAGCAGGGCCTCCACGTTGATCACGCCGAGCGTCGCGCCCAGGGCTCGCGCCTCCTCCGGCGTGACCACCGTGGCGTCGTCGGCGAGGGGGTCGGCCTGCACCGCCCAGCCGTAGCCATCGGCCATGACGCGGACGAGCGATTGGTCGAGCGCGCCGAACCCTGCGTCGCGGCGTTGCCCGCCGGAGAGCGGGTCGGTGCTGAGCAGCCGGAACACCAGCGGCAGCCAGCTGACTTCCAGCTGCGTGGCAGCCGCGTTCACCGCTCGCATCGCGTCGGCCGCTGCCGGGTCGGTGCAACGGACGGCGCGCAGCTCGTCGAGGGCGTTGGACATCGCGAGGTGCAGCCGCCCGACACGATCGGGGTCGTAGGCGAGCAGGCCCATCAGCGCACTCCGGGGAGCGTTGCGGCCTTGGCCTCGAGGTCGTCGGCGATGCGCACGAATCGCCGGCTCTCGGCCAGCAGCTCATCGGCGAGCTGCAGCAACCGGCCGCGGCGCGAGCGCAAGTCGTCGAGGCATGCCTGCGGCGACGGGCCCACCCAGGTGTCGCTCCCGGCGGCGAGGTGGAGACCGAGCACGCTGGTTCGTTGCAGCACCCGCGCCAGGGCGGTGAGGGT
>JBAVTH010000350.1:0-2709 GCA_049696035.1 Ilumatobacteraceae bacterium
GCCGACACCTGGTTCCTCAGCGACGAGCACATCACGTTCGTTCCCCACGCCGGCGTGGCCGCTGCCGGCGACCGTGTCCGCGTGGTGCCCGCCCACATCGACCCGACGATGGCGATGCATGAGGTGGCCTGGCTGCTGCGCGGGCACGAAGTGCTCGACCGCTGGCCGATCGACCTCCGCGGTTGGTGAACCCGGCACCCGCCAGCGCAGGTGACGCCACCCCGGCCGCAAGGTGTGATGGGATGGTCCGAATGCCTCGGTGGACCTCAAGAGCGCTGGAGACGGCCGGGTGGCTGCTGCTGCTGCCGATGCTCGGGTTGTGCCTCACCCAGTGGTTCGGCATCGAGGGCCGGCGCACCATCGCGGCCTTCCAGGCCGTCACTCCCTGGGTGCTGCTGGGTGCCGTTCCGATCGCGGTGATCAGTTGCGTCACCTGTCGCCACCCTCTGGCGCTCGCAGCCTTGATCCCCGTTGTCACGCTGCTGACGCTGAGCTACCCGATCGTGTTCCACGGCGATGCGCCGAGGGCAGCCGCCGACAGCCCCGCCCTGACGATCGCCTACTCGAACTTCCTCTTCAGCAACCCGATGGCCGACGCGGCGGTGCAGACGCTGCTGGGCACCGACGCCGATGTGATGGTGATGGCCGAACTGGCCACCGATCTCCACGATGCACTGATCGAGCACGCAGCGGTGAACGACTACCCGTATCGCGAGGAGAGCGTCTTCGGCGGCGCAGGGGCGATCAGCGTGTGGAGCCGCCACCCGATCGTGTCAGGCGGCATCGTCGAGGTCGCAGGGCGTCCGACGGTCGATGTGATCCTCGACGTCGACGGCAGCTCCATCCGGCTGCTCGGCGTGCATCCGTACCCGCCCACCTACAACGCCGCCGGGTGGAGCGCTCAGCTGGACGCGATCGGCGCCAGGGCCGCGGAGTCGACCCTGCCCACTGTGGTCGTCGGCGATTTCAACGGGTCGCGTTGGCACCCTTCGTTCCGCAGCCTGCTCGATCGCGGGCTGACCGATGCCCACGAGGCGATGGGCCACGGATGGAGCGTGAGCTGGCCGATGGACGAAGGCCTGCTCCCACCCGAGTTCGTGCGCATCGACCATGCCCTCTTCGGCGACGGCCTCACCCCGACATCGCTACGCGACCTGGAGGTGCCGGGCAGCGACCACAAGGGCTTCGTCGTCACGTTCGCGCTGACGGCGTGAGCATCGCCCCACCAGTCGTGCCGTCGTAGCACCCGAGCAGGATCAGGCGATCTCCGGTCCACACCGGCGAGGTCGGGTCGTGGCAGAACGGCACACCCGCGAAGCTCTCCACCCACCTGTCGGTCGCGAGGTCGTAGCGCGTCATCCCGCCCTTGGCAAACAGGTACAGCGACGCGCCGTCCCACGCCATCTGGAAGCCGGGGTGGGCGGGGCCATCGGCGAGCGACCGCCAGGTGTCGGTGGACGGGTCGTAGGCAGCGCCGTCGGCGTAGGCCATCATCCCATCCGAGTTGCCGCTGCGACCTGCCGTGATGAGCAGCTCGGTGCCGGTCCAGACACCGCCGACGAGGCGCGGGCTCAGTGGACTGTCGCTCAGCGTGCGCCACGTGTCGGTGGCCGGATCGTAGGCGGCGCCATCGCCGAGCGCACCGGTCGCGTCGGCGGCGTCGCCGCCCCACACCAGCCACTCGGAGCCGGTCCACACGGAGGAACCGTCGAGGCGGGCGGCGATCGGCGGTGAGGCCAACTCGCGCCACCGGGCGAGCGTCGGGTCGAACGCCACCGCACGATCGCCGGCAAGCAGCAGCAACTCCCCGCCCGTCCACACGTACGGATCGGCGGGAGAGGCCTTGAAGCCGAACGGCAGCTCGACCGGCAGGCTCCACGCGCCGTCCGCGTCCAGCTGCGTCGCCACCGTGTTCCTCGCGTCGTCGCTCCACCCGACTGCGAGCAGCGTGTTGCCGGTCCAGGCGACGATCGGCACGATGACCGGCGCACCGAGGGCGACCACCCGCCACGTCTGCGTGAACGGGTTGTAGGCATCGACACCCGCAGGCGCACCGTCCGAGAACGCACCGACCACCGACATCGCCTCCGTACCCGTCCACACCACCTGGGCACCGGTCACCACACCGCGCGGCCCGACCGGGATGGCCGACCACCCGTCGACCGGCGACGGCATCGTCGTGGCGACTGCCGGCATGGGCGCCGTCGCAGCAGTCGTCGCAGCAGTCGTCGCTGCAGTCGTCGCAGCAGTCGTCGCAGCAGTCGTCGAGCCTCCATCGCCCGGAGGTACTGCGGCCCGGCCGGCGCTGCTGTTCCACACAGCGGCTCCGCCGAGCACGATCACCGCCGCAAGCGCGCCGCCCATTGCCGCCCGGCGACGGCGCTCCAGTCGCCCGACGGCACGGTCCACGCGCTGCCTCATCGACGCAGCGTCGGCGACGGCCACCCGGTCCACCGCGCCGAGGTGCGATCGGACCTGAGCTTCCGAGCGATCGTTCATGGCCCCTCCTGAGCCTCGAGGGCGGTGCGAAGTTGCTCGACTGCTCGTGACAGCGTCGATTTCACCGTGCCCAACCCGATGCCCAGCACCTCGGCGATGCCCGCTTCGGACAGGTCGTCGTAGAAGCGCAGCACCACGACCGCGCGGCGTTGCGGAGGGAGCGCGGCCACTGCCCGGAGCGTGCGGTCGCGCTCCGCCAGCTCACTGGAG
>JBAVTH010000351.1:0-5448 GCA_049696035.1 Ilumatobacteraceae bacterium
CAGGCCTCCGGCCTCGCGGCCGCAGCGCTCGTGGACGAGGCACTCGGCCCCGGCTCGACCGTCGTGGTCGTCGGCGCGGGCATCGCCGGCGCAGCCGCCGCGCGCGGACTCACCGACGCGGGGCACACCGTCATCGTGGTCGAGGCTCAGGAACGCTCGGGCGGGCGGATGTACACGGTTCGTCCCGACGGCTGGCCGGTGCCCGTCGAGCGCGGTGCCAGCTGGGTGCACAACACGGCTGCCAGCAATCTGGCAGCCGAGCTCGCCGCACTCGACGTCGCCACAGCCCCGTTCGAGTACGACGACGTCGTGCACGACCCGAAGGGCACGCTCGCCGACGGGTCGGACGCGGCGTTGGAGGCGGCGATCGACTGGGCCGACGAGCTGGAGACAGACCTGTCGCTCGCCGACGCGCTCGAGCAGTCCGGCGCTGCGGCGGACATCGACCCCGCCTCCCTGCAGCACTACTTGCGCACCGAGATCACCACCGAATACGGCGCCGATGCCGACGAGCTGTCGGCATGGTGGGGCACCGCCGAGGGCAGCGAGGGCGACGACCTGCTGGTGCTCGGCGGTTACGACACGCTCGTCACCGCCGCGCTCGACGGTCAGGACATCCGCCTCGGCTGGGCCGCCGCGACCATCGACACCAGCGGCGAACAGGCAGTGGTCACCAACCGCGTTGGCGAGGTGGTCACCGCTCACGCCGTCGTGGTCACCGTCCCGCTCGGCGTCCTCAAGGCGGGCGTCATCCAGTTCGTACCGCCGCTGCCGTTCACGCACACCGCGGCCATCGAGGCCATCGGGATGGGCCTGCTCGACAAGCTCTGGCTGCGGTGGGACGAAGCGTGGTGGTCGCAGACCGCGCAGCAGTGGACACGAGTTGCCGCGACCGACGACGCATTCGTGGAATGGTTCAACCTGCTCGACGTGGCCGGCGCACCCGTGCTGCTCGGCCTGATCGGCGGCGCCGAGGCACGCTGGTGGGCCGAGCGCACCGACGAAGACGTGCTCGCAGCGGCGTTGGCCTCGCTGCAGCAGTTCGCCGACGCGGGTTGGTGAACCGGCTACAACGACAACGGCGGGGCCGTCCACCTCGGCATCACGGTCTGAGCCAGGCCAGTGGCGGGCGCTCTGACAGGTTGAGCGGCACTCGCGAGCCATCCGCTCGTTGCAGCCACTGCTCACCCTCGGGCAGCAGCGAGCCACTGGGCACCCGACCGAGCATGGTGGACATCACCTCCGCGGCCTGCACCGACAGGGCGTGCAGGCTGCGGTGGCGGTGCTCGCGCACGCCGAGATCGACCTGGGCGATCGCCTCGGCCCCGTACCGGCTGGCGATGTCGATGAGCAGCGCGATCTCGACCCCCCATCCCTGCACGAACGACAGCTGCTCCAGTACGGAGCGTCGGCCGGCGTACTCGCCGGCGAGCGGCTGATCGAGCGCAGTGAGCTGCGGGTAGTACAGCGACATCAGCGGGCGCGTGACCAGTTCCGTCGTGCGCCCGCCGCCGCCCAGCTGGGTGGGCCGGTGGAAGATCGCCTTCACCAGTGCAACCGTGTCGTCGTCGATCAGGGGGGCCAGCAGCTTCGCTATCCAGTTCGGTTCGAAGCTGGTGACGTCGCCGTCGAGCCACACGACGAAATCGCCGGAACTCGCCGCCAGACTGGCCCACAGCACATTGCCCTTGCCGTGCCCCACGCCGTGCTGCACGTGGATCTCCTCGATCGGGATCACCGTGGCGCCGGCGCTGGCGGCCACGAGTGCGGTGTCGTCGGTGCTGCGGTCGTCGAGCACGATCAGCTCGTCGACCAGCGACACCCGGCGCATCAGCGCATGGCGAACCATGCTGACCAACGGGCCGATGGTTGCCGCCTCGTCGCGGCACGGGATGCACACCGACACGGTGCGGCCCTGCTTGGCCTCCAACAGCAGATCGAGGGAGCAGTCGTCGACCTCGAAGGTGCGCACGGAGTTCATCGCGACCCACCCGGCGCCGGCCGTTCGGTCGCGCGCCGCCCGTAGCATCCCTGCGCATGTTCCTGTACGGAGTGGTGAACGCCAGCCCCGATTCGCTGAACGCCGACTCGATCGTCGGCACGGTGGAGCAAGCCCTCACCAGGGCGGGCCGGCTGTTGGCGGACGGCGCCGACGGCCTCGACCTGGGTGGCCAGGGAAGCACCGATGCTGCGACGGTGGTGCCGTGGGAAGCCGAGTGGGAACGTTTGCGCGAGCTCGTGCCCGCGCTGGCCGCGCTGGGCGTGCCGATGAGCGTGGACACCTGGCGCCCCGAGGTGCTGCGCCGTGCACTGCAGGCCGGCGCCACCGTCATCAACGCCGCCGACGGCATGCAGAGCGATGAGATGTGGCAGGTGGCCACCGAGTTCGACGTGCCGATCGTCGTGCCGTTCCTCAGCGGCCCGAACCCGCGGGCGATGGAGATGGTGGATCGCGACCCGGTGGCGGCCATCATTGAGTTCTTCGATGCCCGCCTGCGCGACGCCGACCGCTACGGCCTGCGCGACCGCTGCGTGCTCGACCCGGGCACCGGCTTCGCCCCCAGCAACTGGCCGTGGGAGGAGCGATACGTCTACCAGAAGCGCGTCTACAGCAACCTGAACGCCATGCGCGTGTTCGGCCTGCCGCTGTACATCGCGCTGCCGTGGAAGGAGACCGCCCAGCACGACGAGCTGCTGGAGATCGTGATCCGCAACCGTCCGGAGTTCGGGAGGGTGCACTACCCCGCCAAGGTGCGAGCCTTCGAGCACCGCCTCGCCGGCGAGTAACCAGGTCACAGCGCGAGCGGTCCGCGAGCGTGGATCTCGCTGGGCGGCAACGCCGTCTCCCAGTCGGCCGGGCACAGATGAGGAGCGACCTCGCTGAGCGGCGCGAGCACGAACCGACGCTCGAAGATGCGTGGGTGCGGCACCGTGAGCGCCTCACTGGCGATGTTGACGTCGTCGTAGAACAGCAGATCCACATCGAGCGTGCGCGGGCCCCAGTGCACGATCCGCTGGCGCAGCGCGTTCGCCTCGATGCGCTGACAGCGGCGGATGAGCGCATAGGGATCCAGTGGGGTCTCGATCTGCACGACCATGTTGAGGAACGCGCCCTGCCCCTCCGGGCCGCCCACCGCTGCGGTTTCGAAGACCTGCGACATGGCGACCACGTTGCTGAGCTCGCTCACCGCGAAGCGCAGGTAGCGCTCGCGATCACCCAGGTTGCTGCCCAGCGCGATGTACGCGTTGTGCGCGACCAGCGGCGGCGCCGCAGCCTCGGCGCGGGTGCGCACGATCTTCACCGCGGTGCTCTGCACTTCCTCGGGAATCGGCGGTCGCAACTTGGTGAGCGTCACCTCGACCTCGTCGACGAGGTCGAACTCGAGCACCACGTCGGCCACCTTGGCCGCGAGGCGCTCGAGCAAGATGTCCTTGCTGTCGCGGGCCAGCTCGGTGACGCGCTCACAGACCAGGCCGTAGTGCACGGTTGCGGCAAGGTCGTCGCTGCGACCGGCCTCGTGGAGATCCACCCCGATGGAGAGGTCGATGCGGATGGGTTGTGCGATCTCACGCTCGTGCGGCAGTGCGCCGATCACGGTGAGAACACGAAGATCGTCGATCAAGATTCGGTCCATGGGGTGGGACCTCCCTTCGAAGTGCGGGTCACGCTACCCCGGCCCGTTCGCGCTGTCGCTTCGGGCGACGTGACACCCGTCCAGTGAACGGGAAGCCTCGTAGAGTCGCATGCATGGCCGACCCAACACCCGAGTATGCGACCCTGTTCCCGACGCTCACGTTCGACCGCCCGGTGGACGGCGTGTTGCGCGTCACACTCGACGGCCCGGGCCTCAACGCGGTCTCGCCGGAGGGCCACGCCCACCTCGCCGATGTCTGGCTGGCCATCGATCGCGACCCCACCGTGAAGGCCGCCGTCATCCAGGGCGCCGGCAAGGCGTTCAGCGCCGGCGGCAGCTTCGAACTGCTCGATGAGCTGACCACCGACTACGCGGCGCGCACGCGTGCACTGCGCGAGGCCCGCGACATCGTCAACAACGTCATCAACTGCAGCAAGCCGATCGTGTCGGCGATCCACGGCCCGGCCGTGGGCGCCGGCCTGGTGTGCGCACTGCTGGCCGACGTCTCGGTGGCCGGCCGCACCGCCCGCATCATCGACGGCCACACCCGCCTCGGCGTCGCCGCCGGCGACCATGCAGCCATCTGCTGGCCGCTGCTGTGCGGGATGGCGAAGAGCAAGTACTACCTGCTCACCTGCGACACGCTCACCGGCGAGGAGGCCGAGCGCATCGGTCTGGTGTCGCTGTGCGTCGACGACGATCAGGTGCAGGCGCGTGCGCTGGAAGTGGCGGTGCAGTTGGCCGGCATGGCCCAGGCCGCCATCCGCTGGACGAAGCACACGCTGAACCACTGGTACCGCCAAGCGGGCCCGATCTTCGACGCGTCGCTGGCGTACGAGTTCTACGGGTTCGGCGGCCCCGACGCCCGCGAGGGCCTGATGAGCCACCGCGAGAAGCGGCAGCCGGAGTTCAGCGGCCCCACCAGCGAGTAGGGCTCACCCGTCGCCCAACGCCCCCGTCTGCCCGAGGAACGCGCACGCCGCCTCCAGGCGCGTCCGCATCGGGATCTGATCGGCGACGGGTATCGGCATCGCGAGCCCCCGCTCCACTCCGTCGCCGAGGTCGATCGTGGCGGCGAACTCGAAGGGCTGGCTCGTCTCCGCCATCGCGTGCGCATCGCAGCGACCCTCGGCGAAGCGGATCGGCACGGCGACCGACTGCTCGTCGGTCCCCAGCACGGCCACCGGGCCGTCGCCCGGATCGAGGGCGACGAACGAGAACAGGATGTTGTTGCTCATCAGCAGCACGGACACTTCGCCGGTGCTCTCCAAGCGAGTGAGCCGCAGGAGACCCTCGGTCACCTCGCGGCCGTCGAGCTGGGCGGCGTGCAGATCGGCCCACTCGATGCGCACCTGCGCGGCGATGAACTGGCGCTCGCAATCCTGCAGGTAGAGGGCGCGGGCGAAGTGCTGCACGTCGAACACCGGGGCCAGCACTTCACTGCCATCGGCCAGCAGCACGCGCACCACCGCTTGGTTCGGGTCGGGCATGTCGGCAACCGTGCCGTCGCCGAAGCACGTGGCGGCCGCCAACGGCACCGGATAGTCGAGTCGGTCGCCGGCGATCAGCGGGTTGGCACGATCGGAGACAGGGGTGGTGAGGCCGGCCCACAGCAACTGCACGCCGACGACGTCGAAGCGCTGGTCGGTGCCGTTGTACAGCTTCACCTGGAAGATGCCCGCCGGCACGTCGAGCCGGTTCTGGAACGGCATCGCGGCAAGGATCCCTGGCGGGATCGCGACCTCGGGCTCTGCCGGCGACGCAGTCGTGGCCGGTGCTGTCGTGGCCGGTGCTGTCGTGGCCGGTGCAGTCG
>JBAVTH010000352.1:0-1873 GCA_049696035.1 Ilumatobacteraceae bacterium
GGGTGCGATCACCACCATCTTGTTCGCGTTCTCGTTCCTCCCGCAGGTGGTCCTGTTCGTGGGCAACATGCTGGTGAGCGACAGTGCGATGGACTACTTCACCGGTCACCTCGATGTGTTGTGGAAGGTGCCGGTGGCCGTGCTGCTCCTTGCCGTCTACTACGCGATGGTCGGCTGCGCGATCGCAGCGCTCACCGATCGTCGCATCGTTGCCGGCGCGGCGGTCATCGGGCTCTTCCTCGTCACGTCGATCTCCTCCGGCATCATCGTCGGCGACTGGTCGAACGAGGGTGGTTCGCCCGGAGCGCTCGTCAACGTGCTCGGCTTGCCCCTGTACCTCCGCGACCTCACCTTTCTCGGGCACATCGACACCGACTCGGCGCTGACGGGGGTCGCCAATGGTGGCGTGCTCGCGGTCGCCGCCTACGTGGTCGTGCTCATCGGCGCCGCAGGCGTGCTCTGGCGTCGGTATCGGTGGGTGGAGCGATGAGCTCACAACCCACGCCCGCCGAGCCGCCGGTGCTGGACCCCGCGTTCGTTGCCGACGCCGCGGTGCAGATCGACGGCGTGTCGGTCTGGTTCGGCCCGAAGGTCGCCCTCTCCGAGCTGAGCTGCTCGTTCGGCCCCGGTGTCAGCGGCCTGCTCGGCCCGAACGGTGCCGGCAAGACCACGTTGATGCGCGCCATGGTCGGTCTCGTCGGCGTCAACGAGGGCTCGGTGCGCGTCGACGGCCGCGACCCGCGCACCGACCGGCAGGTGCACGGACGGATGGCACTGGTACCCGAGGACGAGGCCGTGCCTGCCGGGCTGACCGCAAGGCAGTTCGTGCGCTACGTCGCGGATCTTCATCGTGTCGTCGATCGTCACGCGCCGGATGCAGCGCTGCAGGCGGTCGACATGCTGGATGTCGCCGACCGGCACGTCGATGCCTTCAGCAAGGGCATGCGCCAACGAACGAAGGTGGCTGCCGCCCTCGTCACCGACCCGAGCGTGCTGGTGCTCGACGAGCCGCTCAACGGTGCCGACCCTGTGCAGCGCGTCCACCTGATCACGTTGTTCAAGCAGCTCGGCGCGCATGGCCGCACCGTCATCGTCAGCTCGCACGTGCTCAACGAGGTGGAGCGCATGGCCGACCGTGTGATCGTGCTCGTCCACGGCCGGCTTGCTGCCGCGGGCGGCCATCGTGCGATCCGCGATGCGATGGACGACACGCCGCGCCACGTCCTCGTCCGCTCCGACGGGAATCGGAAGCTGGCCGCGTCGCTCGTGGGAGTGGAGTCCATCACCGGCGTGACGTTCGATCACAAGCGCGACGGGTTGGTGGTGGAGACGCTGCAGGCCCGCGATCTGGCGAGCGCCCTGCCTCGCCTCGCCAAGGAGGGGGCGGTTCGTCTGCTCGAGGTTCGAGCGCTCGACGACTCCTTGGAAAGCCTGTTCCGGGAGCTCGTGCGATGACCGCCCCCGCCACCGATGCACGACCGACTCCACGGCTGGTCGCCATCATGTTGTACACAAGGCGCTCGTGCTTCCCGCCGAAGCGGTGGTTCGCGGTGCTGCTGCCGTGTGCCGGCGCGGTGCTGTTCGGGTTGCTGGCACATGCGGTCAACGGTGGCCGCGACGAGGCGTTCGCGAACGTTGCCGCGGAAGGCATCTTCGCCCTGATGATGCCGATCGCCGCACTCGTGATCGGCGATTCGGTGCTCGGGGCCGAGGTCCGCGCCGGTACGTTCCACTTCACGTGGCTGTCACCCGCGCCGACGTGGCAGATCGTGATCGGCCGCTGGGCGGCCGGCTCGCTCGTCGCGCTGGTGACCATCGCCCCGGCGGCTGCGATCGCGGCGGTGGTCGCCGGCAGCAGCGGCAGCACCGGCCC
>JBAVTH010000353.1:0-2719 GCA_049696035.1 Ilumatobacteraceae bacterium
CACCACCGGCATCGTCAGCACGGTGGCGGGCACGACCGATGCGCTCGGCTTCGTCGCCGGCAGCACGCCGAACCAGATCTCGGACAACCAAACCGGCGTCGAACTGCAGGCCGCCGGCATGCAGAACCAGGTCCTCGCCAGCAACACCGTCGGCGTGACCGGCAGCGGTGTCGTGGGCGGCGCCGCCCTGTCGACTGCGAACGTCATCGAGGGTGGGGTGGCCGGCGTGGCCAACTTCGTCGGCACGGTGCAGTTCAACCGCATCGGGCTGGGCCGCTTCGGCGTCGTCGCCGTCGAGGGCAATCGCATCGAGGGCAACGAGATCTATCGCACGACGGTCGCTGGCATTGCAGTTGATGGCACGGCAAACGTCCACATCGAAGGCAACACGGTTTACTCGCCGGCCGGCGACATGATCCGCGTCGTTGGCGGCTCGAAGAACGTCGAGGTGTTGCGCAACACGCTGTGGACCGAAAACGGTTACGACATCTTCGTCGCCAACGACTCGCAAGCCGGCTTCTTCAGCGACTTCAACGACCTTTACGTCACCGGCAAAGGCAAGGTGGGTTTCTGGACCCGCGACTTCACCGACGTGCTCGACTGGCAGGCCGACATCGCCCGTTTCGATCTGCACTCGGTGGGGGCCACCGTCGTCAACCCCGAATGGGCGCGGCCGCGCTTCGAGAGCCGGCACAACGACGAGTACGCGCTGATGCCGATGTTTGGCACGCAGCGCTTCACCTCGCCACTGCAGGCGCCGCAGCCGGGTGTCGAGCACATCGCGCTGCGCTCGCCGGATCTCTACGTCGACGCGGTGCGCGAGCGCGCGCTGACGATCCGCTGGGAGAGCTTCAACAACACGGTCGGCTCGCAGGTCCGCATCGACCTGTACCGGGACACGCCCGACGGCCCGGCCTTCCTGACCACCATCGTGGCGGCCACGGCCGACGACGGCGAGTTCCTGTGGACGCCCGAGGACAGCGGCATAGGCTTCGGCACCTACGGCCTGCGCATCCAGGTGTCGTGGGTGGACAACCCGCTGGTGCTCGACCGCAGCCAGGAGCCGTTCGTGGTGCCTGAGGACGGCAGCGACTACTTCGTCGACGACGATGCCAACGCCAACGACGAGTACACGCCCGGAGGCATCGGCGACAACCGCCACACCGGCAAGCTGCCGACCGCGCCCAAGCCCTATGTCACGAACCTGGCGCGCGTCTACGACCTTCAGGGCGGCGACCGGGTGCACATCGACACCGGCAGCTATTCGATGATCGACCCGCTGGTGGTGTCGGGCAGCACCGATCGCGGCTTCGGGCTCGACCAGAAATTCACGCTCACGGGGCCGACCAGCACCGCGCGGGTCGCCGAGTTGCTGCCCGCCATCCCTGGCGACCGCAGCCGGCCGTTGATCGAGCTGGACGATGCCGACGGCATCGCCGTCGAGAACGTGACGCTGCGCGACGCGCATCGGGGCCTCTACGCTCATCGCGGCAGCGACGACCTGTCGGCGAGCCACGTCACGGCTGCAGGCCACCTGCTGGAGGGCATCCGCATCGAGACCCGGTCGCCAGCGGGCAGCTTCACCCAGCTCGCCGGCACCGACAACGGCGGCGTCGGCATCCACCTGGCCGGCGAGATCGGCAGCCTCACTGGCTCATCGGCCTCCGGGAACGCGGGCGGCGGTTTCTTCGTCGGCGCTGCGGTGGCGGACATCAGCCAGAACAACGCCATCAACAACTCGGACATCGGCTTCGACATCCGCAACCCGGGCGCGGCGACGATCCAGGGCAACCTGAGTTTCGGCAACACGCGCGGCATGGTCGTCTCCAATGTGGGCGGCGCTGCGCCGGCGCTGGTGGGGTCCACCACGCTGGCGCCGCAGACCGCCAACATCGTGTTCCAGAACGTGCTGAGCGGCTTGACCGGGCGCGGCAACGTCCTGGTGGCCGGCAACACCGTGGTCGACCAGAGCGACGCGGCGGCCATCGGCATCCGGGTCGAGAACGGTGCAACGGCGCGGTCGAACGTGGTGCGCGGCAACGGTATCGGCATCGACGCGGTCGACGCTGCCGTGCTGGGAAACCGGGTCTATGGCAACCGGTTGATCGGTATCCGGGCCAACGATGCCGAGTTGCTGGAGAACGTGGTCTACACGAATCCGGTCGGCATCGACATCACCGGCAGCGGCCTGACGGTGCGCAACAACCTGGTCTACGACAGCACCACCGTGGGTCTGCGCGTGCAGTCGGCCGATGCGCTGGAGGTCGTCAGCAACACCTTCTTCGAGCCCACCGCCGACGCCATCCGCATCGAGGGCGCCTCGAAGAACGTCAACCTGCGCAACGACATCATCTGGGCGCAGTCGGGCCTCGGCATCGCCGTGGATCCCGGGTCGCAGGCCGGCTTCAGCGCGGACAACAACGTCTTCTTCCGTTCGATCTTCGGCACTGGCCGCATCGGCACATGGAACGGCGCCGAGCGCACGACGCTCGCCAACTGGAAGGCTGCCACCGGCACGGACACCGACAGCATCTTTGCGAACCCGCTGTTCGTCGATGCCAACGGCGCCGACAACGTGCTCGGCTTTGAGGCCGGCGTCAGCGACGGCCGCGATGACGACTTTCACGTGCGCAGCCTGTTCGGCAGCTTCCACGGCGGTTCCCTGGCACCGGTGCAAGGGCCGAGCTTCATCATCCCGGGCTCGCCCGTGGCACTGACT
>JBAVTH010000354.1:0-6251 GCA_049696035.1 Ilumatobacteraceae bacterium
GCCTGCACACCGACCTGTGGGTCGCACGCGATGGCCAGACGGCGCATGCCTTCCAGTCGGAGGCCATGTACTACGAGCCTGCGGGTGCGGTGTCGTGGGACGTCTCGATGACTGCCACCCTGCCCGACTGGCACGTCGCCGTGAAGAAAGGCGACATGCTCTCCACCACCGCCACCTACGACAGCGGCCTCGCCTCGTGGTACGAATCGATGGGCATCATGGTCGTGTGGATGGGCGAACCCGGCGGCGACGCCGACGACCCGTTCACCACCTCGGTGGACAAACCGGGCATGCTCACTCATGGCCATCTCGCCGAGAACGACAACCACGGCGGCGAGACCGACACTCGCTACCTCGACCTCACCGCGCTGCCATCGGCGCCGGCCAGCGCCACCATTCCGATCCAGGACTGGGTGTACACCGAAGGCGACATGAACTTCACCGAGTCGGTGCCGACGGTGAAGGCAGGCCAGACGATCACCTACGACAACCTCGACGCCAACATCGGCAAGGGGCAGTGGCACACGATCACCGCTTGCGCGGCACCGTGCAACCAGAGCACCGGCATCGCCTACCCGCTTGCCGACGGCCCCGTCATCTTCGACTCGGGCGAACTGGGGCTCGGCGGCCCGCCCACCGCCGACCGCACCACGTGGACGATCCCCGCCGACCTGCCGCCGGGCACCTACACCTACTTCTGCCGCATCCACCCATCCATGCGCGGCGCGTTCAGGGTGGAGAAGTAGGAACTGCCATCAGGTGTGGCGGATCGTCATGCCACCGTCGACAGGGATGACGGCGCCGTTCACGAAGCTGCTGGCCGGCAGGCACAGGCTGAGGGTCATGTGCGCCACTTCCTCGGGCATTCCATATCGTCGCAGCGGTACGCGGCGCTTGGCGTACGTCTCCTTCGCCTCGTCAGGGATGCCGGCAGTCATGCCGGTGTTGATCGGGCCCGGGCACACGCAGTTCACCGTGATGCCGATTCGGCCCAGCTCCACCGCGAAGCTCTTGGTGAGGCCCACCACACCGGCCTTGGTCGCGGCGTAGGCGGCCAGTCCTGCCGTGGTGACGATCGCCTCGGTCGAGGCGATGTTCACCACCCGGCCGCCGCCTTCCGCTGCCCGCAGGAACGGCAGGCACAACCTGATCAGACGCGAGTGGGACGTGAGGTTGACATCGAGCGTCCGCGCCCAGTTCGACTCGTACTCGGTCTCCTCCATGAAGGCCGAGTTGACCAGCGAGATGCCGGCGTTGTTGACCAGCACGTCGACTCCGCCCAACGTCTCCAACACTCCGCCCACCATCCACTTCAGCGCATCGTGGTCGCCGACGTCGGACACGAAACCGACTGCCGACTCCACCCCGTGGGCCGAACGGATCTCGTCGACGACCGCTTCGACCCCTTCGCCACCGATGTCCACGACCGCCACCCGGGCACCCTCGTCGGCAAAGAGGTGCGCCGTCGCCCGGCCCATGCCGGAGGCCGCGCCCGTCACGATGACCCGCTTCCCCGCGACCGAGCGCGACAGCGAGGTGAGGCGCGTCACTCGGCGCGCCAGCGGTCGGTGCCTGCCATGCCGTAGGCCGCCAGCCACAGCGCGCGCTCGGGCCGTACGGCCACGAAGGCCGTCTCGGGCGAGTTGTCGGGGCCACCGGGGGCGAACGCATCGAGGTCGTAGTCGAACACCCCGTGCCACAGCCGCCGCTTGGTCTCGAGATCGTCGTGCACCGTGGCGGTGCCCCACAGCTCGAGACCGTCACCGGTCGCGGTGACCTGCCAGTGCAGTGCGACGTTCGGGTTCACGGCGAGGTTGCGCGCCTTCACCGACGTACCGCCGCACATCACCCACAGGACGTCGCCTTCCCAACAGGGGTGCACGGGTACGACATCCGGCTTGCCGTCGGCCCCCACCGTCGCCATGTGCGCCCAAGGGCCGAGCTGGGCGCCTTTGGCCTTGACCTCGTCGAGTTCCATCCCCACATCATCGCGTTCACCTACGTGCCTGCCCGGTATCGTGCGCGTCAGTGAAGAAGCCCACTGTCGCCGAGCGGCGCGCCGAGATCTTGGAAGTCACCTGCGAAGTCGTCATCGAGCGTGGGTTCGCGGCCACCCGCATCGCCGATGTCGCCAAGCGGCTCGGCGTGTCCAGCAGCCTGATCCACTACCACTTCGACTCCAAGGAGCAGTTGCTCGCCGAGGCCTTCGCGCACTATGCCCGCAAGGACGTGGCCGAGATGGAGGCCGAGATCGAGGCCGCCCCGAACGCCGTGGCCCAGCTCGATCGGGTCATCCACAACTACGTGCCCGAGGGCAGCGGCGACGTGGAGTGGATGCTGTGGATCGACGGATGGGGCGAGGCGTTGCGCAACCCGATGATGCGCAAGATCAGCCAGGAGCTCGACGAGCAGTCAGCGGGCCTGGCCGAGCGGGTCATCCGCCACGGTGTCGAGACCGGCGAGTTCGTGTGCGTCGATCCCGCGGCCGCGGCGATGCGCCTCACCGCCGTCGTCGACGGCCTCGCCGTGCAGTTCGCAGCCCACGACGGGATGATGACCCGCGACCAGTTCATCGACCATGTGCGCACACTCGCCGCATGGGAGGTCGGTCTCGAGCCGCAGGCGCTGCGCGAGGGCACATCGCTCACCGCACCTGCGGGCCCACCGTCGCCTGCCACCGACAACGCCCTGCGCCAGCTGATCGCCCGCTACTGCGACGCAGTCGTGCGCAAGGACGAGGCTGCCTTCGGCGCCTGCTTCACGGCCGACGCCAGCTGGCAGCTGCAGAAGCCGGTCGAAGGGCGCGAGGCCATCATCACCACCTTCAGGAAGTTGACCAGCGGGCTGCACTGGCTCGTGCAGTCAGCACCCAACCCGGTGTTCGAGGTCGACGAATCGGCGGGCACCGGCATCGGTCGTGTGACGATCCACGAGTCGTTCAACTCGAAGAAGGACGGGCTCGGCACGTTCGTCGGCATCTACCACGACCACTACCAGCGCGTCGGCAACACCTGGCTGTTCGCCCAACGCCGCCTCGAAACGATCAGCAGCAGCTGAACGAGCGCGTGGCCGCGCGCTACGGGCGAACCTCGTAGAACGCATTCACGCTGTGCTCGACATCGAGCTTGCGGAAACGGGTGAATCCGGCCGCCTCGGTCATGGCCCGAGCCTTGTTCTCCGACAGGCCGAGGGTGCCCAAGCCCTCACCATCGGGCTCGCTGAGCGCCGACGACATGCACGACAGCACGCTGATGCCGTACATCAGCGACGCCATCGGGTTCTTACGGGCGTTCTCCGCGAACGTGTCGAGCGCCTTGATGTCGACGAGCAGCCAGATGCCGTCGGGCTTGATGGCGTGCCGGATGGCCTTCATCATCTCGGTGGGGTTCGTCATGTCATGGATGCAGTCGAAGGTGGTGACGAAATCCACCGATTGGTCGGCAGGCAACGGCATCTGGCGTGGGTCGTCGAACGAGGCGTTGTGCAGGCCGCTGTCCTCCAACTTCAGCGCGGCACGGGCCAGGGCGTACTGCGAGATGTCGTAGCCGTGGAACGCGGAGTGGGGGAAGGCCTTGGCCATCAGCAACACCGCACTCCCGGCGCCGCACCCGATGTCGATCACCTTCGCCCCAGCCTCCAGACGAGCCACCAGGCCATCGACGCTGGGCAGGACGACGGGCAACAGGTTGGCGTTGCTCCACGGCTCGAAGCTGCGCTCGATGCCGACGGCACCCTGCGGGCCGTGACTGTCGTAGTCGTGGCCGACCCCGGTTCGGAAGCTTTCGCGCACGTCATCCAGGGCACGCATGGTCTGCGGAAGGCGATGGAACATGCCCATGCCGTATGCCGGATGGTCGGGCGTGGCGAAGACCACGGCAGCTTCGGGCGTGAGCGCGAATCGGCCCTGGTCGTCTGCCACGATCAACCTCGCAGCGGCCTGGTTGTGCGCCCACTCTCGCACCCACCGTTCGGCCAGGCCGGCGCGCGACGCCAGCTCGCCGGTGGTGAGCGGCTCGCCGGCCTCCTTCATGGTGACGTACAGGCCCAGCTGGTCGCCGAGATGGATCATGCCGGCTGTGACCGCACCCTCCAGCTTGGAGAACACCTGGAATGAGAACATCTTCAGCGCATCGGGGTCGAGCGCAGCAGTCGGTGTGTCGGTCATGGTGTGGCTCCGGTTCAGGCGGGATCGACGAAGTTGGCAGGGCGCTTCTCGAAGTTCGACATCACGGCCTCCATCTGGTTCGGGCGGCCGATCAACGACCCGATGTACTTGCGCTCGGCGGCGAACTGCTCGGCGGCGCCGTGGTTGAACAAGCCGTTGAGCAACGCCTTGCCGGCGCGCACCGCGTCGGGGCTGCGACCCGCGATCTCGCGGGCCATCGCCATCGCATCGTCGTAGGGGTGCTCGGAGAGCTTGGTGGCGATGCCCAACGCGTGTGCCTCGCGACCGTCGAACATGCGGGCGGTGAGCACGAGCTCCTTGGCGACGTCGGCACGCACGAGCTGCGACAGCATCATCGTGCCGGTCATGTCGGGCACGAGGCCCCAGTGGATCTCGCGCACGCTCATCTGGGTGTCGGGGTGCACGATGCGGATGTCGGCGCCGAGCGCAACCTGGATGCCGCCGCCGATCGCATGGCCGTGCACGGCCGCGATCACCGGCACCGGCACCTCCTGCCACACCCAGCAGACCTGCTGGCCGAGGTGGGTGATGCGCCCCTCCTTCATCTCGCCCGGGTTGCCTTCCACCGGTCGCTCACCACCGCCGGCGAGTGCCGACATGGTGGCGAAATCGAGGCCGGCGCAGAACGACGAACCTTCTCCGGAGAGCACCACCACGCGCACCCCGGGCTCGGTCTTGAGCCGCTCGCCGGCCGCGGCCAGTGCAGCGAACATGGCGTTGTCGAGCGCATTGCGCTTGTCGGCACGGGTCATGCGCACATCGGCGATGCCGTCGGTGATGGTGATGGAGACGCGATCCTCGGACATGCCGAGAGTCTGTCAGGTCAGTTCTTCACCGCTCGCAGCGTGTACGTCGCGGCCAGCCGCTCGGGCATCTCGCGCAGGGTGTACTCCCCCAGGTCTCCCTCGACCATCGACTCACCGAGCTGATCCCACGGCACCGACTGGTGCTCCTCGAAGGTCGTGATCGCCAGACCGGCGTTCCACAGGGCGTTGAAGATCTCGGCCAGCCCGTGGTTGAAGTTGACGACCGTCGGCGCAGCCAGCGTGCCCTCGTGCTCGACATAGCTCTTCTCCTCGACGAACACCGTGCCGGCCGTCTCGAAGTACGGGAAGTCGACGGTGATCAGGCCGTCGGGGCGTGGGTCGCACAGCGCCCACAGCATCGGGTGGCCTTCGCGAATGAAGAGGAAGCCGCCGGGCTTCAGCAGCGCGGCCACCACCTTCGCCCAGCGTGCAACATCGGGCAGCCAGCACAACGCGCCGATGCCGGTGTAGACGAAGTCGAACTCGCCGGCCGGCAGTACCGTCCCTGCGGCGTACACGTCGCTCTCCACCCAGTCGGCCTCGACGCCACACGCCGTGGCGAGACGACTCGCCGCGGCCAGCGCCGGCCCGGAGAAGTCGAGGCCGGTCATCGTCGCGCCGAGGCGGGCGAGCGAGACGGTGTCGGTGCCGAGGTGACACTGCAGGTGCGCGCCGCGCAGCCCCCCGACGTCACCGAGCAACGGCAGATCGAAACGGACGACCTCCGACAGGTAGGCCGGGTCGTTGGCGTAGCGGGCGAGGTCGTAGCCCTGCTCGTGATGCGGGACCCGACTGTCCCAGTTGGCCCTGTTGATGGCCGCCCAGTCGGCGACGTTCGGTTCCAGCTCGTTCGCTTCCACGGCGACCAGCCTTCCACGCCGTGGAACAATGGCGCGATGCATTTGAACCTCTCCGCCGACGAAGTGCTCTCCACCACTCGCGCCGTCCGCAAGCGCCTCGACTTCGACAAGCCGGTCGAGCGCGAGGTCATCGAGGAATGCCTGCAGCTCGCGTTGCAGGCACCCACCGGTAGCAACAGCCAGGGCTGGCAGTGGCTGTTCGTCACCGACCCGGCGAAAAAGAAGGCGCTGGCCGACATCTACGTCAGGAACTTCGAGATCTACCGCAAGTTCGGCGGCCCCGGCCTGTCGGAGGACGACCCGCGGGCGGCGCAGCAGGAGCGCGTGGTGGACTCGGCCCAGTACCTCGCCGACAACTTCCACAAGGTGCCGGTGATGATGATCCCGTGCATCACCGGC
>JBAVTH010000355.1:0-2265 GCA_049696035.1 Ilumatobacteraceae bacterium
CCGGTCGAGGTGGAACAGGACGAAGCCGGCAACCTGTGGGCGTACCTGAAGGGCCAGTCGGCCGACACGGTGGTCGTCGGCTCACACCTGGATTCGGTGCCTGCCGGCGGCTGGCTGGACGGTGCCCTGGGCGTGATGGGCGGGCTGGAAGTACTGCGCTCGCTGGCCGCCTCGCCCACTCCGCCGCAACGTTCGTTCGCACTGGTCGACTGGGCCGACGAGGAGGGTGCGCGCTTCAGCCGCAGCCTGTTCGGCTCGGGCGCCGTCGTCGGCACGCTCGACCTCGACATCCTGCGCGAGCTGAAGGACCGCAATGGCGCGGCACTGCCGGAAGTGGTTGCCCAGCACGGCGTGTCGCTGGACAACCTCGACGGCTGCCGCACCCGCCTGGAGCACGTGGTCGCCTACCTCGAACTGCACATCGAGCAGGGCCCGGTGCTGGAGCACGAGGGCCTGGGCATCGGCGCGGTCACCGGCACGGTCGGCATCGAGCGCGAGCGTTTGATCTTCAACGGACAGGCCGCCCACGCGGGCACGATGCCGATGAGCATGCGCCGCGACTCGCTACGGGCGATGAGCCGCTTCGCACTCGAGCTCGCCGAGATCGGCAAGCGCCACGACGGCGTCACCACGGTGGGCAGTGTGTCGGCGTGGCCGGGTGTCGTCACGGCCGTGCCGGGCACCACGACGTGCACGATGGACATGCGCCACATCTCGGCCGGCGCTCTTGCCGCGATGTACGCGGAAGCCAGGGCGGCTGCGCAGGCCGCCGCCGAGGCCGAGGGCTGCACGGTGGAGCTGGAGCACATCTTCCGAATCCCGCCGATGATCTTCGACGCCACACTGGTGGATTCGGTGCGCCGAGCAGTGAAGGCCGTCGAGGGCCACGAGTTCTCACTGCCCAGCGGCGCCCTCCACGACGCTTCCGAGATGGCACGCGTGGTGCCAACGGCGATGGTGTTCACCTCGTCGATCGCCGGCCTTTCGCACACGAAGGAGGAGGACACACCCGACGAGCACTTGGCGATGGGCATCAGCGCCTTCCACCAGGCGGTCATGGAAGCCGTCAACGCGGCGTGAGCGCCTTCGAGTTCGAAGCGTCCGTGTGGATGTGGAACGGCGGGGGTGCCACCTCCTGGCACTTCATCACGCTGCCGTTCGACGTCACCGACGAGATCGACGAGATCTGCACCGAGTCGAAGCGGGGCTTCGGTTCCGTGAGAGTGAAGGCCACGATCGGCACGACCACATGGACGACATCGGTCTTCCCGTCGAAGGAGCAGCAGTCGTTCATCCTGCCGGTGAAGGCGCCGGTGAGGAAAGCCGAACGCCTCGCCGACGGCGTCAGCTGTCGAGTGCGTGTTGCCCTCGTTGACTTCGCCTGAGCGCCATGTCAGCCGGCCGCCGGTGACAGCGCCGCACGCAGGAACGCCAGCAGCTCCGCGCGCAGGCGACGCAGGTCGGCAGCGGTGGGCTGCCACCCGACGCTGCGCAGCAGTTCGGGTTCGGTGGCGATGCCCGTGACGGTCGCATAGCAGAGAGCCGCGATCAGCCGCGGGTCGGCTGATCGGATGCGGCCACGCTCCATCTCCTTGGCCAGGTACACCACCGCTCGTTCCACCAGCGGCTGCAGCGCGGCGTGGAAGCGTTCGCCGACCGCCGGCGACAGACGGCTGACTTCACGGATGAGACCGAGGAGCGCGGGCCGGCGCACGGCCGGACGGAACACCGCCCGTACCACCGCATCGATGCGGTCCAGCGGATCGTCGGTAGTCGCCCTGATCGCCGCTTCGGTGGCGACGGTCAGCTCGGCGGCGGCCTCGACGAGCACGGCCTGCACCAGGTCGTCCTTCGAGGGGAACCAGTACAGCAGCGTCTGCTTGGCCACCCCGACCTCCGCCGCGATGACATCCAAGGAGACCGCCTCGACTCCACGCAGCCCGAACAAGTCGGTCGCCGCCTCGAGGATCCGAACCCTGGTGTCGCGGGCCATCAGCTCACACCGTCCCCGGCCAGTTGGGCGCGAAACCCTGACAGCTGCGTCTCACACACTCCCCGCGGGCGCGAAAACCTGACCGACCCGACCACATTCGCACCCGCGGGCGCGAAACACCGACACGAGCACGACCTGACACGAGCACGACCTGACACGGAGCGGAACTTCACGAACATCTCTCTACCATATGGTAGAGAGATGTGCTAGAAAAGGGTCCGCATGATTGCCGAACAGCTCGCGGGAAAACGGATCGCCATCACCGGCAGCAC
>JBAVTH010000356.1:0-1568 GCA_049696035.1 Ilumatobacteraceae bacterium
TCGCGTGGTTACTCCGGGTCGCCCCGTTCGTGTTCGCAGCCTGGTTCGGCGGCCGAGCGTCCGAGCCGACCGGCGAGTATCAGTGGACGTACTGCTCGGCCGAGCCGGCATGGCGTGAAGTACGTGGTGCCACGAACGACATCGTCTATGTCGATTCCACGACGCCCGACCAGTCCGCAGTGATCGCGGTTGACGCACGAAGCGGGGCGGAGTTGTGGCAAGTCCCGGTTGCGCGCCAATCGCTCGGCTGGCCGCTCGGGCCATTCACCGGGGGAGGTGTCGTCGTCGTGGAAGTCGACGATGACAACGGTGCCGCGGTCGTCGGTCTGGACGCCGAAACCGGTGACACGGTGTGGCGTGTCACCGTGGCTGACCTCGGTGGCACTGTTGCATCCAGCGCTGGTCTGCCGTCAGTGGTCGCGCCACTTGCGAACACCGACCAGGTCGTGGTGCTGTCCGTCCCGACCGGGCTGATCGGTCTCGACCGCACCAGCGGCGAACAGATGTGGTCCAGCGACGTGTTCCTATTCGACGACTCTGGCGTCGGAGTTGCCCGGGGACCGGCAGCCGTCGATGGATCGACAGTGATCATCCCCGCCGCGTCCGACGTCATCACTCCCGGGGTCTCGCCGGGCGCGATCGTCACCGTGGTGGATGATCCGTCAGGCCAGACGGTCAAGCTACCCGTTGGGCCGTCGGTGCTCGTCGCCGTGGACGGCTCAACCGGTGAGACGCTGTGGCAGGGGCCGAGACTCGATCACCCAGCGGCCGCGGACGGCTACGTGGTCGGGTACGTGCACTCCGGCCCCAATTCCGAAGTGCTCGTCGTTGACGCGGCGACAGGCGAGCAGGTCTGGAGCAAGCCGGGCCGGGAGTCCTACGGCGATCTGTGGGCAATCGGCGACGGAGCCGTCTACGTCCTCGTCACGGGTGACGACTCGCGGCAAGATGTCGTGGCCTACGAACTCGGGTCCGGCGACGAGCGGTGGCGCACCGCCGACGTGACGATGCCGGGCGAACCCCAGCAGGTCGCTGACGACGGCGTGGCTCTGCTCGGGGGAAACCTCGCCGTTCTGTCGACAGCGGACGGAACGACACGATGGACGACCGCCGCGTCAGCCGGCGCGGAGGCTCCCATCAGCAGCGTCGGCCACAACACAGCCTCGATCTTCGTGGCGTTCAACGGGCTGGCGTCGAGCGACTGAAACACGCGCGAGCGATCACCCGACTGGGCCATGAGCCTCGACGAAGGGGTCACGAGGCGAAACCATCTGCCTGGCGCTACCTCTCGCGCCTCCATACGCCGCCGCCGTGTCGGCGCTACCACGCATCGAGAACACCTTCGCCAACCACTCCTTCCGGCTCGGCCAGCCGCAACTGTTCAGCACCGGGGAACCGCAACCGCACGAACCACCAGTCCACAATGCTGACCGGCCACGGGAACCAGGCGCGGCGTGGCATCGTCCGACACACCATGCTGAGGTTGCTCGCGGTCGCGCTCACATGTTCGCTGGCAGTCGCGGGTTGCGGCGACGACCAGGCTGGTACGTCCACACAGGCCACCAACA
>JBAVTH010000357.1:0-1903 GCA_049696035.1 Ilumatobacteraceae bacterium
GTGCAGCCCAGCATCCTGTTGCACCCGCTCGACTTCCTCGGTGCCGACGACGTTGATTCGTTGCAGTTCTTCCCGGGCATGCATCTCACCGGCGCTCGCAAGCGCGAGACCGTGGTGCGCTGCCTGAGGCTGTTCGCCGAGCGCTTCGACGTGCGCCCGCTGCGCGAGCATGCAGCAGCCCTTGCCGGCGACACCCGATTACCCACCCGTTCGCCGCACCTCACCGCGATCCGTGACGCGGTGCACCGATGAGCGACGAGCGGCCCCTGGTCACGCTGCTGGTCCCGGCGTACAACGAAGCCTTGAAGATCATGAGCTCGCTCACCGACATGTACGCGTACATGCTCGGGCTCGAGGATCGCTACCGCTTCGAGCTGCTCGTAGTCGACGACGGGTCCACCGACGAGACCGCGGCCATCGTCGAAGCGTTCGCGTCCACGCGTCCGGAGGTGCGACTGCTGCGCCAGCCCACCAACATGCGGCTCGGTCAGGCCCTGCGCGACGGGTTCGCGGCGTCGCTGGGCGACATCGTGGTGGTCTTCGACTCGGATCTGTCCTACTCCGTCGACCACATCGGGCGGATGCTCGACAAGATGGCGCAGGACCACGTCGCCGTCGTCGTCGCCTCGCCGTACATGAAGGGCGGCCAGACGTCCGCGATTCCGTGGAACCGGGCGCAGATGAGCAAGCAGATCAACCGGGTGCTCTCCGCGGCCAGCCAGTACAACGTGAAGACGGTCACGGCAATGGTGCGCGCGTACGAAGGCAACTTCATCCGCGGTCTGTCGCTGAAGTCGATGGGGCCGGAGATCAACACCGAGATCCTCTACAAGGCGCAGATCATGCGGGTGCGCGTCGCCGAGATCCCTGCGCATCTCGACTGGAGCGACCAAGCCGAGCGGATGGCCAAGCGAAAGGTGTCGCTCAAGGTCACCACCACGTCGAAGTTGCTGGTGTTCGCGAGCTTCCTGTTCCGGCCGATCATCTTCTTCATCGTGCCCGGGCTGCTGCTGCTGGGCATCTCGCTGTGGTCGTCGGCGTCGCTTGCGTACACGGTGGCACATGAAGCCAAGGAGAGCGGGGGCGGGCTCGACAACCGGCTGACCGAGGCGTTCGCACACGCCTGGGACCTTCGTCCCCAGACCTTCATCATCGCCGGCTTCACCTTCGTGGTCGCCGTGCAGATGATCTCGCTCGGGGTGCTGGCAGCACAAGCGAAGCGCTACTTCGAGGAGCTGTTCTACGCCGTCGGGACCTCACGTGAGGAACGCCTGCGCGACCGCTCCGGTGCCGACTGACGTCGTCGGTCCCGGTCTACGCAGGCACCCAGTACAGATCGACGCCGGGGAAGCGTTCCACCAGCTCCGCCGAGTGGTTGGCGGTGAGCTCGGCGAGCAGCAACCCGCTGGGGTCGCCGAACCAGGGCAGCGAGTAGAGCAGCCAGTAACCCTCCCCATCGCGCTCGCCATCGACCAGCTCGAGCGCCGTGGTGAGCTGGCGGGGGCCGGACACCGTCGGGATGCGGAGCGCCTGATGGTGACCGAAATACTCGTCGACGACGATGCCCTGGGTGTCCTGATTGACGGTGACGAGGGCGTCGGCACGATCGGAGTCCTCGATGAACTGCATGGCCGAACGGAAGTCGGCGACCCGGTGTGCATCGATGTAGTTGCGGTTGTAGATCGCAACGACCGACACGAGCGCCAGCACGACACCGGCCACGAGGCGACGATTCCGGTTCATCGCGGCGAGGGTGGCACCGACGACCAGCACCAGCGGGGCGATACCGACCACGAGGTACCTCACGCGGATGCCAGTGCCGCCGAACAGCATCATGGCGATGACCGCGCCCAGGCTGAACACGAGCACGAACACGACGGCCCGCCATGTGGCGGTACGAAGC
>JBAVTH010000358.1:0-4082 GCA_049696035.1 Ilumatobacteraceae bacterium
GTTACCTCGTGCCCGCGATCACCGCTGGCAAGCGCGTGGTCGTCGCCACTGCCACCAAGGCGTTGCAGGACCAGTTGGCGGCGAAGGACCTGCCCTTCCTCGAAGCCCACCTGGGCATCCCGTTCGATTGGGCGGTGCTGAAAGGCCGCAGCAACTACGTGTGCATGCAGCGTGTCCGCGAGATCCAGGGCGCCGACAAGGGCCAGCTCGAGCTGGAGGACTTCGCCGCCACCACCAAGGTGGAGATCAACCGGCTCGTCGCGTGGTCGGGCACCACCGACACCGGCGACCAGGCCGGGCTCGACTGGGCACCCAGCGATCGGGCCTGGCAGGCGGTGAGCGTCGGCAGCGACGAATGCCCCGGCGCCACCAAGTGCCCGATGGGCAGCATCTGCTTCGCGGAGGCGGCCCGAGCCCGCGCCTCGGTGGCCGACGTCGTCGTCGTCAACATGCACCTCTACGGGCTGCACGTGGGCAGCGGCGGGATGCTGCTGCCCGAGCACGACGTCGTCGTGATGGACGAGGCCCACCAGCTGGAGGACATCATGAGCGACACGGTCGGCGTGCAGGTGGCCGGCGGCCGCTTCACCACGCTCACCTCCGCGCTCAAGCGAGTTCTGGAAGATCCGCAGGTGGTCGGCGGGGTCGCCGAGGCGTCGCTGGTCGTGCGCGATGCGCTGGCGCCGTTCCTCGGCCAGCGTCTGTCGCGCCCGTTCCCGGAAGCCATCCAGTCGATGCTGGTCGACGTGCGCGGCCGGATCGACAAGGCACAGAACGCCCTGCGCGCGATCAAGACCGACGTCGACGATGCGAAGGCGCGCGTGTTGCGCTGCCAGCAGCTGTCCACCCGTCTGCAGGACAGCATCGACCTCGCACTCGACAACCGCGAAGGTTTCGTCGCGTTCGTCAGCGGTGGGCCGGACTACCCGCGCTTGGAGATCGCCCCGCTGGAAGTCGGCAACGTGCTGAACAACGGCATCTGGTCGCAGCGCACCGCCATCCTCGCCAGCGCCACCATTCCCGCCTCACTGGGCAACCGGGTGGGCCTGCCACCGAGTGGGTTCGACGAGATCGACGTCGGCAGCCCGTTCGACTACGAACACAACGCGCTGCTGTACTGCGCGCTCCACATGCCCGACCCGCGCTCCCCCGCCTACGGGCCCGCGGTGCACGATGAGCTGGCCGCGCTGATCACGGCTGCGGGTGGGCGCACGCTCGCGCTGTTCACCAGTTGGAAGGCGATGGATGCGGCCGCCGAAGCAGTGCGACTGAAGGTCGATGTGCCCATCCTCACCCAGCGCGACCTGCCCAAGACGGCGCTGGTGAAGGCGTTCAGCGAGGACGAGCACTCGTGTCTGTTCGCGACTGCGGGGTTCTTCCAGGGTGTCGACATCCCCGGCCGCACGCTCAGCCTGGTGGTCATCGACCGCATCCCCTTCCCGCGGCCCGACGACCCGCTGCTGTCGGCGCGCCGCGAGCAGTTGGGCGCCGCGGCGTTCGGGCAGATCGACCTGCCCAGGGCCTCGATGCTGCTGGCTCAGGCAACGGGTCGCCTGATCCGCACGGCGAAGGACCGCGGCGTCGTCGCCGTGATGGACCCACGGCTGGGCAAGGCCAACTACCGCTGGGACATCGTGAAGGCGCTGCCGCCGATGAAGCGCACCCGCAACCGCGCCGACGCCGAAGCCTTCCTGCGCGAGATAACCGCAGGGGGCTGACGGTGGGTTCCTGCGATCTCCCGCCGGTTGGGGTCGGTCGTCGCTCTACTGTCGAGCACATGACTGCCAAGTGGACCGAGGATGCCCGGCTCGTCGCGACCTACGACGTCGAGTGCGCTGACCGACGCGACCACGACTTCTACCTCGAACGCGTGCAGGCCCTCGTCGCGCGCACCGTCATCGACCTCGGTTGCGGCACCGGCGTGTTCGCCACCGCGGTCGCCGACCTCGCTGTCGCGTGTGTCGGCGTCGACCCCGCCGCAGCAATGCTCGCCGCTGCACAGGCCCGCGACCCCGGCCGACGAGTGACGTGGTTGCTCGGCGACCCCGACGCCTTGACATCTGATGCTGCCGATCTGATCGTCATGATGGGCCACGTCGCCCAATACTTCGTGGATGACGACGACTGGCAGCGGGCGCTCGCCGGCTGCCACCGAGCGTTGCGGCCCGACGGCAGGCTGACGTTCGAGACCCGCAACCCAACTCGGCGTGCGTGGGAGCACTGGACCAAGGCCGAGACCTACGAGCGGCTACCGCACCCCGATGGCGGTTGGTTCGAGTCGTGGGTCGACGTGGTCGATGTGACGGGCACGCCCGACGCCCCGACGGAGACCCATGCCGGACACACGATCCTGCCCGACGGTCAGCACGTCATCGCCCACGAGACGCTGCGCTTCCGCACGGAGGCCGAGATCACAGCGGCGCTCGACACCGCCGGCTTCGTGGTCGAGTCGGTCCTCGGCGACTGGGACGGTTCGCCCTACCACGCTGCCTCGCCGGAGATGATCTTCCTCGCGCGTCGCTGACGGGTTGCGCTCGTGCCGACAGCGTCCATGCGCTGCGAAGCAACGCCGTAGTCATGGCTACAGTCGGCCGCGTGGCTGAACTCGTGCACTGCAGCGTCGAGGGCGGGGTCGCGACGATCACGCTCGATTCGCCCACCAACCGCAACGCCCTGTCGCGCCAGCTCGTCACCGAGCTGAACGAGGCGCTGGACCGCGCTGAGCAGCCGGATGTGCGCGCTGTTGTCCTCGCACACGCGGGCCCGGTGTTCTGCTCGGGCGCCGACCTCAAGGAGCGGGCGTCGGGCACGCAGGAGGCCCAGGCCGCCGGCAACCCGATGGCCAACGCGATGGAGCGTCTGGCCTCGATGACGGCCGTCACGATCGCAGCGGTGAACGGCCCGGTGCGCGCCGGCGGGGTGGGGCTGATGGCCGCCTGCGACCTGATCGTGGTGAACAGCGCCGTCACGTTCGCGTTCACCGAGGTGCGCATCGGCGTGGCACCCGCGATCATCAGCGTGCCGATCCTCGCCCGCTGCGGCTGGAGCAAGCTGGCTGCCCCGTTCCTCACCGGCGAGACGTTCGATGCGTCGGCAGCGCGCGAGATGGGGCTGATCACGCACGTCACCGACGATGTCGCAGCAACCGTTGCCGCGCTGACCACCGGCATCCTCGCCGGCGCGCCCAACGCAGTCGCCGCCAGCAAGCGACTGCTGCGCAACCCGTCGACGTCCTACGCCGACATGACGGTGCTCAGCGAATCGTTGTTCCGTTCTGACGAAGCAGCCGAGGGCATGCGCGCCTTCGCCGAGAAGCGACCGCCGTCGTGGGCCGCGCCCGCGCCGGCAGGAGAGGCCTGACATGCCGGTACTTCCCGATCGTGTGAACCCTGACAGCGAGGCCTACCAAGCGAATCGCGCTGCGCTGCAGACCCAGGTCGACGCGCTGCACGAGCAGCTGCGGCTGGTGAACATGGGCGGCGGCGAGAAGTACATCGCCCGCCATCGCCAGCGCGGGAAGATGCTGGTGCGAGAGCGCATCGAGGCCCTGCTCGACCCTGGCTCACCGTTCCTCGAACTCGCCCCGCTCGCCGCCTACGGCAGCCAGTTCCCGGTGGGCTCGGGCAACGTCGCCGGCATCGGCGTCGTCGAAGGCGTTGAATGCATGATCTCGGGTAGCGACCCCACCATGCGCGGCGGGGCCAGCAATCCGTACACCCTGAAGAAGAGCCTGCGCATCGGCGAGATCACCGCCGAGAATCGGCTCCCCACGATCGCACTCACCGAATCGGGTGGCGCCGACCTGCCGACGCAGAGCGAGATCTTCATCCCCGGCGGCCGCGGGTTCCGCGACATCACGCAGGCGAGTGCCGCGGGTGTGCCGCAGGTGTCACTGGTGTTCGGCAACTCCACCGCCGGCGGCGCCTACGTGCCCGGCATGAGCGACTACGTCGTCATGATCAAGGAGCGCTCGAAGGTGTTCCTCGGCGGGCCACCGCTGGTGAAGATGGCCACCGGCGAGGACAGCGACGACGAGAGCCTGGGTGGCGCCGAGATGCACGCTCGCACGAGCGGCCTGGCTG
>JBAVTH010000359.1:0-4100 GCA_049696035.1 Ilumatobacteraceae bacterium
CGCCGAGCTCGGGATGCCACAGCCCGGACTTGGTGTCGTACACCTCCAGATGCAGCCCCGCCGGATCCTCATCGACCATCACCAGACAATCGCACGTCCCCGAACGTGATTCCAGCACCGTCGCCAACACCAAGAACCGCTTGCGCGGCCACGCCATATCGGGCATTAGGAGACTGCTGAGCAAATCTCGGATCGGTGCTCGCGTTTTGGTGCTGGATGTAAAAGACTGTGTTCATGCAGGGCACGTCGGATCCGAACCCGGAACTGTTGGACGCGATGGCGATGTGTGGTCATCTGGTGCCCAAGGACTCGGTGCACTGGTTCCTTGCCGAGCATCGGCAGCGGCTGTTCCCGGATGACATGTTCGCCGACTTGTTTGGCTCGGGTCGTGGGCGTCCGTCGGTCCCCGCGGATGTGGTCGCGACGGTGATGGTGCTGCAGGCTCTGGAGGGTCTGTCCGATCGTGACGCTGTCGGCCAGCTGCGCACGAACATCGCCTGGAAGGTCGCTGCGGGCCGGTCGTTGGCTGATGAGGGGTTCCATCCGACGGTGTTGACGCTGTGGCGCAACAGGCTCCGCGTCTCGGATTCTCCGCAGCGGATCTTCGACGCGGTCCGCGCGGTGATCGCCGGCACGAACGTGTTGGGGGGCAAGACCCGCCGGGCATTGGACTCGACGGTGCTCGATGATGCGGTGATCCGGCAGGACGCGATCATGCAGCTGGTCGCGCAGATTCGTCGGGTGCGTCGTGCGGTCCCGGCAGCCAAGGCGTTGGCGCTGGTCGGTCATGACTATGACGGTGACACCGGCAAACCGGTGTGCGCGTGGGACGACCCGGCCGACATCGACCGGGTCGTGACCGACTTGGTCAACGACGCAGTGACGGTCCTCGCCGCGCTCGAGGGCCAGTCGTTGAACGAGGCCCAGATCGAGGCGGTCGGGTTGCTGGCGTTGGTCGCCGGTCAAGATGTCGAGCCCGGCGACAACGAGGGGACATGGCGGATCGCGCAGCAGACACGCCCCGACCGGATGGTGTCGGTCATTGATCCCGAGTCCCGGCACGTGCACAAGACCACGTCGAACTATCGCGACGGGTTCAAGGCGCATGTCGCGGTCGAGCCCGACACCGGGCTGGTCACCGCCTGCGAGCTCACTGCGGGCAACGTCGGTGACGCTCAGGCCGCGCCTGGGTTGCTGGCCGGCGAGACCGACCCGGTCGAGGTGCTCGCCGATTCCGCGTACGGTTCGGGCGCGTTCCGTGCGCATCTCGCCGAACAGGGACACAGCGCGACGATCAAGCCGATCCCATTGACCGCCCAGATCCCCGACGGGTTCGTGATCGACGACTTCGCCATCGATCTGGCAGCGATGACCGTCACATGTCCGAACGGGATCACGATCACGATCAGCACCCGCTCGCGCCAAGCGCGTTTCATGCGCCGCTGCGAGGGCAGCCCGGTTCGGCACCGCTGCACCCGCTCTGCAGCCGGCAAGGTGCTCACCGTTCACGAACACCACGCGTTCCTCGCCGCCGCACGAGTTCATGCCCTCACGGCCGCGTTCATCGAGCCCTACCGCCAACACCGGCCGATGGTCGAACGCACCCTCGCCTGGCTCGTCCGCCAGGGCGGGCGCAAGGTTCGCTACCGCGGCATCACTCGCAACCACATCGGTCTCTCGCACCGCTGCGCCGCGATCAACCTGCGCCGCCTCATCAACCTCGGCGTCCAATGGGACAACGGCTGGACCCTGGCCAACTGAACCTGCAGGCCGAGCGCCGAGGACGACAACGACGGAACGAGACCTACGAGTTCGACCCAACCAGCGTGGCCGGTTCAACACTCTTACGGATCGACTATCCGGTTCGTCCCGTCCCGGACACGCCCCAACGCCACGAGACCCCCCACGCCCACACGAAAGCCGATTGCTCAGCAGTCTCCTAAGGCAAGGTGTTCGGGTGGTGCGGCTCTGGAAGGACGGTTCGTCGGCGTGGCGATGAGTCATGTGAAGTCCATTCGAAGCGGCTCTGTGGTGGTGCATGCGGAACTTCACCTGGACGCCCGACTGCGAGCCCTTGGGGCGACGCGACGGCTGATTCATCGACGGCTGTGGAGATTCAACGTTGCTGACGACTCGGAGTTAGCCACAGTGTTGTCGTCGCTTCGCGACAACGGTGTCGCGTTCGCTGGTGGCTACGGATGGCCACCGGCCGCTCAGTTCGAGCGGCTGCGTGATCTCAACCTTCTTGCGGGCCCGTACGTGGAGTTGGTGTGGCGTGGTCCGGAGCAGCCGCACACGATCCAGCACGACTGATTGGTGTCGGGCTGACCGCCGAGACCGTCCGATCCTGTCGCGCTGAACTTCGCCGCGAAGCGTCCGAGTGGCGCATGCCGATCTGCTCGCTGGACAGCGCCAACCACTTCGGACATTCTGGGCCGATGCCCGAGTACAACATTCGCACCAAGGAGAACCGTGAGTGGCCGAGGGTGCACCGTGACCTTCTCCCGTCCGTCTTGATGCCAGAGGGCTTCGGATGCGCGCCGGCGGACGGATGGGGCGACTTCCGCATGACGTGTTCGGGCAGCACGATCACGTTCTCCGGCGAGGAGATCGGCTGGCAGGTTTCGGTCGAAGGCTCAATGGGAGAGCGCGACGCCGATGCTCTGATTGCAGCGGTCACCGAACAAGTCGAGCAAGCCTCGGGAGAGGCTTGCGAGTGGCTAGCGATTGGGTGATCCGCACCCAACTGCCGCTCTGCGCTGCTTGTGTCCTCCGGGGATGGACATCACTCCACGTATCCGCCGACGTTGAACTCTGGTTCGCCCCATCGGTCTCTGATGGCCTCCAGTACGTCGACTTGGAGCGCGGACATCTGTTGCACGGCTGACCAATCGGTGATTGATACGAAGGTCATTGTCATCGAATCGCCGTCATCAAGCGCGAGTACGAACGCCGCAGTTGCGTCGCGGAAGTCAACGCTGGCGGATGAGATGGACGCGTGGCCGAACGTCAGGTCGCGAAGCCAGGCGTCGATCGAGGCGAGGGCCGAGCGCTGGTCGTTGGTCCGCCTGAGGTTTCCACGCGTCTGCCGCCAGGTCATCCACCTCGACCGGACTCGATCAACCACCGAACGAGGAAAGCGGCGTAGCCGCAAGACAAGAGCCGTCCCGATCTCGTCGCCCATAGCGCCGATGATACGTATAGACCTCACTTGACTGCCGTCCATAGCTGCCGCTCTGCTCGCTGTCAGGTTGCTTCGACGACTGTGCCGTAGCGCTGTTGGGCGGCCTGGGCTGAGGTGCCGAGGAGTGCTCCGATTTTCTGCCAGGAGAGGCCGGCGCTGCGGGCGTTGACGACGGTGTCGATCAGTTGCTGCTCGCTGCGGGCGCGTGCGACGACGGCGCGTTGGAGGAGGTATTCCTCGATGGGGATCTCGTCGGCGTGGTCGGGGTCGAAGTCTTGGAAGCGCTTGGCGAGTTCGTCGGCGTGGTCGAGGATGTCTTGGATGGAGCGGGGCATGGTGGTCACCTGGTGAACTTTGGCCGTGCGGGCATGGCGTGGATGATGAAGTCGATTCCGTCGGCGCGACTAACACCGATCTCGAGGAGTTGGCCCGTTTGACTGGGGCCGATGAGCATGATGAGGTCGTCGAGTTGCAGGACTCGTGTTGGGTGGCGGTAGACGTGGAGGATGTCGTCGTCGTGCACGTCGTGCTTGCGTGCGCTGGCCAGGATCACCGGTTCCACGACGTCAACTTATCTTGATGACTCGTCGGGGGCCACTCCCGTGCAGAACTGCCGCTCTGCTCGCTGGACAACGCCGACCACTTCGTGCAAAGTGCGCTGCCATGGGCAGCACCGGATCCGGCATGCGATCGCCGACGGTGAGGTCGTGCTGGTGGGTGTGGGCGGCCGGCGTCGCAGCAGCGCTTGCGTCCGCATGCGGCTCCTCGGGTGAGGCCACTCAGCCGACGAGTGCTCCGACGTCGATGACCGCCAACACGGTTGTCTCGTGCGAGCCGGTTCCTCGGTTTCGCCTTGGTGACATCGAGTATGAGAACCAGCAGTTCGACGACCTGGTCTCTGCCAGCGATCTTGGGC
>JBAVTH010000360.1:0-1761 GCA_049696035.1 Ilumatobacteraceae bacterium
CTCCTTGATCCCGACACCCGCCACAGACGACATGATCAGCCGTGGCGTGCTCGCGCCGGTGATTGAAACTATCGACCTGCGCAAGATTCGCATCTTCGCTCTTCCCGTCGACGCGATCGGAAGTGAGTACGACGTCCGCATCGTGCCGATCGCAATCCCAGGTCCGATGACCGAGACCCGGCTCGATGAGATCCTTCGCTCGCTCACCGACGACATCCACATGCTTGGCAACCCGTCGGTGCGGTGGGAGGGTTGGAACGCCAAGGCCAAGCACCGTCTCCTGCAGATGTACTCATCAGCGTGCGTGCTCGCCGAGTTCTGGAACGACGTGCGGACAGCCGGTGCGACTACGGCGTCGCTTGACAGCTCGCAGCTCGACGACACCCACGTTCGGTTCTACTTCAACGAGACCGTTGCCGAGCGGGTCCTGGAGGCATTCGATGTCGCCGTCCGGGCCTACGGGCAGCCCCACGAAGCCGACCCCGTCGCGCCCCGCAAGATGCAGCCTCGCTCCCCGTCGGCGTTGATCGACCGCTTCGATGTGCAGGCCCATCTGATCGAGTTGAACCACTTGCTCTGGCCAGTGGCCGCTGACGAGGTCGACGGGTTGGACGTGTCATTCGAGCCAGCGGTCGCGCGTCGGCCGACGGTTCCCGTCGGCGGCGCGTGTGCACGGGTGGACCCACAGTTCGTTCATCGCGTGCTCGACGTGTTTGGGCTGGTCTTCAAAGACCTCGAGAGCGACCAAGAGAAGCGGCTGCGCGACTACTCGTACGAGCAATACCGCAGCTACCGCGACGACGGTGTCGACCCCGATAACCTCGGTCCTCGGCTGCTCCGAATGGGCGCCTCGCAGAGCGATCTCAACGCTGTGCTGCGGCGCGACGAAGACCTGACCAGTTTGTGGGAGCGGGCGATCGTTTCGTTCGCTGTCGATATCGGCAACGACATCGGCGTGTGCGTGCCCAATACAGTACTCGACCCCGAAACGGGACTCGTCTACCGACACCAGCGCGCCGGAGAGAACGCCTACCTCGTCGAGACAAGCCACCTGGACATTGCTCGCACTAAAGACTTCCGAGCCGCCGTCCGCATGCTCGATCCTTTCACGCGTGGCGCCCTCAATTTGCCACAAGACAAATCGGACGACCTATCCAAGAACGAACTAGATGCCTTCGTCACGTGGCACGTCGCGCTGCAGACTTTGGCCCGGCAGCGACTCGCCGGGGACGAATTGGTGCAGGAGTGGCGGGGCACGGTACGGTCGTTCGATGACCTTCTTGTCGAGGTAGAAGCCACCAGCACGCTGCCCTCGGGTGACCAGATTGAGGCGCAGTGGCGGCGCGATGAGATTGACGGCTCGACGGTCGGACAACTCGCGGTCGACGCCACGTTCATCTGGACCGTCTTCCGTTCGCCGTCCACTTTCTCCATCCGGTTCCTGCCGCTGGCCGAAGTCGCGCCTGTCTGACATCGTCGTGAGGATCTCGAATCCGGTTGGGGCGCCGGGACCAGACACGATCGAGATCACGGTTCTCGGACGTGGCTATGGCGAGAGCGTCGTCGTTCACCTCGGTGACGACAACTGGTCCATCATCGACAGCTTTCAGGGGGTTGGTTCAGAGGAGCCGGCCCCTTTGCGCTACCTGCGCAGTATTGGCGTTGACGTTGCCGAACAAGTCAGCTCGGTGGTGCTCTCGCACGTACACGCCGATCACTATTTCGGTATCGACCGGGTGGTCAAGGCATGCAAGCGAGCGA
>JBAVTH010000361.1:0-6474 GCA_049696035.1 Ilumatobacteraceae bacterium
TCGCCCGCCTTGGCGAGCGCGCGTGCGTTCTCGATCACGTGATCCGGCGCCTGCACCCAGACGTGGCCGTCGGGGTCGAAGCCGGGTCTGCCCGCGCGCCCGGCCAACTGGTGGAACTCGCGCACGCTGAACTGCCGTACGCGGGTGCCGTCGAACTTGGTGAGCGCTGTCATCAGCACCGTGCGGATGGGGATGTTCACGCCCACACCGAGCGTGTCGGTGCCGCAGATGACGGGCAGCAGGCCCTCGCCGGCGAGCCGCTCCACCAGGCGGCGGTAGCGAGGCAGCATTCCCGCGTGGTGCACGCCGACCCCGTTGCGCACCAGCCGATCGAGCGTCTCGCCGAAGCCACGCCCCATCTTCACGCCGCTCATGGCCGCGGCAATCGCCTCGCGCTGGGCGCGTGTGGTGACGTTAGTGCTGACCAGCGACTGCGCGCGTTCGATGGCAGCGGCCTGGTTGGCGTGCACCACGTACACGGGGCTCAACCCGTCGCGCACGGCATCGAGCACGCTGTCGGCGACGGACGTCATCCGCCACTGGTGGTAGAGCGGGGTGGGCCGGTGCACCGAGGTCACCTCGCTGACGCTGCGACCGGAGCGGGCGTGGAGGTCGGTGGTGATCGCCGACATGTCGCCCAAGGTTGCGGAGGCGAGCAGCATCTGGCAACCGGTCAGCTCGAGCAACGGGACCTGCCAGGCCCAGCCGCGGTCCGGATCGGCGTAGTAGTGGAACTCGTCGAGGCAGGCGAACCCGAACTCGCTGGCCGCGCCGTGAGCGAGAGCGTTGTTGGCGAGCACCTCGGCCGTGCACACGAGGATGGGTGCGTCGGAGTTGATCGACGCATCGCCGGTGGCGAGGCCCACCTGTTGGGCGCCGAACAGGTCGACGAGATCGAAGAACTTCTCGGCGACCAAGGCCTTGATGGGGGCGGTCCACACGGCCCGCCGGCCGTCGTTGACGGCGAGGGCGATGCCGGCGATGGCCACCATGCTCTTGCCGGAGCCGGTCGGTGTGGCCAGCACCACGTGTTCGCCGGCCGCCAGGGCGAGCGCGGCCTCCTCCTGATGCGGGTACAACGGCCTGCCGCCGGCCGCCGCCCACTCGGCGAACACGTCGAGCACCAGCGAGGGATCGCTGCCGGCTGGGGGGAGGAGGTCGGCGAGCGCAGCCATGTTGCAGCCAGTGTGCCAGCCGTCCACCACGGGTCGCGCCGCCCCGTCCACCTTGCCCCCCGTTCACGTCATCGCCGGACGTCGATCGTGGACGTCGGGCGATGACACGGAGGTCGGTGTGGGAAGAGGAGGGGAGGGACTGGCGGTACCCGACGCTTGCGCCGACGGCGGGACGCTCCTACGGTGTTCGGATGTTGTCGCCGATGAGTCAGAACGCGTTCATGGGCTTCTACTTCTCGCCTCGGGGCGGGAGCGCACAAGTGGCGCGTTACCTGTCGCGGGCGCTGTCCGGCGGTCCATGGGCGCCGACGCTGTTCACCGGGTCGCTGGGAGCGGCAGGGGAGACGTCGAATGCCGCAGACTTCTTCCGCGGTGTGCGCTGCGCCCCGCTCGACTACACGCCCGCCGCCCTCTCATGGGCTGCCGGTGGCGACCCGATGGCGACAGAGGTGCCGATGCACGCCTCGTACGAGGACAAGCCGGGCGTCCCCGACCGCACGTTCCTCCACCTCGACGATGCCGCGTACGACCGGCAGGTGACGAGCTGGGCGAGGTTCCTCTCCGAGCACACCAGGGTTCCACCGACGGTGGTCCATCTCCACCACCTCACCCCGATTCACCAGGCGGTGCACGCGCTGTGGCCGCGAGTACCCGTGGTCACCCACCTGCACGGCACGGAACTGAAGATGCTCGCGTCGGTGGTCGACGGCACGACGCTCACAGGTGCGGCGGGCGTCGCCCACGCGTGGGTCGCCCGGATGCGCCGGTGGGCGGCGGGTTCGGACAGGACGGTGGTGGTGTCGGCGATGGATCGCGAGCTCACGCTCGACCTGTTGCCCGTGGCCGCCGATCGCGTCGTCACCATCGCCAACGGCGTCGACACGGGAGTGTTCGCGCCGATCGATTCCCCACCGGGCGACCGGCTGGCCCGGTGGCGGCACTGGCTGGTCGACGATCCGCAAGGCTGGCGACCCGGCGGCGCCGCCGGATCCATCCGGTATCAGCCCGATGATCTGGCCGCCTTCCTCGACCCTGACGGGAAGCCGGTACCGGTGGTGCTGTTCGCGGGGCGGTTCATGCGGTTCAAACGGCTGCAGTTGCTGATCGAGGCGCATCACGCGATGCGCTCTGCCACGGGCAATCGCTCCGTGCTCGTGGTGGTCGGCGGCTTCCCCGGCGAATGGGAGGGCGAGCATCCGTACGAGACGGTGTGCCGGCTGGGCGCCGATGGCGTGTTCTTCATCGGCTGGCGCGACCACACCGATCTGGCGGACATCCTCCGCTGCAGCGATGTGTTCGCCGCGCCCGCGGTCGACGAACCGTTCGGCCTCGTCTACCTGGAGGCGATGTCGGCCGGGATCCCCCCGATCGCCACCAACACCGGCGGACCGCTCTCGTTCGTCAACGTCGACTCGTCACGGCCCACGGGATGGCTGGTGCCGCCCGACGACGTGGCGGCGACGGCTGAGGCGCTTGCCGCGGCCGTCTCGTGCCCGGAGGAACGTCGGGTTCGAGGCCGGCGTGCGGCAGGCTTCGTTCGCCGGCAGTACTCCTGGCGATCTGCGGCACAGGCCTTCGAACGGCTCTACGAGGAGGTGGTCGACGAGCGCGCGCCGACGACGGGGCTTCAGCTCGATCGACCGAGCAGGGGCGCCGCGTAGGAGAGGATGGTGCCGTGCCCGTCGTCGGGCAGCAGGTGCACCACCAGCCGGCCATCGCGGATCTCCGACCAGATGGGGTTGTGCGTGCCCACGCGACCCGAGGTGGCCTGGTACAGCGGAAACGGCACCTCGCGCTCCATCACGAGGGACTCCGCGTTCAGCAGCCCGATGCCGCCGAGCCAGCCGGGCCCCGAGGCGAGGCCGACCTCGGCCACACCACCGCAGAGCAGATGACCACTGTCGAGCCACTGGCAGTCCTGGTGGTCGACGAAGAAGCCTGGGTTGACCTGTGCCGCGAGCAGGTGACCGTCCACCGACCAGCGGTAGAAGCGCCGCGAGCCCCACGACCATCCGACCAGATCGCCGGCCAACCCGCATCGGGCCACCGCGCCGACGTGGTCGTCGACGTCGAACGCCCGCTCGGGCAGTTCACCGGGCTCCATCCGGTAGATCGTGGCCGACGAGTTGGGCACGTACTCCGCACTTGCGATCCAGAACGCCCGCCCGTCGAAGTCCATGCCACCGGGGTGGTAGCGGATCTCGTCGCCGACCGGAACGCGCTCCACCTCTCGCCCCGCTTCGTCGACTGCCATGACGAAGCCGCGCCGGCCTTCGATGTCGACCGTCGAGATCCACCACGTGGAGCCGACCCGGGCCATTCCTTGTGGATGGTAGGCATCGAACCGCAACGGCAGCTCGTCGATCAGTTCCCAGGGCGTGGCACGGGTGATCGAAGCAACGGTGCCCGCAACCGCCGCCCCAGCGCGTGTGTCGTTGTACAACATGCGTGGCGAAGTATCGCGAACGCCGACTCGCCTGGCGTTGATACCCGGCAACCAGGGAGTTGCCGTTGGATGAACTGTCGGCAGGAGCATCGAGTGCCGTGTCGGCAACCCAGTGACGCGCTCTCAGGCGCAGTCGGCGCAGGTACCCACCACGTCGAGCCGATGACCTGATGCCCGAAAACCGGTGTCGCCGATCGCCTGCTGCAGGACGGTCTCGATGCTGCGTTCCGCCCGTTGCGACACGACGAAGTCGTCGACCTTGCCGCAGCTGACGCAGATCAGGTGGTGATGGTGGCCCATCAGGTCTTCGGCCAGCTCGTACCTGGCGCGGTCGTCGCTGCTCACCACCTTCTGCACCACCCCGACCTCCTCCAGCATCCCCAGGTTGCGATACACAGAGCTCTGGGTGAGCTTCGGGCGGGCCACCAGCAGATCAGCGATGGTGACCGGTCGACCGGTCGACGCGAGGAGCTCCACCAGTTCTCGCCGGCCCGAGGTGTACAGCTGATCGGCACCGCGCAGGAGCGAGGCTGCTGCATCGTGCACCTGTGCCCGGTCGATGAAGGTCGCGTCCACGTCGGCAGCGTACCCGGAACAGGAACCGATAGGAATCGCAGCCATCTCGGGGCTCGTTGGGCCATCTCGATAGGAACGATTCCTGTCGTGGCGTGGTACTTTGTCGGGAATGCTTCCTATTCCGAACGAGACCTGGCCGGCGGGAAAGGTGCGCCGGGTCGCCGGTGCCCTCGTCGCGCTGGTGGCGACGGTGCCGGCGCTCGTCGGCTGCAGCGACAGCGGCCAGTCGTCGAGCAGCGACGGCAGGACGATGATCGTGGTGACCTACTCGGTGCTCGGGTCATTGGTGCGCGAGGCGGTGGGCGATCTCGCACAGGTGGTCGTGCTCATCCCGAACGGCTCCGACCCTCACGAGTGGGAGCCATCGGCAAAGGACATCGAACGGCTGAACAACGCCGACCTGATCGTGCGCAACGGCCTCGATCTGGAAGGGGGCATCCAGGACGTGCTCGACCGGGCGCAGGACGATGGGGTGCCCACGTTCACCGCCTCCGACCACATCACCGTGCGCATCGTCGGCGAGGGCGAAGGGCTGCCGGGTGGCGATGCAGATCAGGCGACCGGAGCGCAGGACCCTCACCTGTGGATGGACCCGCTGACGTTGAAAGACGTGATGGAGGCGCTGGGCGAGGAGTTGACGGCGCAGGGGATCGATGCCGCTGACGGCGTCGCGTCGGTCGTTGCCGGGCTCGACGAGCTCGACTCTCAGGTAGCCGCCATTCTGACGACGGTGCCGGAGGCCAACCGCACGCTGGTGACCGGACACGAGTCGATGGGCTACTTCGCCGCGCGGTACGGGCTGCGGCTGGTCGGCGCGATCATCCCGAGCCTCACCACGCAGGCGGGAGTGTCGGCCGAACAGCTCTCGGTGCTGGCGGACGCCGTCGAGGCGCAGCACGTGAAGGCCATCTTCACCGAGGTCGGCACGCCGACGCAGGTGGCCGAGGCGATCGGGGAGGAGACCGGAGTGCAGGTGGTCGAGCTCGCTTCGCACAACCTGCCCGAAGACGGCACGTATGCCACGTTCCTCACCGAGAACGCGAGGAAGGTGGCCGAGGCGCTTGCCTAGGCTGTCGGTTCCGCTATGTCGACGTGGTTGATCTCGCCCTTCTCGAACAACGAGTTCATGCGCGACGCACTGCTCGCGGGCATCCTGGTCTCCGTGCTGTGCGCGGTGGCGGGCACGTTCGTGGTGCTGCGCGGGCTCGCGTTCATCGGTGATGCCCTGGCTCACGGCGTGCTGCCAGGTGTCGCCGGCGCGCTGCTGCTGGGTGTTCCCGGCATGTTGGGGGCTGCCGTCGGCTCGGCGGTGATGATCGTCGGGGTCACCTTCGTCACCAACCGCTCCGGCCTCTCCTCCGACACTGCGATCGGGCTGTTGTTCGTGGGGATGCTCGCGCTCGGTGTGATCATGGTGTCGCGCACCGACTCGTTCAACGGCGACATCGTGCGCATCCTCTTCGGTGAGATCCTCGGCATCCGTTCGAGCAACATCGTGCTGCTTGCCGTGGCGGCGGTGGTGATCGCGGCCTGCGTCGCGATGCTGTACCGGCCCTTCCTGCTGCTGTGCTTCGACCCCGAGCAGGCCGACGTCTCCGGGTTCCCTGCTCGCCGCTACCACGCGATCATGCTGGTGATGGTGGCCACGACGGTGGTGGTCAGCTTCCAGGCCGTGGGCACGCTGCTCGTGTTCGGCATGCTCATCGCGCCGGCCAGTGCCGGCGCGTTGCTCGCCCGACGCATCTGGGCGATGATCGCCTGGGCGATCGGCATCGGCGCCTTCTCCGTGTACCTGGGGCTGCTGCTCAGCTACCACTACGACTTCTCCGCCGGCGCGACGGTGGTGTTCGTGACGGTCTGCGCGTTCTTCGTCGTGCTCGCCGTCCAGCTCGCCCGCGAAGCCGTCGGCGCTCGCAGAGCAGGCAGCGCGGTGACCGCATGACCGCCGCCGGGGTCGTCGAGGCAACCGACCTCAGCGTCGGCTACGGGGCCGAAACGGTCGTCGGCGGGATCACCCTGTCGTTGCGGCCCGGTGAGTCGCTGGCGCTGGTCGGCACCAACGGCTCGGGCAAGTCGACGTTGCTGAAGACGCTGCTCGGTCTCATCCCGCCGGTGAGCGGGGCGCTGCACGTGCTGGGTGGCGAGCCAGGCTCGCGTCCCAAGCGCATCGCCTACCTCGGGCAGGCACACACGGCGCGGTTCGTGGTGCCGATCCGCGCGATCGAAGTCGTCCGCATGGGTCGGTTCGCGTCGCTGGGGTTGTTCGGCCGTACCTCC
>JBAVTH010000362.1:0-8768 GCA_049696035.1 Ilumatobacteraceae bacterium
CACCGAGGAAGAGTGGGATCGTGTACTGGGTGTGAACCTGAAGGCGCTCTACTTCGTCACCTCCGCAGCCATCGTCCACCTCGCCGCCACGGGCGGATGCGTGGTCAACCTGTCCAGCGATGCCGGGCTCCAGGGCAACGCCGGCGCGGCCGTCTACTGCGCATCGAAGGGCGGCGTGTCCATCCTCACCAAGGCGCTCGCCCTCGAACTGGCACCGCAGGGCATCCGCGTCAACGCCGTGTGCCCCGGCGATGTCGACTCGCCGATGCTGCGCGGCCAGGCCGCGGTCTTCGCCCCCGATGCTCAGCAGGCATACCTCGACCGCCTGCTGGCCGGCTATCCGCAGGGCAGGCGATCCCGCTTCATCCGGCCCGACGAGATCGCCGAGCTGATCTGGTTCCTCGCCCAACCGGCCGCGGCGCCGATCACCGGGGCCAACATCTCCGCCGACTTCGGGCTGTCGGCAGGCATCAGCTGACCGAGCCCGGCTCGCGCCGCGCGCACGGGTGTCGTGAGATCACCGCTCTTCGCGCTCGTAGGGGATGCCCAGTGCGGCGGGTGCTCCGAGGTGCCGCTTCGCCCAACCACCCGACACAGCCACCAGGACCACGATCGTCATCACGTAGGGCAGGGTGTCGAGCAGCTGCGGGGCCACCTTGACGCCACGTGCTTGCAGGGTGAGGCTGAGGCTGGAAAACGCTCCGAACACGTAGGCGCCGACCATGGTGAGGTCGGGGCGCCAGAAGCCGAAGATCACCAGGGCGATCGCGATCCAGCCGCGACCGGCTGTCATCCCGTCCTGCCAGGTGGGGACGATCGAGAGCGAGAAGCACACACCACCGATGCCCGCAAGGGCGCCACCGAGCAGCGTGTGGATGTAGCGGGTGCGCACGACGTTGATGCCAACGGCATCGGCCGTCTGCGGCGACTCGCCCACCGCCCGGAGCTCGAGCCCCGCCCGCGTGCGGAACAGGTACCAGGAGATGACCACCACCAGCACCCACGAGAGGTAGGTGAGGAGGGTGTGGTTGAACAGGAGTGGCCCGAGGATGGGCACGTCCTTGAGGCCGAACACGTTGAGCTTCGCGAACTGGTGCTTCACCGGGTCGCGCAGATCCCAGACGCTGGCCAGGTACGACGAGAGCCCGGCGCCTCCGGCGAGGATCGTGAGCGCCAGCCCCGACACCGTCTGGTTGACCCGCAGCGTGATCACTGCGAAGGCGTGGATGAGCGCCCCGAGCATGCCGGCGCCGATGCCCGCCAGCAGCGCCAACGACAGCACCATCCATGCGGGACCGTCGACGCGCGACGACGTCCACGAGGCGCAGACCGCACCGAGCAGCATCATCCCTTCGACACCCAGGTTGAGCACGCCGGATCGCTCGGTGAGCACACCGCCCAGCGCGCTGAACAGCAGCGGCGTGCCGTAGTAGATCGACGACACCGCGATCACGATGAAGAGGTTGGAGTTCACGCCGACGCCCCCTGCGTGGGGGTAGCAGGCCGCTCGGCGTGCGCTTGACGGCGGACGCTGTAGCGGGCGAGGATCTCGCCGCCGAGCGCGAAGAACAGCACCATTCCCTGCAACGTGCCCACCAGACCCGCAGGGAAGTCGGGGCCCTGCAGTGAGCGGCCGGCGTTGTTGAGGCCACCCATCAGCACCGCCACGAAGACGACGGCGATCGGGTTCAGCCTGGCCAGCGCAGCGATCACGATGCCCGCGTACCCGTAGCCCGATTGCCCCAGGCCCTTCGGGTCGAGGATGTGGCGGAAGTCGCCAACGTCGCTCGCGCCGCCCAGCCCGGCGAGGCCGCCCGACAGGGCGATGACGGCGAGCACCTTGCGCTTCGTGCGCATGCCGGCGTAGGCGGCGGCGGGTGGCGAGTCGGCGATGATGGACACCTCGAACCCGAAGCGAGTGTGCTTGAACAGCACCCAGATGCCGACGGCGACGACCGTGCCGAGCAGCAGACCGAACGGCACGACGAGGGAGCCGACGTCGAGCGCCGGCCAGTCGGACGCTTCCGGCAGCCGCTTGCCCTGCGGGAACTGCAGGCCGGCGCCGGTGAGGAGGCGCCAGTACGAGCGGGAGTTGAAGATCAGCCAGGAGGCGAAGTTGGCAGCGACGTAGTTGAGCATCAACGTGGTGATGATCTCGTTGGTGTTCAGCCAGGCACGCAGCGCTCCGGCGATCGCCGCCCAGGCCGCACCACCGAGCACACCGGCGAGGACCATGAGCGGGATGACGCCCTTGCCCAACGAGTCGCCCCACGCCAGGCCCACACCGGCTGCGGCGACCGTCCCGATGACGAACTGACCCTGACCACCGATGTTGAACACACCCATCCGAAAGGCAGCGGCCGCGGCGAGGCCGGTGAACAGCAACGGGGTGGCCGCGATGAGCGTGGCCGAGAACGAGTCGGTGGACAGGAACGCGCGGTCGGCGATGCGCGAGTAGGTGGTGAACGGATCGTTGCCGCTGATCAGGATGAGCAGGCCACCGGCCACGAGCGCGGCGGCGATGGAAGCGATCGGGATCACCCACCCGAGCCACTTCGGCGATGACGCCCTTCGTTCGAGGCGGATCATCATCGGTTGCCTCCCATCAGCAGACCGATCTCGGTCACGTCGAACGTTCCACGGGCAACCGTTCCGGCCAGCTTGCCGTCGAACATGACGACGATCCGATCCGACAAGCTGATCGCCTCCTCCAGGTCCTCGGTGATCAGCAGCACGCCCATGCCGCGGCGAGCCGCGTCGAGCAGCAAGCCGCGCACGGTCTCGATCGCACCGACGTCGAGCCCGCGCGTGGGAGCGGCGGCCACGAGCACCTGCGGGTCGCTGCCCAGCTCGCGTGCGAGCAGCACCTTCTGCACGTTGCCGCCGGACAGCAGCCGAGTAGGGGTGTCGGGCCCCGGCGTTTTGATGCCGAATCGTTCGATGAGATCGATGGCGTTGCGCCGTATCTCGCGATGGTTCAGGAACGGACCGTTCGACACCGGCTTGTTGCGATACGACTTGAGCACCAAGTTGTGCTCCACGGATGCCGAGGCGGCCAAGCCGGTGTGCAGGCGATCCTCCGGGATGTGCGCCACGCCCATCGAGATCGCCACCCGTGGGTCGTGCCCGGAGGTGGCCTTGCCGTCGACGCGCACCTCGCCCTTCGTGCGCGGTCTGGTGCCGCAGATCGCTTCCGCCAGCTCGCGCTGGCCGTTGCCCGACACGCCGCACACGGCGACGATCTCGCCGGCGTGCACCTCGAGATCAACCCCGCGTACGGCCGGTCGGCCGCGCGAGTCGTCGGCGTGCAGATCGACGGCGCTGAGCACCACCCGGTCGAGGTCGACCACTGGGCGGTTGGTGTGATCGTCGGCGTTGAACACGACGTCGCGCCCCACCATCAGGTGGGCGAGCTCCCGTACGGTCGTCGCAGCCGCCTCGACCGTGCCGACGTTGCGGCCGTCGCGCAGCACGGTCACCCGGTCGGACACGGCCATGACCTCGTCGAGCTTGTGCGAGATGAACACGACGGAACGCCCGGCCTCGACCATCGAGCGCAGCGTCGAGAAGAGGGTCTCGGCCTCCTGCGGGGTGAGCACGGCCGTGGGCTCGTCGAGCACCAACACCTTTGCGTCGCGCTCGAGGGCCTTGAGGATCTCGACTCGCTGCTGCTCGCCCACGGACAGCTGCCACACCTTCGCCGACGGGTCGACCGGCATGCCGAACTGTTCGCCGAGGGCAGCGATCCGAGCCTCGGTCTCCCTGCGCCGGAAAGGGCGCGCCTCGCCGAGCACGATGTTCTCTGCAACGGTGAAAGTCGGCACCAGCCGGAAGTGCTGGTGCACCATGCCGATCCCGTGGGCGATCGCTTCGCGGGGCGAAACCAGGTTCACCAGCTCGCCATTGATGTGAACGGTGCCCGCGTCGGGACGGTAGAGGCCGCTGAGCACGTTGGAGAGCGTGGACTTGCCGGCGCCGTTCTCGCCGAGCAATGCGTGCACCTCGCCGGCACGCACCTCGAAGTGCACGTCGTCGTTCGCCAGCACACCCGGGAAGCGCTTGGTGATGCCAGCCATGGCAACAGCCAATGGTGCGTCGATGTCAGGCGTGCTCGGTTCTTCGACGCTCATCGGGGCGGCCCCTCGTTGGTGATGCAGATCGGTCGCCGGCCATCACCGGCGATCGGTGGTGCAAACCGTTCGTGCAGCGGCCGGCGCACCCCATCGCGTCGGCCGCTGCACGAGTTGGTCAGCTCGGAATCTCGCCTTCGACACCCTCGACGAACCACTGGATCGACATCTGGTCACCGAAGGGCAGCGACGCACCGGCCGCCACCTTCTCGGTTCCCGACTGATCCTTGATCGGGCCGGCGAAGATGTCGAACGTGCCGGCGGCGATCTCGGCCTTCTTGGCCTCGATCAGTGCCTGCGTCGCGGCATCCACTCGCGAGCCGTAGGGGGCGATGGTGGTGAAGCCGTCGGCGATGCTGCCGTAGTAGTCGCCCTTCGCCCACGTGCCGTCGATGACGCCCTGGACTTCCTTGGTGTAGTACGGGCCCCAGTCGTAGATGGCGGCGGTCAGCCACACCTCCGGGTAGTTCGCACTCTGGTCGGAGTCGTAACCGGTCCATGCCACACCGGCGGCCTTGGCGGCATCACCGGGGGCCGGGCTGTCGCCGCCGGAGGCGATGACGTCGGCGCCGTCGGCGATGAGCGACTCGGCGGCCTGGCGCTCCTTGGCCGGGTCGAACCACGAGTTGATCCAGACGACCTTCACCGTTGCGTCGGGGTTCACCGAGCGGACACCGAGGGCGTAGGCGTCGATGTGACGCACCACCTCGGGGATCGGGAACGGGGCGACGAAGCCGATGACGTTGCTGGTGGTCACCGTGCCGGCGGCCATGCCGGCGAGGTAGAGGCTCTGCTCACCGGCACCGAAGTAGGTCGAGAAGTTGGGAACGTCGTTCGGGATGCCGGTGGCATGCTCGAACTTGACCTCGGGGTACTTCGCCGCAGCGGCGAGCATGGCATCGCCGAACCCGAAGGACGTGGCGAAGATGATCTTGTTGCCGTCCTTGACGAGATCGTCGATCGCTTGCGCGACCTCCGGGCCTTCCGGCACGTTCTCCTTGAAGGTGGTGATGACCTTGTCGCCCAACGCCGCTTCGACGGCCTTGCGACCGTTGTCATGAGCGGTGGTCCAGCCACCGTCGTTGGTTGGCCCGACATAGATCCAAGCAGCCTTCACAGCATCGGCCGAACCCGCTGAACCGGTCGAGCCGGCTGTGCTGTTCGAGCTGTCCTTGGCGTCGTCACCGCATGCTGCAGCCAGCAGCGAACCGGCGAGCAACGCGACCAATAGGGTGCGCTTCATAGGGTTCTCCTCCCCACATGGCACCGATCTCCGGTGCCGATCCCGAGTATAGGTTCAGTCCGGCACCCCATCTCCAAGCCCGCCACGCCGCGAGCAGCGTGGGAGGTAGGTTGAGCATCGATGGCGAGGCCCCCTGTGTCCTCTCGAGCGCTGGCAGCCGCCCGCGGCGACGAGCCGGCAGATCTGCTGCTGCGCGGTGGCAGGGTGTTCGCACCGGCCACGCGCGAGTGGGTCGCCACCGACCTCGCGATCGCCGATGGTGTCGTCGTCGGGTGGGGCGCACGCGAGGCCCGCGAGACGCTCGACGTCGACGGCGCAGCCCTCACCGCCGGCTTCATCGACGCCCACATGCACCTCGAGTCCACCAAGCTCTGGATCGACCGCTTCGTACGGGGCGTGCTGCCGTGGGGCACCACCGCTGTCGCCTGCGACCCGCACGAGATCGCCAACGTGCTCGGCATGCCCGGCGTGCTGGCGCTCATCGACGCAGCCGCCGACATGCCGTTCACGTTCGGAGTGGCGGCGTCGAGCTGCGTGCCGGCGTCGAAGTTCGAGAGCTCGGCAGCGGCGTTCACGGCCACCGATGTACGCCGGCTGATCGAGCAGCACGGAGCGATCGGCGTGGCCGAAGTGATGAACTTCCCGGGTGTGATCGGTGGCGACCCCGCCATCCGCGAGATCATCGCCGCCGCCGGGTGGCGACGCGTGGACGGCCATGCTCCCGGCCTCACCGGACGCGCGCTCGACGCGTATCTCGCCGCCGGGGTCGAGTCGGATCACGAGAGCGCTGAGCTCGCCGAGGCCCACGAGAAGCGGCAGAAGAGCATGTGGGTCTTCCTTCGCCACGGCTCGGCCAGTCAGGACCTCGTCACCTTGCTGCCCTCCGTGCTGCAGCACGGCTCGGCATGCACCGCCTTCTGCACCGACGACCGCGAGCCCGACGTGCTACGCCGGCACGGGCACGTCAACTACTGCGCGCAGCTCGCCGTGGCGGCCGGCCTTTCGGAGAGCGACGCGTTGCTGATGGCCACGTTCCATCCGGCCACCTACCACAACTTCTTCCACCTCGGCTCGCTCGGCCCAGGCTTCCAGGCCGACGTGTGCGTGTTCGACGAGCTCGGGTCGTGGAAGCCGGCGATGGTGTTCCAGAAGGGCGCGCTCGTCGCTCGTGCAGGGCACGTCGTGGAGCACGTCGTGCCGCACTCGGCGCCGCCGGCGATGTACTTCGACTCGATGCATCTGCATCACCTGCCCAGCCCGGCCGAACTCGACCTCGCCGATCCACCCTCCGGGCGGGCGCGCGTGATCGGTGTGCTCCCGCGCTCCATCCGAACCACCAGCCGCATCGTCGACCTGCGCGACCCAGCGAACGACGTCGCCCGCATCGCGGTGCTCGAACGTCATGCCGCCAGCGGACGGATCGGTCTCGGTTTCGTCTCCGGTTTCGGCCTGCACAGTGGCGCCATCGCGTCCACCGTCGCCCACGACGCCCACAACGTCATGGTCGTCGGCGCTCGCGATGGTGGCGGCCCCGCCGACATGGCCGTCGCCGTCGCCCGTCTTGCCGAGCTCGGCGGTGGCCAGGTCGTGGTGGCGCAGGGCCGCGTCGTCGCCGAGCTGGCGCTGCCCCTGGGCGGGTTGATGAGCGATCGGCCGCTCGACGAGGTGGCCGACGGGCTGGAAGCGGTCGTGCACGCAGCAGCCGCCATCGGTGTCACGCTGCCGGCACCGTTCATGGCACTCAGCTTCCTCGGCCTGTCCGTACTACCCGACCTGCGCATCACCGATCGTGGGCTCGTCGACGTGAATGCCTTCACCACCACATCGGTCGCCGTACCCTGACTCCCGTGACCCGTCAGATGAGCTCGCAGCTCCCCCTCGACGACATCGACCGCCGGCTCATCGACGCACTCCAGCGCGATGGGCGCGCGACCTACGCGGATCTCGCCGAACTGGTCGGGCTGTCGCCTGCCGCCACCCGGTTGCGTGTGCAGCGGCTGCTCGACTCGGGCGTCGTGCAGGTGGTCGGCGTCACCGACCCGTTGGCACTGGGCTACCCCGTGATGGCAGCGTTGGGGGTGAGGGTCGAGCGCAACGTGCGCGCCGTTGCCGACCGCATCGCCGACATCAACGGCGTCATCTACGTCGTGTTCACCTCCGGTTCCTTCGATCTGCTGGTGGAAGTGCTCTGCGAGGACTCGGCTCGTCTGCTCGAGGTCATCGACGACGAAGTGCGCGCCATCCCCGACGTGCGCAGCGTGGAGAGCTTCACCTACTTCGGCATCCACACCCATCGCTTCGTGTGGGGCACGCGCTGACTTCACCGACCGGGTTGCGTCACAATGTTCGGCATGCCTAACATTCGGGCATGGGAGCAGCATTCCTCATCACACTGCGCGAAGGCCTCGAGATCGCGATCGTCCTGGCCATCCTCGTCGGGTACCTGGTCAAGACAGATCGGCGCGCGCAGCTGCGTTCGGTCTGGCTCGGCGCCGGAGTCGCCGCCGTCGTCTGCCTGATCGCCGGCGTCGCGGTGCACGCAGTCACCGACGAGCTCACCGGCAAGGCCGAGCAAGCGGTCGAAGGCACCCTCGCCCTCTGCGCCGCACTCGTGCTCACCTACATGATCCTGTGGATGCACAAGAATGCCCGCAGCATGGGGGGCCACCTGCGCGCACGGGTCGACGGCGCGCAGACCGCAGCCGCTCTGAGCGTGGTCGCGTTCATCGGTGTGGCTCGCGAGGGTTTCGAGACCGTGCTGTTCCTGCTGGGCGCCGAGACGGGCAGCTCCTCGGGCGCGCAGGTGGTGCTCGGCGGCCTGCTCGGCCTCGCGCTCAGCGCGTTGGCCGGGTACCTCGTCTACGTCGGCGGGTCGCGCATCGACCTGCAGAAGTTCTTCCGCTACACGGGCATCGTGCTCATCCTGTTCGCGGCCGGGCTCGTGGGCAAGGCGTTCCACGAGTTCCGCGAGTTGCTCGGCTTCGAGGACGGGTGGCTCGTCCGCCCGATGTGGGAGATCACGTCCGGCCCGCTCGCCAGCGGCACTCTGCACGACTTCCTGAAGGGCTTGTTCGGTTGGGCGGCCGACCCCGAGCGCATCCGCGTGCTCGCCTACTTCGCCTACGCCGTTCCGGTGCTCTGGCTGTTCCTCCGGGTCGCTTCGCCGGCCGCCCCCGCATCCGCCTCGTCGGTCTCCGACGGGTCGGCCGAACGCGAGCCCGGCGCAGTGGCCGCCGGCTGATCGCCACGCGTCAGCAGCGCGGCCGCGAGCCCGGTGGCGATCGGGACCGACGCGATGAGCCCGATGCTGCCGACCAGAGTGCGCACGATCTCGACGGCGACCGTCTCCCGCGTCGCCGTCGTGGAGACTGCCTGCCGGACCTCGCTGAACAGCA
>JBAVTH010000363.1:0-2745 GCA_049696035.1 Ilumatobacteraceae bacterium
CCTCGACCTGCTCCGCGAGCGCATCGACGGCGTCACCGGCGACTGACGGTCGGCCACCGAACGGCGACGGCCGCGGTACTCTCGGCCCATGCGCGTCGGCCTGATCATCTTCCCCACGGACAAGGGCATCCAGCCCATCGAGCTCGGGCGCGAAGCCGAGGCACGCGGCTTCGACGCACTCTGGTTCCCCGAGCACTCGCACATCCCCACCAGCCGCCGCAGCCCGTGGGGCGGTCGCGAAGGCGCTCCACCGCTGCCCGAGGAGTACTGGCGCACCCACGACCAGTTCATCGCGCTTGCGGCCATTGCCGGCGCCACCGAGCGGATCAAGCTGGGCACCGGCATCACGCTCGTCGCCCAACGCGACCCGATCTGGCTGGCGAAGGAGATCGCTTCGCTCGACATGATCTCCAACGGCCGCGTGCTGTTCGGTGTCGGTTACGGCTGGAACCACGAGGAGATGGAGCACCACGGCGTCGACCCGAAGACCCGCCGCAAGCTGGTGCGCGAGAAGGTGCTGGCGATGAAGGAACTGTGGACGAAGGACGAGGCCGAGTTCCACGGCGAGTTCGTGAACTTCGACAAGAGCTGGAGCTGGCCCAAGCCGGTGCAGGCGCCACACCCGCCGATCATCATCGGTGCCTCACCCACGCCGCTGCACTTCCGCCACATCGTCGAGTACGGCGATGCCTGGATGCCCATCGAAGGCCGCTTCCCCGTCGACGACAAGTGGGTCGAACTGCAGCAAGCAGCCACCGAGGCCGGCCGCGACCCCGCAACCCTGCAGCTCGGTGTGTTCGGCGCGAAGGCCGAGGCCGCCCACCTGGCGCACCTGCGCGACATCGGCGCTTCGTTCGTCGCCCTCGGCCTGCCGCCGCTGGACCGCGACGCTGCCTTCGCGGCCATGGATCGCTACGCCCCACTGGTCGCCGAGTTCAACACCTGACTCACGACACTCGAACGAGTTCCGATCTCGTCAACGCACGGGTTTTTCCACGTGGCTATGGTTCGGCGCTGTGAGTGCCCTGCAGCGACGAGCCGTGAGCGTTTCCTCGTTGGCGCTCGCTGCCGTCTTGCTGGTCGCGCTCGCCCCGTTCTGGCTTCCAATTGCCATCGCGGCGGATCTGGCGCGCGGCCGGACACGGCTGCCCACCGCGCGCCTGCTGTGGTTCGCTGCGTGCTGGACATGGCTGGAGATCGTCGGCGTCGCCTGCGCTGCCGGACTGTGGCTCACCGGCCGACGACGCAACGAACACCTGCACTTCGCTCTGCAGCGGTGGTGGGCCAACCGTCTGATGGGCGCCTTGCAGCTCACCACCGGGATCCGCGTCGAGGCCGCCGACGCGAGTTGCCTCGCACCCGGCCCGGCGATCATGCTCTGCCGCCACGCCAGCCTTGCCGACTCCCTGCTCAGCGCATGGGTCGTCACCTCCACCGCACGCATGAACCCGCGCTACGTCCTCAAGAAGGAGCTGCTCAGCGACCCGTGCCTCGACATCGTCGGCAATCGGCTGCCGAACCACTTCCTCGACCGACAGGCGGCGGACTCCACCGCGGAACTGGATGCCTTGCGCACTCTGTCCGCCGGGCTCACCGGTGACCAGGTGGCGATCATCTTCCCGGAAGGCACACGCTCGGCACCGAAGAAGCGCGAGCGGGCCTTGGAGAGGATCCGTGAACGCGACCCTGCCCGCGCCGAACGCATGGCCCACCTGCAGCACCTGTTGCCTCCCCGGCCGGCGGGCTCTCAGGCGCTCCTCGAGGGCTGCCCTCAAGCAGACGTGATCGTCGCCTGGCACGTCGGCTTCGACGGCCTCGACACGTTCGCGGGCATCTTGCGTCACCTTGCCCGCACGCCCGTGCCCGTGCAGTTCCACGCCCGCCGCATCCCGCGAGCCGATGTTCCCACGGGCGACGCCTTCACTCGGTGGCTCGACGACCAGTGGTTACAGTCCGACCGGGCCGTCCATGCCCTGCTCTCCCCCGAAGGAACCGAATGATCGCCTCCGCCGTGTCCACAGCGCTCACCTCCGCGGCGCTCACCATCGTGGTGCTGATGATCAGCACATGGATGGTCAGCCTGCTGCTGAAGAACGCCTCCATCGTCGACATCGTGTGGGGCTTCGGCTTCGTCTGCGTCGCATGGGCGGTGCGTCTCACCGGCGACGACGGGCTGGCGGCGCGACAGAACCTCCTCGTCGCGATGACCACCGTGTGGGGCCTGCGCCTGGCCGGCTCCCTGTTCTGGCGCAACCACGGCAAGGCTGAGGACTACCGCTACCGGGCCATGCGCAAGCGTTGGGGCCCAAGGTTCCCGCTGATCTCACTGGGCACGGTGTTCGGCACGCAGGGCGTGCTGATGTTCCTCGTGTCGCTGCCGGTGCAGCTGGGTCAGACCCGGCCCACCCCCGCGCTGGGCATCCTCGCCTGGCTCGGTGTCGCTGTCTGGCTGATCGGTCTCTTCTTCGAAGTCGTCGGCGACGCCCAACTGGCCCGCTTCAAGAAGAACCCCGCCAACGCCGGCATCGTCATGGACAAGGGTCTCTGGCGGTACACCCGCCACCCCAACTACTTCGGCGACGCCTGCGTGTGGTGGGGCATCGCCCTCGTCGCCGCCGAGACCACCATCGGCCGTTGGGGCCTGCTCGGTGCGCTCGTGATGACCATCCTGCTCCGCCGGGTCAGCGGCGTGACCCTGCTGGAGAAGTCGCTCGTCAAGCGCCGCCAAGGCTATGTGGAGTACGT
>JBAVTH010000364.1:0-2803 GCA_049696035.1 Ilumatobacteraceae bacterium
GGCCAGGCACAACTCGCCCCCGTCACTCCGGGCATCGGCTTCGCCGCTGTGGAATGTGCGTTGTGGAACGCGGGCTGCCTGGCCGTGATCGTCGGAACACTGCTCTCGGCTCCGATCGCCGTGTCCATCGGTAGCGCACTGTTGGTAGCCGCTCTCGGGATGTCCACGTTCGCCGTTCGGGGAACCGGTGGACGAAGGTTACTCCTCGTGCTGTACCGGGCGTTGCTGATCGTGCTCCTCGTGAGCATCCCGATCGGCACCACACTCGCGTGGACGCGACACTGATCTCACATCATCCCCGCGCAGCCTCGACGCGCGTCGACGGACCGGCGCTGCGCGGCCGTCACTGCGCTTCGCCGAGCTCCTCCCACCACTGACACCACCACTGCGCTCCAACGAGGATGCGGAGCTTCGGGTGCCAGCAGTACGAGAGGTCGGCCGTGTTCTCCAGGTAGTAGACGCAGTTCTCGCATTTCTCAGCGCCCGAAGGCTTTCCCTTCAGCACGGCATTCTGTGCGAGGTAGCGCAGCTCGAGCGAGAGCTTCTCGTCGATCTCTTTGGGCTCGGGGTCGGGGATGACGTAGTCGGTCATCGCTGGACCGCGCCAACGCTTGCCGCGAGGCGCTCCACGAGCAGGGCCCGGGCTGCAGGGAACAGCACGTTGTTCTCCTTGTGCACATGGAGATGCGTATCAGCCTCGAGGTCGGCGAGGGCCCGATAGCACGCCGCGTATGAGGCGCATCCATCCGCAGGTGTGACGAAGCCACCGGTCACGCGTCGCAGCTCCTCGAGGAGTGCACCGACCGTCTCGTGCTCGCTCGCGAGCACCTCGATCTGCTCCGCCAGCTGTTCGATGTCGGGTGAGGACTGATCCGCCGGCGCAGACAGGTGCCGGATCATCGGGAACAGCACCTGTTCCTCCCGGATCAGATGCGGTTCGAAATCGGCGCGCAGCTCGGCGAAGAGCCGTTGGACCTCCGCGAGCTCATGGTGCCGATCGCCGTGCACGTTGACGATCTTGTCGACCAGTGCGCTGATGCGCGAGAGCTCGGACCACAGGTAGCGGTGGTGGACGGATTCGATGTGATCGACCAGATCAGCCGGCCCGAGCGACGCCCATGCTGCGGCCGGTTCATCGACGCGGACGGCCGACAGTTCGTCGGCGACGGCCTGTGGGTCCGCGCCGATCTCGACGGCTGCAGCGGCGAGGGTCCGGGCTCCGTGGCAGCAGTAGTCCAGACCGCGCCGTTCCAGGTCGGTGGCCAGTGATGGGTGGAGGGTGACGATCTCGCCGAGTGTCATCGATGGGTTGATGGTGTTCATGTCGGACCTCGCAGGTGGCGTGTCGCAAGCCGCCTGGTGGGCGACTCGCTGGTGGATGCATGGCGCCGAGAGGGCGACCGGTTCGAGGGGCACCATCCGGATCTCGTTGGAGAACATCTCGATGCCGTGCAGATGGTCGCGGATGGTCGCGGTGATCACGTCGAGCGCGGCGTCGTCGTGGTCGATCTCGATGCACGATTCACCGATCGATCCGTGGACCGCGCTGACCCCGTCGATACGGCCGAGGCCATCGAGCGCCTCGTTGAAGCAGATCGAGCAGTTGGCCCCGGCAATTCGCAGTGTTGTCTGCATGGTCGCCTTCTTTCAGGAATCGAGCCGCCCGGCTGGGCGGATCGGTCAATGTCGCGTCAGCGAGCTGGCGGGGCGGGCTTCCACCCGGTCCGTGCCGCGCGACCAGGTACGTGCTTCGTACCTGGTCGAGATCGATCGCGTGCTTCGCGTCCACACCTACAAGCTACTCCATGCCCCGGTTTATTTCTACCAATCACTGTATATAATCGTCGGCGAGTGAACTGCCGGGAGGCGTCGAATGAAGGTGTGGATCGATCAGGACCTCTGCACCGGGGACGGCCTGTGCGCGGAGATCGCCCCAGACGTGTTCTTCGGTCAGGATGACGGGCTCTTCTACGTCAAAGAATCAGCAGCGAACTTCGGCACCGAAACGCTCTTCGACGGCACGTCGAACCCTGCCGGGTCCGATGGCATGGCACGGATTCCAGACAACGGCATGGACCGCGTGATCGAGGCCGCCGAGGAATGCCCCGGCGAATGCATCTTCATCGAAGTCGAATGAGCTCCTCGTTGGTCCACGGCGGGCTCAACGCTCGACGTGACAACGCAGGCGGCATTGCCCTCGACGCGGGTCCCTTGGGATGAGTTCGTCGATCACGAGACCGACGAGTGAGTCGGCAGCACCGAACGCGATACCGAGATGCAGCCCGCAGACCGTGTCGGGATCGACGAGCGCCGTTGTCTCGAACGGACACACTCCCAACGTGATGTCGACCTGATCGCCGCGTTGTTCGGCGACGGGCTGGAAACCGTGCTGGGCCATCTGCTCGACCAACCGTGCGACCGGATCGGCAACATCACTCGATCCGAGTCGACCGCGTCGACCGGCACGACGACCGACTTCGACCGCCGACTCCCCGGTGCGGATGATCTCGGTCAACATCAGGCTCAGTCGCTCGTACGGCCCGGCCACCCCCCACCGACTGTCGGCCGATGCGTCGACCGTGTAGCGCAGTCGGGGGCGACCCCGTCCGACCGAGGGCGCGGTCGACTCGACGACGAGGCCGGCCTCGACGAGCTTGGCGAGATGCTGCCGGATGGCATTGTGGTGAAGACCGAGATGCTCGGTGAGCTCGGCAACCTCGACGGGCCGCGCCGCGTCGGCGATGTACCGGAAGAGTTCGTGACGAGTTGGATCGCCGAGCGCGCGAGCCTGGATCTGCAGCGT
>JBAVTH010000365.1:0-3620 GCA_049696035.1 Ilumatobacteraceae bacterium
AGCCGAGCGGCAACGTGGGGTCGGGGATCTCCTCGAACCACGAGTAGTTGCCGCCCGTCGCCTGCGTGCCGCACTCGATGACGTGCCCGGCCACGACCGCGCCCGCGAGCGCATTCCAGTCGTCGCGCGCCCAGCCGTGCCACCAGGCGGCCGGGCCGACCACGATGGCCGCGTCGGTGACCCGGCCGCAGACGACCACATCGGCGCCGGCCTCCAGCGCTGCGGCGATGCCCCAACCGCCGAGGTAGGCGTTGGCACTGACCGGTTCGCCGGTGAGTGAGGCGCCCGTGTCCAGGTGGTTCAGTTGCCCGCGCAGGTCGTCGATGCGGTCCATCAGGTCGTCGCCCTCCACGTGGGCGACCTTCACGTCGAGGCCGAGCTTGGCGGCGATCTGGCGCACCTTGTCGGCGCACCCGGCCGGGTTCAACCCTCCGGCGTTGGTGACCACCTTGATGCCGCGCTCCAGGCAGGTGGCCAGCACCTGCTCCATCTGGATCAGGAACGTGCTGGCATACCCGGCCTCCGGGTTGCGCAGCCGCTGCTTGTGCAGGATCAGCATGGTCAGCTCGGCCAGCCAGTCGCCGGTGAGCACGTCGATGTCGCCGCCCTCCACCATCTCCTTCGCCGCGCTCAGTCGGTCGCCGAAGAACCCGCTGCAGTTCGCGATCCGCACCGCCCGGCGCTCGGTGGTCACAGTGGGTCGACCTTGAGGAGGGGCTGGCCGCCGTCGAGCTGTTGGCCCGTCTGCACGTAGACCTCGGCGACTGTGCCGGCGTGGGGCGAGGTGATCTGGTGCTCCATCTTCATCGCCTCCAACGTCAGGAGCGGCTGGCCGGCAGCGACGACGTCGCCGACTCCGACGAGCAGCGAGATCACTTTGCCCGGCATCGGGGCGACGGTGCTGCCGGCACGCCCGGCGTCGTCGGGCGAGACGAATCGCGGCGGGATGGTGAAGCGCGCGACACCGCCACGGGTGTACGCGACGTCGTCGACGAGCACCACTCGGGTTCGCTCGATCCTCAGGCGCGTGTCGTCATCGAGCGTCAACTGCTCGCCGTCGACCCACAGCTCCTGGAGGCGGTCGGCGCGGTCGAAGCGGTACTGCACTGCGTGCTCGCCGACGGCCTGCGCGTGCAGCTGCGACGGGTTGTTGCGCCAACCGATCGGGAAGCGACTGCCAACCGTCGCCTGTCGCACGACCGCGAGTGCGACTGAGGCGAGATCGATCCCGCTGTCGGGCGGCGCTGCACCGATGGGCGAGCCGCCGTTCTCCTCGGCGCAGCGGTCGACGAACCCCGTGTCCGGCTCGAACCCCGGCGGTGCGTCGGCCATCGTGTGCAGCAGCTCCAGCAGCAGGTCGCGGTTGGTCACCGGACCGATCAGCTCTGCACCGCGCAGCACGGCCCGCGCCTTGCGGATTGCGTGCTCGCGGGTGTCGGCGTGAGCGATGATCTTCGCGATCATCGAGTCGTAGTACGGCGGCACGGTGCTACCGCTCTCTACAGCGCTGTCGATACGAACACCCTCGACGGTGGGGAAGTGCACCGTCTCGAACCTGCCCGACGACGGCAGGTAGCCGGCATACGGGTCCTCGGCACACAACCGCAACTCGATCGCGTGGCCGCGCAACGGCACCTCCGTCAGCAACGCCCCGGGGATCGCGTGGCCCTCGGCGATCGACAGCTGCAGCGCCACCAGATCCACGCCGCAGACGGCCTCGGTGACCGGGTGCTCCACCTGCAGACGGGTGTTCATCTCCAGGAAGTAGAAGTTGCCGGCGCGGTCGAGCAGGAACTCCACCGTGCCCGCGCCCACGTACCCGACTGCCCGTGCGGCAGTGACTGCAGCGGCCTCCATGCGCACCCGCAGATCGCCGTCGACGGCGGGCGAGGGTGCCTCTTCGATCAGCTTCTGGTGCCGTCGCTGCAGCGTGCAGTCGCGCTCGTGCAGCGCGATCACGTTGCCGTGCGTGTCGGCCAGCACCTGGATCTCGACGTGCCGCGCCAGCGCCAGGTAGCGCTCCACGAAGACCGTGCCGTCGCCGAACGAGGCGAGTGCTTCTCGCTCCGCGGACGCGATCGCGTCGGCCAGCTCGTCGGCGGAACGGACGATGCGCATGCCGCGACCGCCGCCGCCAGCGGATGCCTTCACCAGAGCAGGCAGGCCGATGTCTTCGAGCGACTCAACCGTGCTGTCGGGCGCCACGGGCACGCCGTGCGAGCGCATCAATTGCTTGGCTGCGATCTTCGAGCCCATCGCCGCGATGGCGGATGGGGGAGGGCCGATCCACACGAGCCCGGCGTCGATCACCTGCTGTGCGAACGCAGCGTTCTCCGACAGGAAGCCGTAGCCGGGGTGGACGGCCTGGCCAGACCATCGCGCGGCGGCGATGATCAGGTCGCCGCGCAGATAGGTGTCGGCGGACGCCGTGCCCGGTAGCCGGACGGCGTGGTCGGCCTCGCGCACGAAGGGTGCATCGGCATCGGCATCGCTGAACACCGCGACGGTGGCGATGCCCATGTCGCGGCAGGTGCGGAAGATGCGCCGTGCGATCTCGCCACGGTTGGCGACGAGGACGGTGTGGATGGGGACGATGTTCGTGTGGGTCATGGTCATCACATCCGGAACACGCCGTAGCCGCGTGTGCCCTCGATCGGTTGGTTGTCGATGACGCTGAGGCACATGCCCAGCACCGTGCGAGTGTCGCGTGGGTCGATGACGCCGTCGTCGTAGACCTTGCCACTCATGAACATGGCCAGCGACTCGCGCTCGATCTGGTCCTCGATCATCTGCCGCATCGCCGCGTCGGCTTCCTCGTCGAACGGCTTGCCCATGCTGGCGGCGGACTCGCGGCCGACGATGCTCATCACTCCGGCCAGCTGCGCCGGCCCCATCACTGCGCTCTTCGCATTCGGCCACGCGAACAGGAAGCGTGGGCCGAACGCCCGCCCGCACATGCCGTAGTTGCCGGCGCCGTACGAGGCGGCCATGTTGACGGTGAGGTGCGGCACCCGGCTGTTGGACACCGCGTTGATCATCTTCGCCCCGTCCTTGATGATGCCGCGCTGCTCGAACTCCTTGCCCACCATGTAGCCGGTGGTGTTCTGCAGGAACACGAGCGGCGTGTCCACCTGGTTGGCCAGCTGGATGAACTGGGCGGCCTTCTCGCTCTCCTCGCTGAACAGCACGCCGTGATGGTTGGCGAGGATGCCGATCGGGTAGCCGTGCAACTCGGCGAAGCCGGTGACCAGCGAACTGCCATACAGCGGCTTGAACTCGTCGAAGTCGCTGTCGTCGACGATGCGGGCGATGACGTCGCGCGGATCGAACGGCACCCTCGGGTCGGCGCTGGGGATGCCGAGCAGCTGGTCGATGTCGTACCGCGGCGGGCGGCCGGCGCCACGCGGGCCCGGGCCGCGCTTGCGGTGGTTGATCCGCTTGATGATCTGCCGGCCGAGGCGGATGGCGTCCATCTCGTCGACGGCGAAGTAGTCAGCCAGGCCGCTCGTGCGAGCGTGCATCTCGGCGCCACCCAGGCTCTCGTCGTCGCTGTCCTCGCCGGTGGCCATCTTCACCAGCGGTGGCCCGCCGAGGAACACCTTCGAGCGCTCCTTGATCAT
>JBAVTH010000366.1:0-5425 GCA_049696035.1 Ilumatobacteraceae bacterium
GGGTCGTGGATCCCCTTCGCGGCGAGCAGCGACAGCTCGACCGCCAGCTCGTCGTCGATGTAGCGCAACTCGAGCCGTGGCGTGCGGACCCGCAGGTCGAAAAGGGGCCAGATCGGATGCGCCATCGGTTCAGTGTGGCGCACTGCACCGTGCGCGGCGGCCGGATTATCAGTAGGCGCTGGTGTACTGCGCTCGCTGCTCCTCGGCCATCGCCGCGATCTCGTCGATCTCGGAGGTGTCGAAACCGGCCATCTCGCGGAACTTGCGGGCCAGGTGGATGGCGGCCTCACGGCTCTCGCCGCGCATGCCGCGGAAGTTGAACAGCCCATCGACCGTCCGCTGGAACTCCAGCGCCTTGGTCTGGCGTTCCTTGTCGTCCTTGGTGAGCTCGCGCAGCCAGGTGCTGCCCATCTTCACGTGGGTGACCTCGTCGGCGAGCATCCAGTCCTCGCAGAAGTGCAGCACCGGGTCGTTCATCTCGGTGGCGAAGTCGCGCATGGTGGTGAACACGTCGATGGCCAGGCCCTCCAGCGCACGGTTCACGCCGGCCAGGCGGAACACGGGGTCTGGGTGACAGGCTGCCTCGAACAAGGTGACGGCCTCGCTGTACTCGCCGACGTCGGTGCCCATGTGATCGCCCAGCAACAGGCTGATCTCCACGTGGCGGGCCTCGTCCCAGCACTGGCGGGCCATGTCGAGCTTCATCGCGAAGGGTGTCTCGGCCGTCGAGTAGTCGAAAGCCGTGCGACCGGCGCCCTCCATGGCTTGGATCTCGCCCACGAAGATGCCGTGCATCTGGCGGCGGGCACGGTCGGCGACGTCGTTCGACGCAGGGTCCATGCGCCGATCCTCGCCGGCGCCGTTCACGCGTTCGTCGGCGAACCGCTCGGCAGTCGTGATCCGATGGAACCGAGCATCACGGGCGAGGGCGGCCGGAGGCAACTGTGTGCGCATGTGAAAACGCTAGCCGAATTCGATGGTCGGGTCTGGCCGCCGCTCGGCTGCGGCTGCTCCCTCCTGCGGCTCGTCGCCGGCGCTCGCCGCACCGCCTGCTCGCGGTTGCTCGATCAGGACGGTTCGCGCTCGGCTTCCGCTCGGTTGGCGAGGTACCAGTCGATCGTTCGGCGCAGGCCCTCTTCGAAGGGCATCTGGGCCCGCCAGCCGAACAGCGCCTCGGCGCGACCTGGGTCGACTCGGCGGCGCGGTTGCCCGTCGGGCTTGGTGGGGTCCCAGGCCAGCTCACCGTCGTAGCCCACCATCTGGGCGATCAGCTCGACCGTTTCGCGGATGGTGATCTCGCGGTTGGTGCCGAGGTTGACCGGCTCGATGCCTTCGTACTGCTCGGCGGCGATCACGATGGCATCGGCGGCGTCGTCGACGTACAGGTACTCGCGACTGGCCGTGCCGGTGCCCCACACTTCCAGCTTTCGCTCGCCCCGCTCGTTGGCCTCGACGCAGCCTTTGATGCGCGCCGGGATGACATGGCTGACAGAGGGGTGGAACTTGTCGCCCGGGCCGTACAGGTTGGTGGGGATGAGGTAGGCGAAGCGCTGCCCGTACTGCTGGTGGTTCACCTGCGCGTGGATGAGGTGTGCCTTCTTGGCGATGCCATAGGGCGCGTTCGTCTCCTCCGGGTAGCCGTCCCACAGGCTCGCCTCACGGAACGGCACCGGCGTGAACTTCGGGTACGAACACACCGTGCCCAGCAGCACCGTCTTCTCCACCGACGGCGTCGTGCGGGCGGCCTCGATGATGTGGGTGCCCATCATCAGGTTGTCGAGGTACAGCGGCGCCGGGGCGACCTGGTTGTAGCCGATGCCCCCGACTCGGGCGGCGAGGTGCACGATGTGCGACGGCTGCGTGTCGGCGAGCAGCCGTTCGGCCGAACCCGGATGGGTCAGGTCGAAGTCGCGGCTGCGAGGCACGGCGACATCGGCTCCCTGTGCGCGCAGCTTGTCGACCACCACGCGACCGAGGAAGCCGGCGCCTCCTGTGACGACCACTCGACGGTCCTTCCAAAACCCTGTCATGGCGACGATGCTACGGCCCGGCGGGCCATGATGGGGTGCGTGCGAGTCGCGTACACCCTGGAGCAGTGCTGGCACCGAGTACCGGGCGGTACCGCTGTCGCCACCCTGCGCACGGCCGCCGCGTTGGGGGAACGCGACGATCTGGAACTGATCGGTGTCGCGGGGCGGCACTCGCGCCCGCCGGAGGCGGCGTGGGTGCCGGCCATCGATGTCGCGCACCTGCCCATTGCCGCGCCATGGCTGTACGAGTCGTGGTTGCGCCTCGGTTGGCCGAGGGTCGAGCGGGCCACCGGCCGGGTCGACATCGCGCATGCAACCACGATCATCCCGTGCGCTACCAAGGCGAAGCTGGTGGTCACGGTGCACGACCTCGCCTTCCTGCACGACCCCGGGCAGTTCACCAAGCATGGCGTGCACGTCTTCGAACGGAGCCTCGCGGTGATCAAGCGGCGTGCCGATCTGGTGCTGTGCTGCAGTCAGGCCACGCTCGACGACTGCCTGAAGGCGGGCATCGGCGCCGACCGCCTGCGCCTCGTGCCATGGGGCGTCGACCCGGCCCGAGCGAGCACGGTGGACGTGGAACGCGTGCGTGCCCGCTACGGATTGCCACCGTCCTACCTGTTGTTCGTCGGCACCCTGGAACCGCGCAAGAACCTCCGGCGCCTCGTTGCGGCGCTGTCCCACGTCGCCGACTCGCCCGAGCTGGTGGTCGTCGGCGCCGATGGTTGGGGCGACACCGGCATCGCGGCGGGAGAGGGCGTGCGGTTCCTGGGCTTCGTGCCCAATGGCGACCTGGCCGGGCTGTACAGCGGGGCGACGGTGTTCTGCTATCCGAGCGAACGGGAAGGCTATGGACTGCCCGTGCTCGAGGCCATGGCCCAGGGTTCGCCGGTGGTGACGAGCAGAGGAACCGCCACCGAAGAGGTCGCCGGTGGGGCCGCGGTGCTGGTCGATCCATTCGACCCGATCGACATCGCTCGTGGCATCGATGAGGCGCGGCGGCATCGTGCGGAGCTGTCCGCCAAGGGCCTGGCCAACGCGAGTGGCCGAACGTGGGCCGCGACGGCGGCCCTCACCGCGGCCGCCTACAAGGAGCTTGCCGGTTGAGCCTGCCCTCCGTTCTCGTCAACATGCTGTGGTGCGTGCCCGGTCGCGTCGGCGGCTCGGAGGAGTACCTCGTCCGCCAGTTGCTGGGGCTCAGCGAGCTCCCTGAGCCACGCTGGACACCGACCGTCGCCGTCGCCCGCGGCCTGGCCGATGAGCACCCAGAACTGGTCGCGGTCACCGATGTGGTCGAGCCGACCTTCGACAGCTCCAGCCGGATTCGTCGCATCGTGGGCGAGGCGACGTGGCTGCGGCAGCACAGCGACGATGTGGCGCTCGTGCACCACGGTGGGGGAACGGCGCCGTTCCGAGCGCACCGGCCGTACGTGCTGACCATCCACGACCTGCAGTTCCGCACGTTCCCGCAGTACTTCTCCCGGCTCAAGCGGGCCTATCTGGCGACAGCCGTCCCACCCTCGGCGCGCCGGGCGACGGTTGTGGCGGTGCCCAGTGAGTACGTCCGCGACTCGGTCGTTCGGGCCTACGACGTGCACGAGGATCGCGTGATGGTGGTGCCTCACGGCATCGAGCCGGCGCTGGCTTCCGACGTGACGCCGGCCGCCGTGCTCCGTGAGCGGTACCGGTTGGGCGACGGTCCCGTGATCGTGTACCCCGCAGTCACTCACCCGCACAAACGCCACGACTTCCTGCTGCAGATGATGCGCCACCATTGGACCGACCCCGATCTGCGACTGGTGCTCGCCGGAGGTGAGGGGTTGGCGGAACCGATGGTCGCGGACTGCCCCGATCACCGAGTGCGGCGCGTGGGCCGGGTGCCTGCTGCCGATCGCAACGGGCTGCTGGCGATGGCCGATGCGATGGTCTTCCCCAGCGAGTACGAAGGGTTCGGCGCCCCGCTCATCGAAGCGATGACGCTCGGCGCCCCGGTGCTGTGCAGCGACGCCACGTGCATGCCTCAGATCGTCGGCACCGCGGGCCTGGTCCGTCCGCTGCAAGCCGACGCGTGGGCGGGGGCGCTCGACGACGCGCGGGCTCGTCGGGCGGAACTGGTCGCTGCTGGCCATGAGCGGGCGCGGACGTTCACGTCGCTGGCGAGCGGAGCGGCTCTGGCGGCCGTCTATGCGCGAGCCTTGGGGATGTCATGAACGAGTCGTCAGCCCCAATTCGACGGCCGCTGCGCCTGGCGGTGCTGTGCCCTCACTTCGCCCCCGACACCGCTCCGACGGGTGAAGTGATCACCCGCATCGTCCTCGAGTTGGCTGCGCTGGGCCACGAGGTGCACGTGATCACGGCACTTCCCTGGTATCGCGAACACCGGATCGAAGCCGGCTGGGAGGGGAAGGCGTGGCGCCGGGAAGGCACCGAGTGGGGCTCCATCACCCGCGTCAGCCCGTTCCCCGGAGGCGACAAGCGGAACCTCGCCCGCCGCGCGCTCGGCTTCGCCGGGTTCAGCGCGCTGGCCGGGATGGCTTCGCTCTCCGGCGGTCGGGTCGATGCCGTCATCGCCATGTCGCCTCCACTCACCATGGGGCTCACCGGCTGGGCCACCCACCTCGTGCGTCGTGGGCCGTTGGTGTTCAACATCCAGGACGTCTTCCCCGACGCGGCCATCGAAACCGGAGCCATCACCAACCGGCGGATCATCGCTGTCGCTCGCTGGCTGGAACGGGTCAGCTACCACCGGGCCGCCGCCATCACCGTCCTCAGCGACGACCTGCGCGACAACGTGGCGGCCAAGTTGAAGTCAGGCCGCCGCGGGAGTGTTCACGTCATCCCCAACTTCGTCGACACCGAGGTCATCCAACCAGCGGATCGGATGACCTCGCTGCGCGACGAGTTGGGCATCGGGGACGAGCCGGTGGTGCTCTACGCCGGCAACGTCGGGTTCTCGCAATCCCTGGAGATGGTGATCGACGCAGCCCGCGAGCTGCCGCACGCGACGTTCCTGATCAACGGCGACGGCGCCGCCCGTCGCATGCTGGAGGAGCGCGCCGCGGGCATGGCGAACGTGCGCTTCAGCGGCTACCAGCCCAAGGAACGGGTGCCCGAGGTCCTCGCCACCGGCGACATCCACCTGGTCCCGCTCAAGCAGGGGCTGGGCCGGGTGAGCGTGCCCTCCAAGACCTACTCCATCCTCGCCGCCGGCCGCCCCGTACTGGCCGCGATCGACCCTGGCACCGAGGTGCCGCGCATGCTCGTCGCCAGCGGGGGAGGCGTGGCGGTGCCCCCCGACGACCTGACTGCCTTCACCGGGGCGCTGCGCGACCTGCTGTCGGACCTCGATGGTGCGGCGGCGATGGGGGCTCGCGGCCGGGCGTGGGTGCAGGACG
>JBAVTH010000367.1:0-2559 GCA_049696035.1 Ilumatobacteraceae bacterium
GGTCTGCCGAGCTGCTGCTGCACCGTGACACCTTGCGCGTTCATCGCGACGTCGTTGCACACGTCGAGCGCGCCGAGCAGCGTCAGCAGCATCAACAACAGCGCCGCGATCGGCATGACGGCGATGAGCGGCATGCCGATCGACAAGGTGGTGGCGGCGTACATCAGCAACCGCCTGCTGCCCAGGCGATCCATGGCGCGAGCCACCAGCAGCGAACCGGCGATGCCTCCCAGGCCACCACCGAGGAGGGTGGCGCCGAGGCCTGCGTTGCCCACGCCGAGGTGGTCGCGGATCTCGGGCAGCCGAGGGAGCCAGTTGGAGAACGTGGCGCCGTTGACCAGGAACAGCGCAGCGACCGCGAACACCGAGTGTCTCGTGCGAGGGGTGTCGAGCGCGTCGCCGGTCACCCCAACTGTCTATCGCTGTGCATGGCACACCGGGTCAACGGGCGAGGGGGCGCCGCTCCTGGGCAGGGTCCTGCTGGTAGAGGTCGCAGAGTGCGCGGTACAGCGCCGGCTTCGCAGCGAGCAGGCGCGATGGCACGCAGAAGAAGGCCTCGGTGGCGACAGCGAAGAACTCCGCCGGGCTCGACCATGCGTACGGCCGCAGCACCTCGTCGGAGTCTCGTCCGTCGGTTCGGTGGAACTCGTCGTTCAGCAGTTGCTGCCAGCGGCTGAGTGCGTCGCCGCGCAACGGTGGCACGCCGTCCGCATAGCCGTCGTTCATGTCGATCTTGTGGGCGAACTCATGGATGACGACGTTGCCGCCCTGGAGCGGGTGGCGGCTCTCCCAGCTTGCGGTGTCCCACGAGATGGCCACCGGCCCGGTGTGGGGGCTGGCTTCGCCCACCGTACCCATGACCTCGTCGGTGTACGTGCCCGGCGCCGGCCCGGCACGCGTTGCGGCCGATACCACCGTCGTCGGGCGGATGATGATCGCACGCACCTGCCGATACGGCCAGGTGTCGAAGGAGAGGATCGGGATGGCGGCATTGGCCGCGACCGTCACGAGGACCTCGTCGGTCAACTCGATGTCGCCCACCGGCTCCCACCGCTTCTCGCGCAGCAGTGCCGCGGTGCGCTCGATCAGCTGCGCTCGCCGTGCGTCACCGAAGCCGGCGGCGACGGCGACGTTGGCCCGGATGACGCGATCGATCGCAACCTCGTCTGGAGGAGACCAGTGGGAGGATCGGCGCCAACGCATCGTGCGCGGAACGGTAGCGGCAGGTCGGAGCCGAGGTCGTTCGGGCGGGTACGAGGCGACCGATGACACGTTGACAAGGATCGCCGCGCCCCTCACGCTGTGCAGCACGAGCCGAGGAGGGCCCCGATGACCACCTATGCCGAGGCGGATCTGCCGCAGTTGTTCCCCGGCGACCAAAGGGATGCAGAGGCAGCGCGCGCCGTGCTCGCCGACGTGCGGGCAACTGCCCCGTTGGCGAAGGGGTTGTTCGGCCCGATGGTGGTGCATCACCGTGATGTCACCAGCCTGCTGCGCGATCGGCGCCTGCGCGGCCCTGGGATGGATCTGGCTCGCCTGTCGGGCATACCCGAGGGCAGCCGGGCATGGGCCCGCCAGGAGGAGATCCTGCTGTTCATGGAAGGCGAGGATCATCACCGCCTTCGCCGGCTGGTCTCCAAGGCGTTCACCCCGCGTGCGGTGGAGGCGCTTCGCCCGTTCACCCGTGCGACCATCGCTCGGCTGTTCGACGACGTCGCCGAAGCGGGCACGTGCGATGCCGTGCCGGCGCTGTGCGACCCGTTCCCGATCCCCGTGATCTGCGCGCTGGTCGGCATCGAGGCCGACCGGATCGACGACATGAGCCGTTGGGCATCGTCGATCCTGCTGTCGCTGCGGCTCGATGCCGGCCAGTTCATCGATGAGATCGAACAGTCGCAGATCGAGCTCGACGAGTACATCACCGGGCTCATCGAGGCTCGACGAGCGGAGCCTCGCGACGACCTGCTCTCGAACCTGATCTCGGTGGAAGAGGAAGGTGACCGGCTGTCGGCGTCCGAGCTGCTGTCCGTGGTGGCGATGATGCTGGTGGCCGGCACCGACACCACCCGCAACCAGCTGAGCAACATGATTCACACGTTCGCCGAGCAACCCGAGCAGTGGGAGCTGTTGCGGTCGCGGCCAGATCTCGTGCCGGCCGCGGTGGAGGAAGCCATCCGCTGGGAACCGGCCACCGAGGCGTTGCCGCGCTTCGCGATCGAGGATGTCGAGATCGGTGGCTACCTGGTGCCCGCAGGGTCGGTCGTGGTGCTGATGTCGATGTCGGCCAACCACGACACGTCGGTGATGGCCGATGCCGACCGCTTCGACATCGAGCGTGAGATCCCCGATGGCTGGCACCTGCTCACCTTCGGCGGTGGCATCCACTACTGCCTCGGCGCCAACCTTGCCCGGCTGGAGCTGACCGAGGCGTTGGCCGAACTGGCCAACCGCTGCGAGACGCTGACGCTGGCCGGCCCGCCGGTGATGAACCCGCAGGGGTCGGTCATCCAGGGCTACATGTCGCTGCCGATCAGCTGGCGGTAGCGCTGCGGGCGCCGC
>JBAVTH010000368.1:0-5983 GCA_049696035.1 Ilumatobacteraceae bacterium
GGCTCAACGATGGCAGAGCCGCTGGGCCGGCGCACCAGCGCTCGCTGTCGCGATGATCGGCGGGGTGGCGGCCGGCGCGCCCGGCGGTTCGCCCTCGCAGCCGGGCACCAGCCCCACGCCGGCCACGAACTCGTTGCGGGCGAGCGAGCCGGTGAGGTCGAGGTGCACGCCGTCGGCGGTGACCCACTGCGGGTTGGCCAGCACCACCGATAGCCAGTCGGCGATGGTCAGGCGCCGATGACGGGTCGCGGCCTTGCGCAGCACCTCGTTGAAGGCATCGGTCTCGGCCGGCGAGTCGCGCAGGTAGACGTTGACCCAGATCACGTCGTGGCCGGGGCCGATCTCGGCCATCATCGCGTCCACCATCGCTGCCGCCGTGCCCGGCTTGCCGTAGGTGGGGCGGACGTCGTTGGTGCCGAGCGCGATGATCCACAGCTCGGGGTCGAAGCCGCCGTCGCGGATGCGGCGCACTGCCTCCAGCCCCGATGTGGCCGATGCCAGCGTGGTGGTCGTCTTGCGACCGCTGCGCGCTTCCAACTGGAAGGGGCCCCACTTCTTGTGCAGGAACACCGCCGGCAGCTCGCCCCAGGCGGCGAAGGTGAGCGAGTCGCCGACGAGCGCGACACCTCCGTTGGGGCGCACGTCGGCGTCGGCGTAGAAGCTGGCCGGCAGGGCCGATGTGCTGCCACCACCGAGTACGGCTGCGGTCGCGACGGCGACGCACGCCACCAACGCCGACGCCCGCCGACCCGGCCGCGCGAAACGTGTGCGCGGGGTGGCAGCGGGAGGCATCACGACCGGCGAGTGTACGCGGGCATCACGCAGCGCCGGAGGCGGCTCAGAACAGCGTCGGTTGCTCGGGCTTCACCGTGTCGAACGGCGGTGTGCGCGGCACGCCCGACCATGGCACGTAGTGGTCCATGAACACCCAGGTGCGGCGATGGATGGCCGAAGGGCCGTAGCCCTGCAGCGCCGCCTTGTGCAGCGGGCAGGGGTAGCCCTTGTTGGTGTCGAAGCTCCACTGCGGGTAGTGCTCGGCGGCCTCGCGCATCAGCCGGTCGCGGGTGACCTTGGCGAGGATGCTGGCCGCGGCCACGGACAGGCAGTAGCGGTCGGCCTTCACCCGCATCTCCACGTGCGGCACGTGCGGGGCGACGAAGTTCCACTTGCCGTCCACCACGGCCGCGTCGGCGCGCATGCCCAGCCCTTCGATCGCCCGGCGTGCGGCCAGCCTCTGGGCGGCCGCCATCCCCAGTTGATCGCACTCCTCCTGGCTGGCGCCGCCCACGGCCCATGCCTCGCACCAGCCGGCGATGCGGTCGAACAGCTGCTCGCGGTTGCGTTCGGTGAGCAGCTTCGAGTCGCGCACACCGTTCACCCGCGTGGTGCGCGGCAGTATCGCGGCACCCACCATCAGCGGGCCTGCCCACGCACCGCGGCCCACCTCGTCGATGCCCACGATCACGTCGTGGCCGGCGGCCCACAGCTCCTTCTCGATCTGGCGTGTGGGTGCGCGACCCGCCATCAGCGCAGCACGAGGGCGGCGGGCCCGGCGGCCACTTCGCCCACCCGCCACCACGACTCGGTCAAGGATGCGACGACGGAAGGGTGGACCGCGGCCAGCAGCCCACCCGAGGTCTGCGGGTCCATGCACAGCGCCTCGCCGGCGGCACTCGCCGTGCTCTGCACGTGGGCGGCCACGTACTCGCGGTTGCGCGGGTCGCCACCGGTGCGCACACCGCGCTCGGCGGCCTCGCGTGCGCCGGGGTAGGCGACGATGCCGTCGGTGTGCACCACCACCTGCACGTCGCTGCGCTCGGCCATCTCCCAGCCGTGGCCGGCCAGCCCGTAGCCGGTGACGTCGGTGACCGCATGCACGGCTGCACCCAGTGCCTGCAGCTCCTCGGAGGCGGCCCTGTTCACACGCCGCATGCCGGCGATGGCCGCGGCCTTGTCGGCGGGCGTTCCGCCGGCGAGGGCGAGGGCGGTGCCGATCGGCTTGCTGAGCATCAGCACGTCGCCAGGTTGCGCGCCGCCCTTGCGGAACACGCGATCGGGGTGCACCACGCCCTGCACGGCGAGGCCGAAGATGGGCTCCGGGTTGCGGATGGTGTGGCCGCCGGCGATGGTGCCGCCGGCCTCGGCGACCACCGCTGCAGCCGCATCGAAGATGGCCACGATGGCCTCGCGCGGGAAGTGCTCGGGGAAGGCGGCGACGTTGACGGCGATGACCACCCGGCCGCCCATCGCGAACACGTCGCTGCACGCGTTGGCGGCAGCGATGGCGCCGAAGTCGGCGGGGTGGTCGACCAGCGGCGGGAAGAAGTCGGTGGTGCTCACCAGCGCCACGTCGGGCGAGACCTGGTAGATGGCCGCGTCGTCGAAGGGGGCGAGCCCGACGAGCAGCGAGGGGTCGGCGCCGGCGGGCATGTCGCGCACCAGGTCGGTGAGCAGCGACGCTCCCCACTTCGCGGCGCACCCCCCGCACGACGTCCACTCGGTGAGGCGCAGGTCGGCGAAGGGGTCGGCAGAGTCGAGTTCAGCGGTCGGCACGGTCGCCAGCCTACGGTGTGACCACGCAGTCGGTCCGCCCGTGGGCGGCCGTTCCCCGCCAGGCTCACGCTGGTCAGCTGCGACACCGCGCTCGCCCCAGCGCGTCGAACTCAGGTGAGCGTGGGCACGAAGCCGGTGTCGGGGTCGCCCGTGTAGTAGCCGGCCACGTCGGCGAGCAGGTGCACGATCCCCAATGCTGCGACCTTGCCCGCTGCCGGCACCCCGATACCCGTTCGGGTGTCGAGCAGGCGGTCGGGCACCAGCTCCTTGAAGCGTGTTCAGCGGTCGGCACGTTGCCGGACTACGGTGCGCCCATGGAGTCGGTCTCCTGCCAGAGGCTGTCGATCGGGCACGTGTAGATGCGGTCCTCGAGCCGGCCGGAGTGCTCGCCGGTGGTGAGCACGAACCCAGCGCGAAACTGGCTGCCGAGCAACTCCCGCAGGGCACGGAGGCCAACCATGTCCTTGTTGACCGTCGCGGAACGGGCCTTCACCTCGAAGCCGACCACGCTGCCGTCGTAGGTCTCGATGAGGAGGTCGACCTCGTGGTCGTCGTGGGTGTGCCAGTGAGCGACTTCGCGGACGTCGTCGTGCCACGACGCCTGTTTCAGCAACTCGCCGACGACGAAGGTTTCGAGCAGGTGGCCGAACTCGGTCAGCGACGCTGGGTCGAGCTGAGCAAGCTTGTGTGGGGAGAGGCGCAGCATGTGCGCGGCCAGCCCGGAGTCGACGAGGTGAACCTTGGGCGTCTTACCGACCCGTGACCGCAGCGTGCGCCCCCATGCCGGCAGTCGGCCGACGAGGAACAGGTCGGTGAGCAGGTGCGTGTAGTTGTCGGCGGTGCGGGCTTCGAGGTCGATCGCCCTGGCCGCTGCGCTGACGTTGAGGAGTTGCCCAGTCTGCGCGGCCAGGCGATCGAAGAGCTTGGCGAGGGCGCCAAGACGCCGGACACCTTCGAGTTCCGGAACATCGCTCGACAGGCTCTGCGCAAGATAGGCATCGAACCACCGCCGACGGGCTCGGTCGTCGAGGTTGATGGCGATGGGCAGTCCTCCTCGGCAGACTCTCTCGGCATACTCCGCACGCGACGTGGAGGATGGTCGCCGGCGCACCAGCCGATCAGGTTGGGTGATCGCGAGGTGGAGGAACTCCTCGTGCACTCCTTCGATCTCACCCTGCGAGAACGGGAGGATGTCAAGGAACTGGATACGCCCCGTGAGCGATTGGGTGGCGCGCGGAAGGCTCTCGAAGCGGGTCGAGCCGGTGAGCACGTACCTGCCTGGAGCGTGCCGCCGGTTGAGCTCGGCCTTGATCGCCTGCAGGAGCTCCGGCACTCGCTGGTACTCGTCGATGCAGACCGGGCTGTCGCCGCGGACGTAGTCGGCGGGCGAGGCCGCGACGAGCTCAGTTTGAGAGCTGTCGTCGAGATCCACGATGCCGGCTCCGTGCCATGCAGCGATTTCGCCGAGCACCGTCGACTTGCCGACTGATCGTGCCCCCTGAAGGGCGAGCACCGCCGTCTCGGCCATTCGGCGGCGAGCCACGGTCAGCACTCGCCGGTCGATCAGTCCTGGTGACACGACCAGCACACTAGTGCCCTGTTGCGGAATGTCGCGGCTATCGCTGCGAATTTTCGGGCGCTATAGTGCGAACTTTCAGCCGATCCGCCATGTCATAGCGTGGCTGTCGTCACCGCGTTGTCGACCAACGCAGTCCGGTTCGAGTTCGCACCCGAGTTCGCCAACAGGTTCGCACCAGTACAACCAGTCTGGGCACCGAACTGGTACTGCAACACATGCCCGGGCCGTGTTGCCTGCGTCAACCGGCCCTGCGCGTTCAAGCGGCCATGGCCCACCTTGACTCCGACGAACAAGAAACCATCCGCACCGTCATCGACGGCATCCTCCTCCGCCACAAAGCCCGCAAACTCGCCAGCTGACTACTTACGTTTGGATCGCCGTCGGTTCCGGACGTCACCAGCCACGTTCACGACCAAGTAGATGACAACCGCCACCGAGAACCCGAAGAGCAGCCACGTAGGGACCCCTCCGTATCCGAATGCAAGGTTCATGTCAGCAGAACGTCCACTCGTGCTTGACACCCGCGCCCACGCTCACCGCCTTGTAGTGCGGGGTGGCTCCACCGTCAGGCAGCCCGATACTCGGACCACCGAACGACTCCCAGTCACCCGAGCGGCCAGGGCTCGTCGCTCCGCCAGTGAGCTGCGCGGGTCCGAGCGACACGGACGCGTATGCGAAGGATGCCTCCGTGCCGCACTTCGGGTTCGCGTCGTCCACGACGATGCTGGGCGAGTCGATGGCGAAGCCGATGCCCGGCCTCGCGTAGGGCCCTTTCGACGAGATCCCGACTTCCAGGCACAGGAAGATGCAGAAGCCAGATGAAAGGCCGAGCGTGAACCCGTTGCCAGATTTCTTTGGCTTTACTCGATGCCCGGTGCAGGCGGCCGACTTGCTGCCGTAGCACTTGGCCCTTCGTGTCTGCTCGCTACGCGACTGCGCGCAAGCCATACTGCAGCCCCCGCCCCCGCCACCGCCGGATTCCCCGCTGAGGTCGAAGCCGTTGATCGGGTCGGGGACGTAGGCGTAGTCGGAGAACGTGGCGCCACCATCGATCGGGTCGACACGCAGGAAACGACTCAGCGCGCCACGATAGGGGCGCGCACCCATCTCGATCGTGGGCTGCAACCCGGGCTGATGCTCGCTGGGGCCTTGATGTTGACCCAACCAGCCGTTGTCCATGTCACCCGGACTCGTGTTCGCCACCCCCGCCGTCGGTTGCCCGTACGGGTCATACAGCAACGGGCCGGTCCTGACACCGGTCTGATCGATCGTGTACGTGACATCACCATGGATGTTCGGGTACGCCCACGTCGCCACCGACGCCGACCGCGACGTGACCACCACCCCACCCGGCAAGCTGACCGTACGATCCAACACCACGTTCGTGTTCGTCAACGTCAACGCAGTCGCATCCGCACCACCCGAATACGAGTAGCGCAACGTCGTGGTCCCCGCCGCGTTCACCGGCCGCAACGCCACTGTCATCGTCGCCCCCACCGCCGCCACCACCGACGTCGGGGTCCGCTGGACGGACAGACCCTCGCCGGCTTGCGCGTGCTCGGCAACCTCCACCGTCACCGTCGGCGCACCAGCAGCGCCAGCACTGTCGACACGCTCGGTCGTCGACGCCGCCGGCGTGAACGACGGGTTCGTCGCCACCGATACCACTGTCAATCGCTTCCTTCCCGCCAAGTGCACTCTCGAAGTTCGTCGGACCAACCACGAAACCGCAACGCGAGGGCAACTACCCGTCGACGTACGGCGACCATGGGGCGTTGGTCGAACGAGCGATCCATCGTGCGGCCTCCCTCCATCTCCGCGTTCCCGGCTTGAGATCGATGATCTGACTGA
>JBAVTH010000369.1:0-3657 GCA_049696035.1 Ilumatobacteraceae bacterium
GCGTTCGGGGTGGCCGAGATCGACGCCGCCGTGCCCACGTAGGGGCTCGGGTGCGTCGGGGTCACCGTGAAGGTGTACAGGGTGCCGGGGGTGCCGTTCACCGTGAAGGTGGTGGCACCGGCGGCGGCCGTGAACGGTGCGCCGGCAACCGACGGGCTGACCGCAATGGTGTAGCCCGTGGGGGCGACGCCAGTGGGGGTGACCCAGTTGAGCACGACGTTACCTGTGCCGGGAACGGCAGCCAGGCTGGTCACCGCCGGGCGGGCGCCCGGGTTCGGGGTGCCGTTGACCGTGTTCGACACCGGGCTGGCGCCAACGGTGTTGGTGGCCACGACCGACACCGCGTATTGCGTGCCGTTGACCAAGCCGGTGAGGCTGAACGAGGTCGAGCCCGCCGCGAGCGACAGGGTCACCGTCGCGCCGGCGGTCGGGACTGCCGTCACCGTGTAACCGGTGGTGGCGGGAACCGACACCGCGTGCGTGAACGTGCCGTCCAGCGTCTGATCGCCGGCCGCCAACGTGCCACCGAGCACCGGTGCTGCAGGCGTGGCGCCGAAGGCGTAGCTGAAGCTGGTGGCGGTGCTGTTGGTGATGGTGATCGGGGTCGACCAGAACTTCTGGGTCGTACCGGTCGTGGTGCAGGCGTAGCCGATGTTGTAGGCGCCGTTGGGCACGGGCAGGATGCTGGCATCCCAGCCGAACAGCGGCAGCGGCGTGATCAGGCCGGTCGTGACGGCAGTGGTCTTGTTGATCTGCGGTGCACCGGTGCTGTTGAACAGCGGCTTGCTGAACTCGCCGGCCTGCTGCACCGGGCCCGACAGGCCGTAGGTGATGGTGGCCGGGTCGACGCTGGTGGCCGTCATGAACGTCTGCCAGCGGTAGCCGCCAGACGCCGAGTCACCGGGGCACGAGGCGCCCGCGGGCGGGGCCAGCGTGAAGGTGTTGGCGTTGGTGCCGGTGGCCGGGGCGAGCACCGACGTGCCGGCGGCCGGCGTGCCGGGCGGCAACGCCGAGGCGTCGGTACTGAGGAGTGCGAGCGAGGCGACGGCAACGGCCGCCACTCCCGCTGCAATCCGGGTCATGGGTGAAGTCATTGGTTTCCCTTTCGAGGAGAGTGAGGAGGTGGTGTTGAGGGTTGGTGGAAGGGGATGGATCAGTTGTTGGAACCGGCGACGAGGCCGCCCTGCAGGATGGTGGTGCCGCAGTTGGCGCCCAGGGTCAGGTAGCCGAAGGTCTGGATGGTGGTCGTGGCCTGGCAGATCGCCGAGGTGCTGCCGACGAACAGCGACTTGTAGTCGTTGTTGCCTGCGCCGGTGGCGAAGGCGGTGGGCAGCACGTTGTAGACGTTGCGACCGAAGATGCTGCTGTTGTAGAACGTCGCCTGCGGGGCCATGTTCGGGGCGACACCAGTCACCGGGCTGCCGAGGTTGACGCCGGAGCCGTTGTCGCTGATCGAGCCGAGGCCCACGTTGGATGTGGCCGGGTTGTTCGAGGAGACCCCGTTCGACTTGGCCACGAAGCTCGAGGCCGAGAACCCGATGATCACCTGCGTGCCGGCGGGCACCAGATCACCCTTGGCCTTCAAGCCGGCGGCGTCGTTCTCCTCCAGGCGAACACCGGTGCCGAGCGCGTTGCACACGCTCGTGGCGGTGTCGTCCTGCGCGGCTGTCACTCCCAGTGCCGTGCCGCGCCAGAAGTTGTACGTGCCCGAGCCGGTCTGGATGCCGCAGGCGATGATCGTCACGTTCTCGGTGCCATTGCTGACCGAGAGCGAGCTGCCGTTGCCGCCGGAGTAGAGGCTCTGCAGCTGCTGACGGGTGAGCGTGGTGACCGGGCCGCCGTTGCCGCCTGCGCGGTAGTAGGCGAAGCTGAGCGCGTCACGACCGAACGGGATGAACGTGAGGTCGGTGCCGACGGCGTTGCTCGGGCCGCTGGACGACCGCGAGAACTGGATGAGGCCGGAGACGTCCTGCACGCCACCGCACGCAGCCACACCCCAACCGCCACCGGCGATCGCCCGACTGAGCGCCTTCTGGCCAGAGCCGGAACCGTTCGGACGCTGGGTGGTGGGGCCACCTGGGGTGGGGGTGAAGCACGAGTCGGCGGGGTTGGTCGGGTTCAGCGCGTTGTAGGAGACGATCTGCACCCGGCCGGAGGCAGCAGAGCTGGCCACCGGCGTGTAGAGGATGCCATTCGATTCGCCGGCCAGTGCGTTCACGACGTCCTGGGTGGTGTCGGAGCCGACACCGACGAACGCGGTGAGCTGCTTGGGGTCGGCCGAGGCCGAACCTGCCAGCAGCGGGGTGACCGCGGCGGCCATGGCTGCGACGGTGATGACCAGTCGCTTGGAATTGGATGACTTCAACATGATGATCTGTGGGGTCCCTTCAGGTGACGGAGCGCCCGGCACACGCTCCGGGCGAGCTGAATATGACAGCTCAACCTGTCGGCCACTTGGCCCCCAGATGAACGGTGAACGACCTGGTCGAGGGTTCATCCGTCGGACATGTTGCGGCTACCCGAAACGCCCGTTCACGTAGTCGTTCGTCCGCTGATCCTGCGGCGCGTTGAACATCGCCTCGGTCGCACCGTGCTCGACGATGTAGCCCGGCGTGCCGTGCTCGGCGAGGAAGAACGCACAGCGCGACGACACGCGCGCCGCCTGCTGCATGTTGTGCGTCACGATCACGATCGTCACCTCGGACACGAGCTCGATGATCGTCTCCTCGATGCGACGGGTGGAGGTGGGGTCGAGGGCCGAGCACGGCTCGTCCATCAGCAGCACGCGCGGACGGATGGCGAGAGCGCGAGCGATGCACAGGCGTTGCTGCTGCCCGCCCGACAACCCGCCACCCGGCTTGCGCAGACGGTCCTGCACTTCCTTCCACAGGCCCGCCTTGGTGAGGCACGACTCGACGATCTCGTCCTTGGCCTCGGTGCTTGCCTTCACTCCGGTCAGGCGCAAGCTGGCCAGCACGTTGTCGTAGATCGACATCGCCGGGAACGGGTTCGGCTTCTGGAAGACCATGCCGATCTCGCGGCGGGCGTCGGTGAGCTTGCGGCTCGGGTCGTAGATGTCGTGACCGTCGAGCAGCACCTCCCCCGCCATCGCCGCCGCAGGGATCATCTCGTGCATCCGGTTGAGGATTCGCAGGAACGTCGACTTGCCACAGCCGGAAGGACCGATGAGTGCCGTCACCTCACCGGCCGGCATCGACAGCGAGACACGGTCGAGCACCTGGTGGGTGGCGAACCAGGCCGAGATGTCGTGCGCCTCGATGCCGGTGAGCGTGGATGCAGTCGAGGGGTGATCGGCGATGACGGGCACGGGTGCCGTGGTGAGGTATGCGAGTGACTCCGTGATCGATTCGGACTCGGCGGGCGAAGCTTCGGTGATCGCCAGCGCCGGCAGGATCGTCAACGGCGCATCGACGATCGAGGAGGCTGCAGGCCCGGAGCTGACGACCGGGTCGAGAGCGGTCACGGTCGCAGACTCCAACGCTGGCGCGATGAAGCGGCCCAGCTGCGGCAGGGCCTGCTGGTGACGCACTTCGACCGGGAAGGCGCTGATGACCCGCCGGAGCTCCTCGGCACGGTCGGCCGCCACCATGACGCCGAAGTCGGGGATGTCGGGCACGACCAGGATCGTCCAGGTAT
>JBAVTH010000370.1:0-13093 GCA_049696035.1 Ilumatobacteraceae bacterium
AACCGAGCGCTCCTGCGATCGCCGTGTTGGCGGCGACGGTGGAGAACTGGACGTCGGTCGAGCTGAAGGTCGATGCAGCGTTGAAGCCGAACCAACCGAACAGCAGGATGAAGCAGCCGAGCATCGCCATCGGGATGTTGTGGCCGGGGATCGCGCGGGCTTTGCCGTCGGCACCGAACTTGCCGATGCGGGGTCCGAGCACGATGGCGCCGGCAAGTGCGGCGACGCCACCGACGGCGTGCACCACGCCGGAGCCGGCGAAGTCGACGTAACCGGCGCCGAGGTGCATGGTCTCCCAGCTCTTGGCCAGCCAGCCGCCGCCCCAGGTCCACGCCGCGAACAGCGGGTAGTAGAGGGCGCCGCAGAACAGGCCCCACCACACGAAGCTCTTCCACTTCCAACGCTCCGCCATCGAACCGGTCGGGATCGTGGCGGTGGTGTCCATGAAGGCCACCATGTAGAGGAAGAAGCCGAGCAGCGCAGGCGTTGCGGCGTCACCCAGGTGGCTGTAGCCCCAGTAGAAGATGCCGGTGAACTCGCCACCCACCGCCGGCAGACCGTCGCCGTTCATCGGCGAGAGCCCGAACTGACCGGGCACCGTACTGAAGCCGGAGAACGCCAGTGGGAAGCCGACGAAGAGGAAGCCGATGAAGCCGAGCCCGAAGATGGCGAAGTTGGTGCTCATCACCTCCGCTGCGTTCTTCTTCTGGGTGAAGCCGGTTTCGACGAGGGCGAAGCCGGCCTGCATGAAGATCACCAGCACGGCGCCGATGACCATCCACAGCAGGCTGGTCTGTTCGCCCAGCTTGGCAACTGGGTCGAGATCCTCGGCAAATGCCGTGGTCCCGATGAGCAAGGATGAGGCACCGGCTCCGAAGAGGGCACCGAGTAGGTATTTGGGCGCTGGAGTGCGCACATTGTCTCCTGTGGTTTGAAGGGGGCAGATGGAGGCCTCGCCGCGGCGCTGGAGCGAGTGCTCGCACCATACGGAGGCGAGGTTTCCTCGTCGTGGCCGGTTTGTTTCCGCACTGTGGCGCTTGCGTGCACCCTGCTCCGTGCGGTCGTCAGCCGAGCACGGGACGTTCCCGGGCCGAACGTTTGCGCCGCTCGACCCGGGAACTGCCCCTTACCGGAAACAGGAGTTCCCGGGCGCGTCAACGGCGAACCGTTGCGCTCTCCGGTGCCGCTCCCGCCAGCGGCACCCCGACATGCAGTGGAGTGTCCGCACGGTACACGTGGACGATTTCGCCCCCATCGCCATCGTGTTGCCACTCTGTGTCGGGTGCGTTCGCGGGGTGCCCTCGATCGGCTGGTTCAGCGCCGCTGGCGCACCCGACGCGTGGTGCGGCCCTCGTGGAGCGCCAATCGGACCCTGTCCATCGTCGCCGGGTCGAGCTTGCGGCCCAGGCGATCGCTGACGGCGAAGCGATCGTTCACCTGCCGGTCGGTGGTGGAGATGCGTGCGGTGTGCAGCACCACGCCGACAGCGGCGAACGCGGAGGCCACCGCGAGGAGGGCGCCGGGACGGTCCGGCCCGGTGACCACCACCGACGTGTGCCAGGGGAGCGCCGTGTTGTCGAACTCGATGGCGAGGGTCGGCATCGCCACCGGTGCGAGGCGCGTGCGGAGCCCTGACTCGAACGCGAGGGCGAGCTGCTTGGCGCCGGGTCGTTCCCGGGAGACGACGACGAAGCTGTCGAGCACCGCACCATCGGGCCAGGATGCGATGCTGGCGCCGACGATGTCGAGCCCGTGCTGGGTGAGCACCTCGGTCAGCCGGGCCAGCAAGCCGTCGACATCGCGGCAGGCCACGTCGATCTTCCACCGATCGGGCTCGGGCAGCGGCGCCACCGCCACCCTGACGCTGCCGCGGCGGGGAAGTGGTTCCACCAACTGCGCCTGCCGTGCCAGCTCGTCGGGCTCGTGCGAGAGCAGATAGCTGTTGCTCGCGAATCGCAGTCGTTCGATCGGCGCCGGTTCGGTGAGCAGCCGTTCGGCCGAGATGCGGCGTGCGCCGGCAAGGTTGTTGGCCTCGCTGCCGGTCAGCTCCGGGTGCTCCAGGGCCGCGGTCACGAGCGCGAACCGCTCGTCGAGCGCCTCGCGGTGCCAACGCGGGAGGTTGCCGAGCGCAAGTGCGAGCTCGTACGCGTCGCGGGCGTGCGCCGAGCTGGCGAGGTGGGTGGCGAGTTGCAGGATCTCGGTGCGGTCGAGGGCGTCGGGATCGTGCGCGCTGGCGCGCAGCAGGTGAGCATCGGCGACGATGGATGCGATGCGCTCGGCCTCGGCATCCGTCACGAGCCGCTGGGTGAGCGAGAGCGAGCACTGGGAGGAGTCGTCGGCTTCCACGCACACGTCGGCGGCGAGCGCGGCGATGATCAGGTCGTCGGTGGCCATGCCGAGCAGTGGGGCGAGGCCGTCGAGCCGGTCGACGACGGGGAAGCGCAGGGCGCCCATCGGATCGAGGTCACCGATGTCGGCGCGACGATGGCCCATCGCGTGGGCCACCTCCGGCAGCGCTCGTTCGAGCACGCCGGTGATGTCGAGGAAGCGCCACGCCCGCGGGTTGTCCGAACGGAGCAGCCGGATGAGCGCGGCAGTGTCGGCGGGGTCCCAACTCAGCGCGCTGTTCCGGTTGGCCGCGAACCAGTCGAGGAGCGCCGATGACGGCCGCGCGCTGCTGGTCAGCGAAGCGGTCCGTAGGGCGATCGGCACGGTCAGATCCGCTGGCGGGCTGCCGTGCAAGCGGATCTCCCCGCGTTCGAGGGTGAGCCAACCCTCGGCCGGTTCCTCGGTGACGGCGACCTTCACGGGATCGGTGGCTCGGCCGAGCCGAATCCGCAACAGCGGCGGGGTGACGACGGTCGTGAGCAGCACCACGATCAGCAAGGCGCCGTACTGGTCGCCGTCGAGCACGCCGTTGGTGAGCCCGATCGACGCGAAGATGAGGCCGACCTCACCGCGGGGGATCATCCCGAGACCGATGAGCAGCTTGTCGGCGCGTGTGCCTGTCGCACCCACGGCCGCTACCAGTTTGCCGAGCACAGCGACCAGGCTGAGCACGGCTGCCAGACCGAGCACCGACGGCTTGGCCATCGCCGCCAGATCGGCATTGATGCCGATCTGGGCGAAGAAGATCGGGATGAAGACGTTGCCCACCGAGCCGAGATCGCGGGCGATCCGCTCGTGCTGGCGGCTCTTCGCCAGCCCGAGCCCGGCCATGAAGGCGCCGATGATGAACGCGAGCTTGGCTGCGTCGGCGAGCTCGGCGAAGCCGAGCGTGATCGCGACGGCCGCCACCGTGACGGTGGCCGGCGAACTGGCCTTGCGGTGCACGGCGTCGAGGATGCGCGGCACCAGCAGCAGCCCCACCAGACCCGTCACGATCAGGAAGCCGATGGCGAGGCCGAGCGTGGAGGCGATCGTGCCCACGCCCACGGAACCACCGGTGACCACCTTGACCACCACGGTCAGGATCACCAGCCCGAGCACATCGTCGGCGACCGCTGCCCCCAGGACGATCCGGGCCTCCATCGTGGCGAGCGCTCGCAGATCGCCGAACACCCGAGCGGTGATGCCCACGCTGGTCGCGGTGAGAGCCGCGCCGATGAACACAGCGGTGTTCGTGCTCTGGCCGAACAACAGGCCGACACCCGCTCCGGTGGCGAACGGAACGGCGACACCGATCACGGCCACCAGCAGGGACGCCTTGCCGACCTTCCCGAGCTCGGCAAGGTCCATCTCCATTCCCACCTGCAACAGGAGCAGGAGCACACCGATCTCGGCGAACACCGCCAGTGAGACACCGCGGGCGTCGGCCAGATGGATCAACCCGAAGCCGGACGGACCGATCGCGACGCCGGCAAGGATCTCGCCCAGGACGGCGGGCAGCCGCAGCTTCTCGGCGACCTCCGCAGCGACCTTGGCCGCGGTGAGGACGATCAGCAGATCGAGCAGGAGGCGTGCGAGATCGACGCCCTCGCCTGAAGCGATCACGTGTGGTCGCCGGCGAGCAACGACTCCGCCGCGGCGACCGCATGATCGGCCAGCATCCAGCCGCGGCTGCGAACGGTGATGATCGAGTCCGGGCCCAGTTGGCGGCGCACACCGACGAGCACGCTGTCGCAGCGCCGCTGGTTCAGCTCGGCGAGCCCAGCGGCTCGGGCCAACTCGCGGCGGCCGACGACGCGCCGCCTGTTGGCGAGGAGAACGGCCAGCACAGCCCGCTCCTGCCGACCCTGATACTCGAGGGGGTGGGCATCACGGCTGGGAGCAGGAGCGAGGCTGGCCATGCCGTGACGGTAGGAGCCGATGGTTTCGCCGTTGTTGTGCGCGTATGAACGGTGTGTGAACCGGGTCGGTCAGGCTGACTCGTCGCGACCGTGCAGGTACACGAACCAGTACACGAGGCCGACGAGCACCGACCCCCCGATGATGTTGCCGATGGTCACCGGCAGCAGGTTGCCGATCAGCAGGCGCTGGGCGCTGACGTGAGGGAAGTCGAGTGACGAGTACTCGCTGGCCTGCCAGAAGCGCGTCGGGGCGTCGGCCTTCTGCCACAGCGCAGCGGGGAAGAAGTACATGTTGGCAACGCTGTGCTCGAAGCCCGCTGCGACGAACGCGGCGATCGGGGGCACGATCACGATCACCTTGTCCATCAACGAGCGGGCCGACATCGTCATCCACACTGCGAGGCACACGAGGCAGTTGGCCAGGATGCCGCTGAAGATCGCGGCGAAGAAGCCGACCGTGCCCTTCGCCTCGGCGATCTGCATCGCGCGAACGCCGATGGCACCGTCGCCGGCGGACATGCGGCCGGAGGCGAAGATCAGTCCCGCCGTTGCCGCCGCACCGACGAAGTTGGAGACGTACACCACGAGCCAGTTGCGCAGCAGGGCCTTGGCAGTGACGCGCTTGCTCGCGTAGGCCATCACGATCAGTGTGTTGCCGGTGAACAGCTCTGCGCCGCTGACCACTACGAGGATGAGCCCGAGCGAGAACACGACGCCACCCAGCAGCTTCGACACCCCACTGTCGAGGCCGCTGCCGGAAGTGACGACGGTGGAGAAGTTGGCGCCGAGTGCGATGAAGGCACCTGCGAGCACGCCGAGAGGCACCAGCCGGCGCAACGGCAGATGGGCCTTGGCCACGCCCACCTGTTCGGCGCGCGTGGCCATGTCGGCGGGCAGCAGGGCATCGAGCGAAGCGTCGGGCATGCGACGACGGTAGGTCATCCGCACGATCGCGACCAGGGGCGTTCGACCCACCGGGGGACAACCCCGACCACTCGACGTGCTCGACTGGCGGTGACTTGACCCGCGGGTCAATACTTGTGGAATGGAACTGATGTATGCGCCCGAGGACGAAGCATTCCGCACCGAGATCCGTGCGTGGTTGGAGGCGAACCTGCCTGCCGGCTGGTACGAATCGGCCGTGGCCGGCGAGGCGGTCGACATCGAGGCCGACGACCGGAAGGCGTTCAACGCCGGCTGGCCCTCCAAGCTGTTCGAGGGCGGCTGGATCTGTGCCACGTGGCCCAAGGAGTACGGCGGCAAGGGCCTCAGCACCATGCAGGGCGTGGTGCTGGCGGAGGAGTTCGCCCGCGCCAAGGCGCCGCTGCGCGCCGACTTCTTCGGCGACACGCTCGTCGGCCCGACGCTGTTGCAGTGGGGCACCGAGGAGCAGAAGAAGGAGTTCCTGCCGCGCATCCTCAACGGCACGATGCGCTGGTGCCAGGGCTTCAGTGAGCCCAACTCGGGCTCCGACCTCGCCTCGCTGAAGACGTCCGCCGTGCTCGACGGCGACGAGTGGATCATCAACGGCCAGAAGGTGTGGACCACCGGCGGTCACCACGCCGACTACTGCTTCCTCCTCACCCGTACCGACCCCGACGCGCCCAAGCACAAGGGCATCAGCTACCTGTTGGTGCCGATGCACCAGGAGGGCGTGGAGGTGCGCGGCATCACGCAGCCCGACGGCACCGCCGAGTTCTGCGAGGTGTTCTTCACCGACGCCCGCTGCCCGAAGGAGAACGTCGTCGGTGGCGTCAACAACGGTTGGAAGGTGGCGAACAGCACGCTGGCGTTCGAGCGAGGCATGAGCGCCACCACCGGCTACCGGCGATTCGAGGAGGAGTACAAGCTGATGGTGGCCGAGGCCGCCGAGAACGGTGCCATCGACGAGCCGCTCGTTCGTCAGCGGCTGATGGAGTACTACACGAAGATCCAGATCCTGCGCATCAACGGGCTGCGCTCGCTGTCCGCCACGCTGGCCGGCACCAAGGATCTCGGCGTCGCGGCTCTGGGCGCCACCAACAAGATGTTCTGGACGGAGATGCACAAGGCCGCGATGGAGCTCGCGCTCGACATCAAGGGTGCATCGTCGATGCTGGTCGACACCGGCTCCGCCGCCGGCTCGTGGCCGGGCACGGCTCGCGACGCCCGCCGCGAGGGCTACCCCGTCAGCCCGATGATGAGTGCCTTCTTCTTCAGTCGCAGTGAGACGATCTGGGGCGGCACCAGCCAGATCCAGCGCAACATCGTCGGCGAGCGCGTGCTCGGTCTCCCGAAGGAGCCGCAGGCCGCCCAGTAGGCCGCCGAGCGGACCGATCCGCCGCCCAACGCGAGAGGGGGCGGTGTCAGACCGTGATGCGGTCGAGCACCGGTTCGTGGCTGGCCCCTGCCTTGCCGCCGATCCGGTAGGCGGCGCGGAGCAATGCCGTGGCCTGCTCCACCTGAGCCGGGGTGCGAGCGTGCACGATCGCCAGCGGACGGTCGGCGCCGACCACGTCGCCGATGCCGGCGAGTTCGGTGAGGCCCACGGCGTGGTCCACCGGGTCCTGCGGGCGGGTGCGGCCGCCGCCGAGTGCGACGACCACCATGCCGACGGCGCGTGTGTCGATACGGGTCACGGTTCCAGCACGCGCCGGCGCGACGGCCGCCTGCAGCGGCGCCCGCTCCATGTGCTTCCACGGTTGCTCGACGAACTGCTTAGGCCCTCCGAGCGCGGCGACCATCTGCCCGAACTTCTCCGCCGCTGCGCCACTGTCGAGCGCCGCCTGGAGCAGCTTGCGCGCTGCCGCAGGAGTGCGGGCGAGCCTGCCGTGGAGCAGCATCTCGGTGCACAGGGCCATCGTGATCTCGTGCATGCGCGGTTCGCGTCGGGCGCCGGTGAGGTAGTCGACGGCATACGCGACCTCGACGGCGTTGCCGGCCGCATCGGCCAGCGGGCGGTCCATGTCGGTGATCAGCGCCGTGGTGGGCAGCCCGGCGCCGGTGGCAACCTGGGCGATGCTGGTGGCCAGCTCGCGAGCCTTGGCGAGCGTGGGCATGAACGCTCCGTTGCCGCACTTCACGTCCATCGCCAGCCCCTCCAGCCCGGCGGCCAGCTTCTTCGACAGGATCGACGCCGTGATCAGCCCGATGCTCTCCACCGTCGCGGTGACGTCGCGGATGCCGTAGAGGCGCTTGTCGGCCGGTGCAAGATCCGGTGTCTGGCCGATGATCGCGCAGCCCACCTTGCCCACCACCGAACGGAACTTCGTCATCGCCGGCGCGGCGACGTAGCCGGGGATGGACTCGAACTTGTCGTACGTTCCGCCGGTGTGGCCCAGGCCGCGGCCGGAGATCATCGGCACATACCCACCGCACGCTGCGACCATGGGGGCCAGCATCAAGCTGACCGTGTCGCCCACGCCCCCGGTGGAGTGCTTGTCCAGCACGGGCCCGGGAAGGTCCCAGCGCAGGACGGTGCCGCTGTCGCGCATCGCCTTGGTGAGCGCGACCCGTTCGCCGATGTTCATGCCCTGGAAGTACACGGCCATCGCGAATGCTGCGGCCTGGCCTTCCGTGACCGCGCCGTCGACGAGACCGGCGATGAATGAAGCGATGTCGTCGTCGCTCAGCACCTTGCCGTCGCGCTTGGCGCGGATGATCTCCTGCGGGATCATCAGTAGGCCGCCGTGCTCGTCGCGGTGGTGTCGCCGTCGCAGGCGGCCTCCAGCGCGGTCAGCAGCCCGCTGGCACCGAAGCGGAACGTGGCGGCCGTGGCCCACGCCGGCCCCATGATCTTGTCGGCCTGGGCGAGGTAGGCGGTGGCATCGGCGAGCGTGCGGATGCCGCCACTGGGCTTCAGGCCGACTGCCGGGTCGAGATCGTGGATCGTCTGCAGCATCACCTGGGTGGCGGCCAGCGTGGCGCTGACGGGTGTCTTGCCGGTGGACGTCTTGATGAAGTCGGCGCCGTTGCGAATGGCGACCTCGGCTGCGGCGCGGATGATGTCGAGGTCGACGAGTTCGCCGGTCTCGAGGATGACCTTCAACTTGTTCCCGTCGCCGGCGTCGACCGCCGATCGCACGGCACTGACCATCAGTGCAGCACGCGTGCGGTCGCCGGCGAGGAAGGCTCTGTAGGGCAGCACGAGGTCGATCTCGTCGGCGCCGTCACGCTGCGCGGTGCGAGCGAGTCCAACGACCTCCTCGATGGCGTCGTCGCCCCCGGGGAAGTTGACAACAGTGGCGATGCGCACCCCGGATCCGTCGAGCAGGCGGGCCGCGTGGGCGACGTGGCGCGGCCACACGCAGACGGCGGCGACCGTGCCGTGGCGGCCGGTGGCGCGGCCGCACAGCGCGGTCACGTCGGCATCGGTGGCGTGGTCGCCGAGCTCGGTGAGATCGAGCAGCGCGATGGCTCGGCGGGCGAGAGTGCTGGAAGCGTTCGTCACGACTCCACGCTAACGGTCCCGGTCGCCGCCCTCCAGCCCTCGGGCACTTCGGCTCTGGAGGCGGGCAGGACGTGCCGCGCAAACCACCCGTCGACCATGCTCGAACCCGCGTTCATGTCATCGTTCGACCACGGTCTGCGTGGTCGAACGATGACGTGATGCGGCAGACTCGTCGGCGTGACCGAGCTGCTGTACCTCCGCGATGCCTACCTCACCCGCTTCACCGCCACCGTCACCGGCGTGCGCGAGAACGCGATCGCGCTCGACCGCACCGCGTTCTACCCGACCGGCGGTGGCCAGGCCTGCGACATGGGCACGCTCGCCGGCCTCCGTGTTGCCGAGGTGCGCAAGGAGGGGTCCGACGTGTGGCACTCGGTGGAGGGTGGTCCGCTGCCGGCGGAGGGTTCGAGCGTCGACGGTGAGATCGACTGGCCGCGCAGGCACCAGCTGATGCGCACACATTCCGCGTTGCACGTCCTGTGCGGCGTCATCTGGAACGAGTGGAAGGTGCCCGTGACCGGCGGCAACATGGAGCCGCTGTCCGCGCGCATGGACTTCGAGTTCGATCCGGTGCCGGAAGGCTTCGGGCCGCGCATCGAAGAGCTGGTGAACGCCGCCCTCGCCCGCGACTACCTGATCGAGGTGCAGTTCCTGCCGCGCGACACCGCCGTACACGACGAGGACCTGATCCGGACGAAGGTGAACATGATCCCCGAGAGCGTCACCGAGATCCGCATCGTCGACATCGTCGGTCTGGACAAGCAGGCAGACGGCGGCACCCACGTGCGCAGCACCAGCGAGGTGGGCCGCATCCGCGTCACCAAGCTGGAGAACAAGGGGAAGGGCAACAAGCGTGTGCGCCTGGAGATCGTCGACGCGTGACGGGCAGCGCGGTGCAGCTCAGGGTTGGGCTGGGTACGACGCCAGGAAGCGTCCGAGCACGTAACCGGCGACCTCTGCCACTCGGCTCTCGTCGCCGCTGAGCGCGGTGAGCACGAGTGGGCCGCTCAGCGTTTGGGTGACCAGCGCCGGGTCGAGACCGGCCGGGAGGCGCCCCTCGGCCGCGCCGAGGTCGAGGATGGACGCCATCGCGGACAGCTTGTCGTCGAAGTCGTGCGTGAGCAGCGCGGCCATCTCGGGCGAGTGCTGGCGCAGTTCGAGAAGGGCCGAGAGGATCCGCGCCCAACCGGGTGCCGACAGTGCGACGACCACACGGTCGACCCACCCGCGCAGCGCGGCGTCGAACCCGACGGCGAGGTCGACGTCGGTGTCGGCCGGCAGGTTCACCCGCACCACGTCGAGGAGCAGCTCGTTGATCGAGTTCCAGTGCCGGTACAGCGTGGACTTGGCAACGCCGGAGTGCTCGGCGATCGCGTCGGCTGTCACGCCGCGCGGGCCGGCCTCCACGAGCAGCTCGGTGGCCGCAGCCAGCACCTTCGCACGGCTGCGGGCGATGCGCGGGTCGTGGTCGGCCGAACCCCCTGCAGGCAACGTTGTCGACATATCTTCGCAACGATACAGTTTCGTTTCACAAGCCGCCACTCCCGAAGGAGCCCAGTGAGCCCCCATCTCCCCGCACTGCACCTCGACGAGGTGCGGCCGGCCACCGACAAACGCACACAGCGCCGCATCCTGATCGCCATGATCACGGCGTTGGTGGCCGTCATCGCCGCGATGTCGGGGCTCAACGTCGCCCAACAGCACCTTGCCATCGACCTCGGCGCCTCGCAGGGCGATGTGCTGTGGATCATCAACGCGTACACGTTGGCGCTCGCGGCCTTGCTGCTGCCGGTCGGTGCCGTCGGCGACCGTTTCGGCCGCAAGACCGTGCTGCTCACCGGTCTCGCCGTGTTCGCGGTCTCCACCGTGGGTGCGATCCTCGCCACGTCGGTGGCGATGATGATCGTGGCGCGGGTGCTGGCAGGCGTGGGCGCGGCGATGATCATGCCGGTCACGCTGTCGATCATCACCGCCAGCTTCCCGCCGGAGGACCGGGCGAAGGCGATCGGCATCTGGGCGGGTTTCGCCGGTGGCGGCAGCATGATCGGTCTGTTCGTGTCCGCGTTCACCGTCGACGTGCTCACCTGGCGGTGGGTGTTCGCGCTCCCGTTGCTGCTGGTTGCCATCTCGGCGGTGATGAGCACCCGGTTCGCGCCGAACTCGCGCGAGCACAGCCGTCACCGGTTCGACACGATCGGGTCGGTGCTGTCGGCCCTCGCCATCGGTGGGCTGGTGCTCGGTGTGCACGAGGGTCCGGAGAAGGGCTGGAGCGCAACGATCACGGTTGCGGGGCTCGCGCTCGGCGCCATCAGCGTGGTCGCGTTCGTGGTGTGGGAGCGGCGCCATGCGGCACCGCTGCTCGACATCAGCGCGTTCCGCGACCGCAGCCTCACCGCCGGCACGGTGACGCTGCTGATCGTGTTCGCGGTCATGTTCGGCGTGTTCCTCGTGCTGTTCCCGTTCTTCCAGGCGGTGCTCGGCTGGTCGGCGCTGCGTTCGGCAGCGGGCATGCTGCCGATGACGTTGATGATGATGCCGACATCCACGATCGCACCGCGGATCGCGGTCCGCATCGGCAGCCGGCACACGATGATGGCCGGCGTGGGCATCTTCGCCGCAGGTCTGACGACGCTGGCGTTGCGGGCGTCGGTGGAGGGTGGCTACCTCTCCGTGCTGCCGGGCCTGGTGCTGATGGGTCTCGGGATGGGTCTCACCATGACCCCTGCCACCACCTCCATCACCGAGACGCTTCCGGCCGACAAGCAGGGTGTGGCGTCGGCACTGAACGACACTTCCCGCGAGCTCGGGGGCGCCGTCGGCATCGCCCTGCTCGGCTCGGTGCTCAGCGCCGGTTATCGGTCGGCGGTCAAGCCGCTGTTGGCAGGTGTCCCGGCAGAGCTGGCCAAGCCCGCCAGCGAAGGCATCGGGAAAGCGTTCGGTGTCGTCGCCGAGATCGCCGGCCGGCCGGATGCCGACCCTGCCGCGCTGCAGCAGGTTCCGGTCATCGTCAGCGCCGCGAAGCACGCGTTCGTCGACGGCTGGGTGCAGTCGATGTGGCTCGGCGTCGGAATGGCCCTGGCAGCGCTCGTGTTCCTCGCCGTTCGTGGGCCACGCCACGAGCCGCATCGCCTGGACGAGGTCGAGCCGGCGCTGGTCGGCGCCGGCTGACGATTGGCGCTCGTCGTTCGACCACCCACGGTGCGCGCACGTCCCGTGCCCAGTTCACGAACGTGTCATAGTCGCGTGATGCTCCCGAAATGCCTGGTCGACACGGTGGGTGGATGAGCATGGCCGAACTGCGCACCTCCGCCGAATTGTGGGACGAGCTCCTCGACGCCGACGGCAGCCCGCGGGCTGCGGCGAACCACCTCGTGCAGCAGCTGCAGAACCTCGGCCTTGCCGAACTGCAGCAGCGCCAGGACCTCGCCGAGCTCGACATCGTGGGCATGGGCATCACGTTCACGGTGTACTCCGACGGCCGAGGCATCGATCGCGCCTGGCCGTTCGACGTGATCCCACGCGTGATCGCCGCCGACGAGTGGCGAGCGATCGAGCGCGGGCTCGTCCAACGGCTGCGCGCGATCAACATGTTCATCGACGACGTGTACCACGACCAGCGCGTCGTCCGAGATGGAGTGTTCCCGGCCGAGCTGTTGGCGCACTCGGTCAACTTCCGCAAGGAGTGCGTGGGCATCAACCCGAAGTTCGGTGTGTGGGCGCACATCAGCGGCAGCGATCTCGTGCGCGACGCCGACGGCACCATGTACGTGCTCGAGGACAACCTGCGCGTGCCCAGTGGCGTCAGCTACGTGCTCGAGAACCGGGCCATCTCCAAGCGTGCGTTCGCCGACCTGTTCGCCAAGCAGAGCATCCTCCCCGTCGATGCATACACCGACGAACTGAACCGCATGCTGTCGTCACTGGCGCCGGAGGGGGTCGACGAGCCCACGATCGCGGTGCTGACGCCCGGCATCTTCAACAGCGCGTACTTCGAGCACTCGTTCCTCGCCCAACGCATCGGCGCGGCGCTGGTGGAAGGTGTCGATCTCGTCGTCGGTGAGGACGAGTGCGTGTACATGCGCACGATCGACGGCCTCGAACGCGTGCACGTGATCTACCGGCGCGTCGACGACTTGTTCATCGACCCGGAGGTGTTCCGGCCCGACAGCGCCTTGGGCGTGTCCGGCCTGATGCGCGCCTGGCGGGCCGGCAACGTCGCCATCGCGAACGCCCCAGGGGCCGGTGTTGCCGACGACAAGGTGGTGTATGCCTGGGTGCCCGACCTCATCCGCTACTACCTCCAGGAAGAGCCGCTGCTGCCGAACGTGCCCACCTACCGCTGCGTCTACGACGACGAGCGCCGCTACGTGATCGA
>JBAVTH010000371.1:0-7386 GCA_049696035.1 Ilumatobacteraceae bacterium
GCCGTCGCGAGCCTGTGGGCCGTCCAGGGCTCACTCAACGTGAACAGCTCACGTCAACCACGGCAGTAGTCGGCTCGGCGCGAGGTCCCCGGATCGGGTGGTTCGGGAACCCGCGTCGAGTGCGAGATCCGAACCGTTGACGAGGGAGCCGTACACGGCCATCCGCTCGCGCACCGTGAGGTGTTGGATCAGCGAGCCAGTTTGCGCATGGCGGCGACGCGCCCACGGCCACCGCGTCGACCTGGCCGGCGCCGAGGTGGGTTTTCAACTCTCCACGAACAGTGGCGGACGGCCGTGCACGACCGTGTCGGTATTGCCTGGTCACGAGCTTCTTGGTGGGCGCTGGTGCGCCCACCAAGAGCCACTGTGGCGGAAGGGGTGGGATTTGAACCCACGGAGGCTTGCACCTCGCACGCTTTCGAGGCGTGTCCCTTTGGCCGCTCGGGCACCCTTCCGGGGCGGCAGGTTAGCGGCTGCGGCAGACGGTGCCACCGGCAGTTCCTCGGTGACGACGCCGGCGTTGCTCACTCCGCGTCACCTCTCCTCACGCAGGGCGAGACACTCAAGCTCAAGATTTGGTCTGCCGAAGAACCCTCCGTGCATGCGGATCTGTTCGCCAACGAAGGCGGCTTCACCCCTCGCCCTGCCTGGCAGGTGATCGAAGCCGCGCGTCGGCAGGTGCTGACCGGTGAGCTCACGCTGGCCACCACGCCGACCACCCACGTCTACCTGCGCGACGGTCAGGTCTACTTCGCGGAACGCAGCACCGACGGTGGGCTGGGCGTCCGTCTGCTCGTGGAGGGTGTGATCACCCGCCAGCAGATGGGCAAGGGCGCCCTGCTGGTGAGCGGCGTCGAGCACCTGGGTCGCATGTTCCAGCGCGACACCACGATCGACCGGCAGTCGGTGGAGCTGTGCGTCGAGCTGATGACCGACGACGTGCTCACCTCGATCGCCAACGACATGATCGACCACTACACGATGACGATGTACAAGCGGCACCCGAACGGCATCGACCGTTGGCTGCCGAACCGCATCGAAGTGATCACCCACGTCGTGGACGCCGCTCGACTTGCCGAGCCCGACGCGGTGATCACTCCCAACACCGGCGTGCGCCTGCACAGCGACGTGGCCGCGACGGTTGCACCCATCGTCGAGCGCGCGGCCGAGTCGGCTGTCGCTCCCGCAGCTGAGCCGATCATCGAGCCGGCCCCTTCCGCGCACTCGGAGGTCGCCCCGGAGACGGTCGCCGAACACCATCTGGAAGCAGTCGCCGCGCCGGCAGCGGTCGCCGAACACCTCCCGAAAGCAGCTGACACCGTGACGCACCCGGCTCCGGTCGACGTGCCGGTGCCGGTGATGGTCACACCACCTCCTGTCCTTGCGGAGGAGCCCGCCGGCCGAGCATCGATCGCCACACCCCCCGTGGCGGCCGAGCTCCCGGCGCCGAGCCCCGTCGGGAACGCCTGGCAGACGATCACCAGCGAACAACCCGCCACGGCCCCTTTGCTCACGCTCGAGAGCAGCCCGGCCTCGGCTCGGCCCGACCCGAGCCCGCTGACCGCCGAGGCGCCGTCCGCCCAGCCGGCGATGACCTTCGACTCGGGCATCACCCTGGCCCAGTCGGCGGTCGACGCGATCATGTCGACGGCCATCGCCGACGAGGTGGCGGAAGCGGTTCGCCGCGCTCTGGCGGCCATCGACGCCACCTCCAACGCCTGAGTCGCACCGTCAGCCGTGCGGATCGGCGCGACCCGCGAGCCGCCACCCGCGCCAGCGTCCTAGCGACGGCGGGCGGCGAAGAACGCCTTGAGCAGGCTGCCGCACTCCTCGGCCAGCACACCCGGTTCCACCGGCAGGCGATGGTTCAAACGGTCGTCCGCACAGACCCGGTAGAGGCTTTCGACGGCTCCTGCCTTCGGGTCGGCTGCGCCGTACACCAGCCGGCCGACGCGGCTGTTGACCAACGCCCCCGCACACATCACGCACGGCTCGAGCGTCACGTACAAGGTGCAGTCGAGCAGCCGCCAGTGCCCCACCACGGCCGCCGCATCGCGCAGCGCCAGCACCTCGGCATGAGCCGTCGGGTCGCCGCTCAGCTCGCGCTCGTTGTGCCGGGCGGCGATCACCACTCCGTCGCGCACCACCACCGCCCCGACGGGGACGTCGTCGTGCTCAGCTGCCGCCCGTGCCTGAGCGAGCGCGAGCGCCATGGCATCGGTGTCGGCGAGGGGAACGGACATCGACCGAACTCTACGGCGAAGGACCGGCGGACGCCGCCGTGCCACGGCGCCCATGGACCGCGAACAGACGCCGGCCGGCCGCGATTCGACGGGTGGCCTCGAAACCAGCGAACGAGCGAGCGGAGGGGGTGGGATTCGAACCCACGGAGGGTTGCCCCTCACACGCTTTCCAAGCGTGCCGATTCGGCCGCTCTCGCACCCCTCCCGGGTGGCGAGGCAGGCTAGCGGCAACGCAACCGAAACTCGCTAGGCTTGGGAACTCAGCACCCGCTGGGTGTGGTGATGGTCGGGCCCTGTGCGACGGGCGTCCGGGAATCAGGTCAGGACCGGGAGGTAGCAGCCTTCAACGGTGCCGCCTGTGTGCCGCAGGCCGCCTGGCCGTCACCACAGCCAGCGGGTGCACTCGCGCCCTGCCGGACCCGGAGCGCGACTCGAGCGCCGAGCGGGACTCGACCCGGAGCAAGACTCGACTCAGACCTGGATGCTTCCCGAAGCACGTTCGTGGCCCTGTCGCCTCGAACCTGCTTCCGCAAGCAACGGCGACCGACGACAGAGCGCCCCGCACACGCGAGCCCTCGACGACGGAGGCTCGGCGGCACCGGCCCACGACGTCAGCCTCGCGCCGCCACCCGTTCCCACACCCGCTGCGCCCGATCGGCAAGGTCCGGGGCTCCGAGACGGGCGGCAACTGCGGCCAGCGCCGGCGTCGGGCCGCGCCATCGCCAGTCGTCGACCACCCCCACGGGCACGTCGGTGGCGGTGGTCGCGATCACCCGGAACAGCAAGGCGTCGGCCATCTGGTCCTGCAGCGTGCGCGCCAGCTTCTCGGCGCCACGCAGGCCGGGGAGACCCCAGTCGGCGCACGAGGCCGGGATCGCGTCGATGCTGCCGAACTTGGCCAGCACGGTCGCCGCGCTCTTGGCCCCCCAACCGGGCAACCCGGGGAAGCCATCGGCCGAGTCGCCGACCAGCGCCAGGTAGTCGGCGATCGAAGCAGGCCGCACCCCGAACTTGAGCTCCACGGCGACTTCGTCGATGATCTCGTCCTTGCGCCGGTCGTACTGCACCACCCGCGTGCCGCGCACGCACTGCCCCAGATCCTTGTCGGGGGTGACGATCAGCACCTGTTCCACCCGCGGGTCGGCGTCGGCCACCTTGGCCGCGGCGGCGAGCGCATCGTCGGCCTCCCACTCCACCATCGGCCAGGTGGTGAAGCCGCACGCGACCAAGGCTTCCTCCATCACCGGGATCTGGTGCAACAACACCTCGTCCATCCCCTCGCTGCTCTTGTAGCCGGCATAGAGGTCGTTGCGGAAGCTCTCGATGACGTGGTCGCTGGCGACGCCGATGTGGGTGGCGCCGGCAGCCATCAGCTGCAGCGTCGAGCCCACCACACCGACCGCTGCGTCGTAGGGCCCGGCGTCGCCGTGGCGGGAGACCTGGCCGAAGTGCTGGCGGAACAGCTCGTAGGTGCCGTCGATGAGGTGAACTCGCATCGGATGCACCGTAGCCCCTCAGCAATATCTCAAGAGTTGGGCAAGACCATCCGATAACTCCACCGTGGCGACGGACTACTTCCCCGTGGGGACTCGAATCGATCTGGAGGGCCGAGCATGATGACGAGCACGCCCGCATCAAGCCCAGCAACACCCGGCCTCTCGCCGAGCGCGACCGAGGTGCTGGCTGCGACCATCGCGAGCGCCGTCGAGCGCCAGCTGACCCAGTACGTGTCGGCGATGGCCCAGCAAGTGGACGCCACGCGGCAATCCGTGGAGACCAGCAAGCAGGAGCTGCGAGCCGAGTTCCAGCAGCAGATCCAGGCCATGATGGCCCAGATGGCGGCGGGCCAGCAGATGGTCGAGGGGCATCAGCAAGCCCTGCAGTCGGTGCTCGAGCAGCGCCTCACCGAGTTCTCTCAGCACCAGCAGGTTCGCCTCAACGAGGTCGAGAACCGCGTGCTGGAAACCGCGGCCGGCGGCGGGTCCGTCGACGCCAGCGAGATCGTGGCCCTGCGCGAGCACATCGACGGGCAGAGCGCCGCGGCGCACTCCCGCATCGACGAGCTGCACAAGGCAACACGTCGCTTCGACGAGCAGGCATCGGCTCTCGTGCAGCACGTCAACGACACCAACGTGGCCCTCACCCAGCGGATGGACGAGGGCAACCAGGCCCTCGCCACGGCCGTCGAGGAGCGTCTCGGGTTCGTCCGCACCACGCTCGAAGCCGTCGGGCCCGAGGTGCAGCGCCAGTTGGCCGAGCAGACGGCCACGATGCTGCAGCGAGTCGACTTCACCGAGCACAAGGTCACCGACCGCATGCTGGCGATGGAGGAGCGCGTCAACGAGCAGAACGGCACCAAGATCGCCCACCTGGAGGCGACGCTCGGCAGGATCGGTTCGGGCTTCGACGATGCGATGGCTGCGCTGTCGCAGCGCATGCTGGAGCTGGAGAACCGCCTCTACGACGCGTTCGACCAGATCAAGGAGCTGAACGACAAGGTCAGCTCGGTCGACGACAAGGCGATGACGGCGATGAGGGAGCAGCTGTCGGCGGCAGTCGGCGAGGCGATGCTCGTGCGCATCGAGATCGACCGCGTGGTGGCCAGCACGGAGGACAAGATCGGCAAGAACTCGCTGCGCATGGCGGAGATCGAGGCCCTGCTCGCCGACGAGATGGACGTGAGTGCATCGGTGCAGCTGGAGCGCCTTGAGGAACTGGAACGAGCGCTCACGGCCCTCGACCCCGATCAGTTCGTGCGCAAGACCGACCCCAACGCCGGCTCTGCCGCTCGTCCGGCGGCCGCATCCGCGCCCGTGGCGCCGACGCTCAACCCCGTTGCCGGCCTGCCGAGCACTTCGCTCACGGCGGCACCCACCCCGGTTGCCGCAGCAACCTTCGACACGCTGCCTGGCGGCAGCCCTACCAGTTCCACGGAACCGAGCCTGTCGTCGTTCTGACGATCGGCTTGTCACGACTCGGCGGCGGGAGAACCGGCAATGGCACTTTTCAAAGGATCCAAGGAAGCCCCTCCGGCTGCCGAGGGTGAATCGACCAACGAATGCATGAAGGTCGGGCAGGCCCTCGTCGAGGGCGGCCAGATCACGGCGGAGAACCTTGCGGGGGCGCTCGCCCAGGCCAACGGCGACCTGCTGCAGTTCTGCGACATCGTGCTCGGCCGCTATGGAGCCGGACGTACGGAGCTGGCCATCGCCATCTCCGCTGCCACCGGCGTCCCGGCGGTGGACACCAAGGGCATCGTCATCGCCGACGATGTCAAGGGAGTGCTCGACGAAGCCGTCGTGCGCCGCCACTGTGCGGTCGCCGTCGCCGTCGAAGGCACCACGCTGGTCGTGCTGTGCAGCGACCCGGCACCGGCGCGCCGCGCGGAGATCGAGGCCAGCGCCAATCGTCCGGTCAAGTTCTTCATCTCCGACCCCTCGACGGTGCGTACCTTCATCGACCTCGTGTACCGCGCCGACGCCGACGTCAGCCGGCTGGTCGCCAGCCTCGAGGTCGCCGACGACCAGGCGAAGATGGCTGCGATCGCCGCCGAGATCAACCTCGACGATCAGGCGCCGGTCATCCAGCTCGTCAACCGCGTCGTCAGCCAGGCGATGCGCGACCGGGCCAGTGACATCCACATCGAACCGCAGGACGAGAACGTGAGGGTGCGGTTCCGCATCGACGGCCACCTGGTCGAGACGTTCACCCTGCCGATGGGCGTCCATGCGGCGCTCACCAGCCGTCTCAAGATCATGAGCGGCATGAACATCGTCGAGAAGCGCCGCCCACAGGACGGCCAGTTCTCGACGGTGATCGACGGCAAGGAGGTCGACGTCCGCGTCGCCTCCGTGGCCACCGTGTTCGGCGAGAAGATCGTCATGCGAATCCTCGACAAGAGCCGGTCGATGATCGGCCTCGCCGAATTGGGCTTCCCCCGCGAGACCTACCTGCACTACTCGAAGATGATCCACTCACCCTTCGGCATGGTGATCTGCGCGGGCCCCACGGGCGCCGGCAAGACCACGACGCTCTACGCGTCGCTGCTGGAGGTGAACTCGGCAGGCAAGAACATCACCACGGTGGAAGACCCGGTGGAGTACGTGTTCCCCGGCATCAACCAGATCCAGACCAACGATCAGGCAGGCCTCACGTTCGCCACCGGCCTCAAGGCCATCTTGCGGCAGGACCCCGACGTCATCCTCGTGGGTGAGATCCGTGACGCGGACACGGCCCGAATCGCCGTCCAGTCCGCGCTCACCGGTCACCTCGTGCTGTCCTCCTTGCACGGCACCGACAGCGTGGCCGCGCTGCACCGCTTCCTCGACATGGGCATCGAAGCCTTCCTCATCGCCTCCTCCGTGGTGGGTGTGATCGGCCAGCGTCTGCTGCGGCGGATCTGCGACTCCTGCAAGGAGCCGTACACGCCGCCTGCCGACGAGCTGGCCGTGTTCCGCCAGAACAGTGGCGGCAGCGAGAAGAGCACGTTCTACCGCGGGGCCGGCTGCAACTTCTGCGCCGGCACCGGGTACCGCGACCGCATCGGCGTCTACGAGCTGCTGCGCATCACCCCCGAGCTGCGCCGGCTGATCGTCGGTTGGGCCACCACCGAAGAGCTGCGCCGTCTCGCCGTCGCCCAGGGCATGCGCACCATGTTGCGCGAGGCCATGGCGTTGGTCGAGAACGACGTCACCACCGTCCCCGAAGTCGTCAAGACTCTTTTCGCCGCTTAGGAGCAACCCCTCATGCCCAGGTTCGCATACGCAGCCATCGATGCCAGCGGCTCATCGGTCGAAGGCTTCACCAAGGCCGACACCGTCGGTGAGGCCCGCGCCCATCTCCTCGATCAGAACCTCTACCCGGTCAAGATCGAGGAGAAGCGCGGCGCGCTCCAGTTCGAGCTGACCACGGTCAAGGTCAAGAAGAAGGAGCTGATGCACTTCACCCGTCAGCTCGCCGTGTTCGTGAAGGCCGGCATCCCGCTCACCGAGGCGATGGAGGTGATCGGCGACGAGACCACCGACGTGGCCCTGCAGCGCACCATCACCGACATGGTCGAAGACCTCCGCAACGGCGGCACGCTCTCGGGCGCGGCCGCCAAGCACCCCGAAGCCTTCCCCACCTACTACATCGGCATCCTCGG
>JBAVTH010000372.1:0-6713 GCA_049696035.1 Ilumatobacteraceae bacterium
GACGCGCCGAGCTGTCGGCCACATGGCACCTCTCGCCGACCACCTGATCCAGCGCGTCGAGCAGCTGCTCGCCGATGGCGGGCGGGTGCTCGGCATCGCCGGTGCGCCGGGCTCTGGGAAGTCGACGTTGGCTCAGACGGTGGTGACGCACTTCGGGGAACGCGCTCAGCTGCTGCCGATGGACGGCTTCCACCTGGCCGACGAGGAACTGGCCCGACTGGGCCGCTCGGCACGCAAGGGGGCACCGGACACCTTCGATGTCGACGGGTACGTGGCAGCGCTGCTGCGAGTCCGCGCTCGCGAACACGACGTGCTGGTGCCTCGATTCGACCGAGTGATCGAGGCCGCGGTCGCTGGGTCCCTGCGCATCGGCGTCACCACCGACCTGGTGGTCACCGAAGGCAACTACCTGCTGTTGCAGGATGGCCCGTGGGCGAAGGTCGCGGCGCTGCTCGACGAGTCGTGGATGCTGCGCCCGGACGACGCGCTGCGCCGAGCACGACTGGTGGCCCGGCACGTGGCCCACGGCCGCTCCCCCACCGCCGCCGAGGCATGGGTGGCCACGGTCGACGAGCCGAACGCACAGCTCATCGCCACTGGCTCGCTGGCCGCCGACTACACCGTGCCCGGCGACTGACCGACGAGCGCAACCCGCACCACAGCGTGCCAGCGACCCGACGCACCCGCTTCAGAGCAGCTGGCGCAAGCGGCTTTCGACATCTTCGCGATTGAGGTAGCCGCCACACATCCGACGCCGGCCCGTGTAGGCGGCACGACCGTGGAGCACCCGCCAGTTGTCGAACAGCAACGCCTCGCCCGGCTGCAGCACGTGCCGCCACTGCATCGCCGGGTCGTTGGCCAGCTCCTCGAAGATGCGGATCGCGTCGTAGAACGCGATCATGTCGGCCTCTTCCAGCAGGAAGGGCGCCCGGTCGTAGTTGTTGAACGACACCTGCGCCAATCGGCCGGTGTGGTCGTGGCGGAACACGGGGCGGGCGGCCATCAGGTGCGAGCCGTCGCCGATGTACTGCCCGGGCACCGCGACGGACGACAGCACCTCGAACAGTTCGGAGTGCTCGGCCTCCATGCGACGGGCGATGGCGAACGCATCGACGAGCGTGCTCTCGCCACCGGCTCCCACGAACTCCAGGCAGTGCAGCAGCTGGCAGCCGGGCGCATCGTTGCTGTACGTGCCGTCGGTGTGACCGCGCAACTCGAGCGTGGTGTAGGCGGTGTCGGCCTTCGACAGATCTGCTTCGAACTCCCAGAAGCCCCCGAAGACCGTCTCGCGGATGTAGCCCACCCGACGCAGCAACGCCTCGGTGGCCGCAGCGGTGGCCGGCGTGCCGGTGACCACGCAGAAGCCGTACTGCAGCGTGTTCGTCAGCCACTGCGCCAACCCGGCATCGGTGTTCATCACCAGTTCGTGGGCCACGGCGGGCGTGGTGAGCGACGACGCGTTCCACAGCGTCACCGGCACATCGACGGCCACTCGTGCGACCCTGGGGAACCGGTACCTCGCGAGGAACCCGACCGGCAGCACGGAGGTCGGCTCCAGGATGTCCCACGTGACGTGCAGGTTGTCGTCGATCACCTCGGCGCTGAGGCCCTTCAGCGCAGCCGGTACACGAGCGGTGAACAGCTGCCGCTGCTGCGTGACCGGATGCATGGTCTGGTCATCGTGGGCATGGTCGCGCAGCCACAGCCAGGGGTAGTGGGTGACGACACCATCGGTCCAGGTGACCTCCAGCGAGGGGGTCTCGTGCCGGAGCGATGCAATGGTTGCCATGGGCTGAATGGTAGTTCAGTCATTCGGCGAGATGGCCGGTGCGGTTGCCGGAGTGATCGAGGCACGAGGGGTGAGCACGACGACCGCGAGCCACGCGCCGTCGAGGGAACACGGTTCACCGGGCGCGGTGATCATGCAGTCGCCTGACCGATTCACGCCGAACACCACCTCTCCGGGAGCGCCTCCCCACTCACCCGCCGCCGAGCCCTGAACGGATGCGCTGAACGCCTCGCGGCACCAGATGACGTTGAAGTCGGTGGTCGGCCCGTCGATCAACGCGGCATCGATGGGCGCCTCACCCGCGAAGTGCAGCCAGTCGCCCGCTGAGCGCAACCGTGCTGCCCTCTCCGTCTCCCTGAAGCACAGGTCCATCCCTGCACCCTCCAGCAGCACGAGGATCCGGTCGTAGCCGTCGAACGTCGAGAACGGTCCGTCGGTCTCCACCTCGGCGACGGAGACGCGCCACGTGAAGCCACCGGCATCGCCGGCCGGCTCGCGGGCGAGCTCGCGAGTCCAGCCGCCGTCGTTGCGCCAGCGCACACGCGCCGCGTCGGCGCCGCGCACGAGCCGCATGTCTCAGAACGTCACCTTCGCGATGCGCGTGCCGCGCACCTGACCACCTGCCCAGGTGACACCCGCGGGGTCGGCGAGTTGGAACTCGGGGATCCGCTCCAGCCATGTCTGCAGGGCCACTCGCAGTTCGAGGCGGGCAAGGTTCGAGCCCGCGCAACGGTGGATGCCGGCGCCGAACGCCACATGTCGGTTGTGCTCACGCTCGAAGTCGACCACATCGGGGTTCTCGAACTGATCCGGGTCGCGGTTGGCGGCAGGGAACGACATCAGCACGCGGTCGCCGGCCTTCATCGGACAGCCTTGGAACTCGACGTCGCGGTCCACGATGCGCGCCATCGTCACCGGCGCGTAGGCACGCAGCAGCTCCTCCACCGCCGCCGGCCACAGATCGGGGTGCTCGCGCAGTTGCTGACGATGCTCGGGGTGCTGGGCGAGGTGCCACAGCGAGGCTCCGATCGACGACCAAGTGGTGTCGACACCGGCGACGAGCATGAGGTTGCACACGCCCATCACGTATTCCACGGGCACCTTGACACCGTCGATCTCCGAGTTGAGCAGGGTCGTGATCAGGTCGTCCTCGCGGGGGTTGGCCTGACGGTCGGCGACCTGGTCGTGGAAGAAGCCGAGGATGTTCAGACGAGCCGCGAGACGGACCTCCGGATCCATCAGGCCACCTTCCAGCACACCGCGCACCCAACCGGTGAACGTGTCGGACATGTCGGTGGGCACACCCAGCATGGTGGCGATCACCCGCACAGGGATCTGCTGCGCGTAGTCGGCTGCGGAATCGGCCTCTCCCTTGTCGATGAACTGGTCGATCAGCTCGTTGCAGAGGTCGCGGGTGATGTGCTCGTACTTGGCCACCGCCTGCGGAGCGAAAAACGGCAGGATCAGCCGGCGGTGCCAGTGGTGCTCGGGCGGGTCGCTGCTGATCGGAGGCGCAGCCACGCCTGCGTAGGCGCCCTCCGGCTCCTGACCGTCCGGCGGACCGGTGACCAGGACCTGGCGCGAGGTGAACACATCGTGTTCCTGGGCGACCGCCACGATGTCCGCGTAGCGGGTGGGCATCCACGAGCCACCCCACCGGTCGGTGTGGGCGATCGGGCACCCGGACTGGCGGATCTCGCTGATCGTCGGGAACGGGTCGAGCACGTACGCGGGATCGAAGATGTCGTAGTCGGTGGTGGGGTCGAGGGCGGTCATCGCTTCAGTCCTCGACGATCGTCAGCGCGCGCTCGGGGCAGTTGCCCACGGCGCGACGGGTCTTGGCTTCCAGCTCCACGGGGATGTCGCCTTCGACGAGGACCACGGCGTTGCCGATGTCGTCGGCGCCGAACACCTCCGGCGCGGCGATCGCGCAGCTCTGATGACCGTGACAGGCCTCGTAGTCGAGCGTGACCTTCATGATGGATGCTCCTCTCCGCTTCTCGCGGTGCGTCGTGGGTCGGCGGCGTGCAGCCGGCCGAGGATTGCGGTCGTGCGCAGCTGGGCGACGACCTGCTCCCGCGACAGTCGCGGGAAGCCGGGAGCGTCGGTGTCGAGCCACCAACGCAGGACTTCGGTGATCTGGCCGGCCATCGCGCGCACTGCGAGGCGCGCATCGACGGCCAACGGCATGCCGCCGGCTGCGAGGTGTGCATCGTCGATCTCGGCGATGACCGCGGCGACGCGCTCCACGAACAGGCGCAGCGCGACCCCGTCTCCCTCGCCACGCAGGACCACGCGAAGGCGGTCCGGTTGGCGCTCGGCGTCCTCGAAGAGCATCTGCAGCCGATCTGCGCCGTCGCTCTGCTGGAAGCGTTCGAGGACATCGACCACCACTTGGTCGGCGATGGCGGCCAGCAGCTGCTCCTTGTCGCGGAAGTGGGTGTAGAAGGTGGCCCGGGTGACACCGGCACGCTCGACGAGCTGGTCGATCGTCACCGACCGGTAGCCCTCGTGCAGGCACAGCGCCACCATCGCCTCGTGGAGGGCCAGATGGGTGCGCTGCACCCTGGGGTCTGGACGCGCCGATGCGCCCGCAGGCGCCTGCTCTCGCAGTTCGGCGATGGTCCCCCCGGTCATCGTCAGGGAGCGTACACACTTCTGGACACTCTGTCCAGAAGTGTGTCAGCCCATCACGGTGCCGGAGGTCTCCGACTTGTCGCGGCGGCGAGAGAACGCGCCCAGGTTGATCGTTCGGCCGGTGCGCCGGCCGACGAACTGCACCGGCGTGACATCGTGGTCGACGCCGGCGGCTTCCGCATCGATGATCGCCCTCATGAACTGCCCGGCGATGGGCGCGTTCTTGAACTGGTTGCCACTGGTACCGCAGGCCATGAAGAAGCCCGGCAGATCGCTCTTGTCGTAGAGCGGCACCCAGTCGTCGGACACGTCGTACAGCGCGGCCAGCCCGACCGGGCGATGTGGCACGCCGAACTCGGGCACACGACGCGCGATGCGCATCATCGACACCTCGAACTGCTCCACCGTCGGGTACTCGTCGTAGTGGTCGGGGTCGTCGATCCAGTGCAGTTCGTCGCACTCTGGTTCGGTGCCCCCCACCAACCAGGTGCCGCCGATCTGAGGGCGCAGGTAGTGGCCGATGTCGAGGTCGGCGACGGCCGGCATGCCGTCGTCGAGGCGGAGACCCGACGGCGGCTCGACGGTGAAGACCTCCTGGCGCAGGGGCCGATGCCCGATGCGCATGCCAGCGGTGACGCCCGCCATTCGGTTGATCCCGCCGGAGTGGGGACCACCGACGTTGACGACGACCGGCGCCTGGATGCGAGCGCCCCCGGACAGCGTGACACCGCTGACACGACCGTCGGTCTGGTCGATGCCGACCACCTGTTGTTGGAAGCGGAACTGTGCGCCATGCTGCCGAGCGGCGAACGCCAGGTTCTTCGCGCACAGCATCGGGTCGTCCATGAAGCCGCTCTGCGCCTCCAGGATGGCGGTGAGCGTTCCGTGGGGATCGTCGGCGAACGCCGGGTCGTCGATGCGCTTCGGTGGGAAGTAGGCGCCGAGGTCCATGCCTGGCAGCAACCGCTGCAGCGCCTCGTTGTCGAGGATGTCGTAGTCGATGCCCAGCTCGTCCCACAACCGCTGGATGCGAACGGTGCTGTCGCCGGGGGTGTGGAAGATGCACATCCCTGTCTTCACGAACCTGGCCATCCCGTCGGGGTCGACGCATCCGAGATGACCCGCCCAGTCGTTCCACATCGCCGCGGCCTCCCATGCGGTGAGCACGGCATCGGTCGTGGAGTAGCTGAATCGGATGATGGACGACGACGAGCTCGTGGAACCCGCACCGGCCGCAGGACCCTTGTCGACGACGATGACGGAGCGCCCGCCCCGGGCCAGCTCGAGCGCAACGGAAGCACCGATGACCCCGGCACCGATCACGACCACATCTGCAGCATCCACACGGTCACTCATGCCGGCAAAGCTAGCGCAGGCGCGTCATTCGCGGTACAGCCGTACCAGGCACAGCAGAAGGCTCAGACGAACCGGGCCCAGTCGTCGAGGGGCATCCGCTCGGACCGCAGCGTGTTGATGACCGCGGTCGGATCCGCGTAACCGACCGCCACCCCGCAGAACAGCATCTCGTTCTCGGGTGCATCGACGAATGCTGCAACGGCGCCATGGCGGACCGACCAGTACTCCTGGGCGCACGTCGCCAGCCCCTGCTCGGTGGCGAGCAACATGAACGTCTGCAGGAACATGCCCAGATCGGACCACTGCGGAGGACCCATCTGGCGGTCGACGAAGCAGAAGAGGGCGGCGGGAGCCCCGAAGAAGTCGCCGTTGTGCGCGAACTGGCGCAGGCGACCGGGCTTGTCGTCGCGCCCGATGCCGAGGAGCGCGTACATCTGCTCGCCGACGCCGAAGCGGTTGGTTCGGTACGGCTCGGTGAGCTTGGGCGGGTAGATGTCGTACTCGGGGGCTTCGATGGGCGGCTGGTCGACGAGGTACCCACGTAGTCGCGACATCGACTCGCCGTTCACCACGTACACCCGCCACGGCTGCACGTTGCCGCCGCTGGGTGCCCGCGACGCGTCGGTGAGCAGCGAGCGCAGCACCTCGTCGCTCACCGGCTCGGCAAGGAACTGGCGAATCGAAGATCGGGCGTGTACAGCGGCGGCGACATCCATCGGCCGGACGCTACCCGTGCCTCAGCTGCCGGCTGCGACCGGGCCTCAGCCGACGGCTGCGCCGAAGGCCCAACCGACGGCCATCGTGACGCCCATTGCCGCCGCGCCGCCGATGACGACGCGAGCGATGGACCGACCGGGACGAGCGCCACCGGCCCGTGCGCCGACGTAGCCCAACCCGAAGAGCGCCACCAGCGTGACCATGATGATCGTGG
>JBAVTH010000373.1:0-2216 GCA_049696035.1 Ilumatobacteraceae bacterium
GGGTGACCGTCCGGTGATCGGAACACGAGGTCCTCTGGCTCCGCGCCGGCAGTTGCGAGATCAGTCAGTGCCTCGCACACGAACGAGGGCACAGGCACCGACCTGATGCTGGCCTTCGTCTTCGGTGGCCCGAAGTGGATCTGTGCCTCGACGTCGACAAGTGTCTCGGTCACACGTATGCGTTGACCTTCGAGATCCACCCGAGCCCACCGAAGACCGAGGAGCTCTCCCAAGCGGAGGCCACCGAAGCCGGCGACGAGCACGAACGCTCGATAGCGCGGGTCCATCGCATCGGCGAGTCGCCACAGCTCCTGCGAGGTGAGGAAGCGCATCTCTTGGTGCTCGATCTTCGGCAGCGGCAGCTTCGCAACCGGGTTGTGCGGGATCAGCCGATCCTCGAACGCAGCGTTGACGGTCTTGTTGAGGACCTGCACGACCTTGTGAATCGTCGCCGGCGCGAGATTGGCACCGTGCGGAGAGCCCAGTCGCGCCAACCAGGAGCGCAGCGAGGTGCGGTCGAGCTTGTTGAGCGGCGTGTCGCCGAAGGCCGGGCGGATGTGCGACTTGTAGAACTGCGCGTCGCGGGCGCGAGTGCTGGCGCGTAGGTTCGTCACTGTCGGCCACCATTGGTCCCACCACTCGGCGACCGTGATCCGCCCGAGCCGTGGGTCGATGAGAGCACCACTCATCCGGTCCACCTCGACCACGCTGACGTACGCGTCGGCCTCGCGCTTGCGCTTGAACTGCTTCGACCGCTGTTGACCGTCGGCGGTGCGGAACCGCACGAGATAGGCCCTCGAACCGTCGCTGAGTCGCTTCTCCACGATCGACGCCCTCGGTCCAGAGTACGCGCCAGGTGCACACCAGGTGCACAGACTGTGCAACACGGTGCGGACGACGACGAACGAGGTGGACAGAAAAGCCCAGGTCAAGGGGCATGAAGCCGAAGGTCGACCGGTGGTCCAGGACCCCGATTCGCTTTTGCAAGGTAGATGTCAGGGGTTCGATTCCCCTCGTCTCCACGATGTGATGTCGCGAGACATCCCGGACGGACCGAACCCTCATCTGGGTTCGGTCCGTTTGATTTTTCGGGGTCCTTTGGGGCCGCCGATGGGGTTGCCGGTGCCGTGGTAGCGGTGTTCGGGGTTGATGGTGAGGGTGCGGATGATCTCGCCGGTGGTGGCGTGGACGACGCGGATGTCGGAGCCGTCGATGAGCAGGATGGCGCGGGTTCCGTCGCGGGTTCGTCAGAGTCCGATGTGGTGCATCTGGCCGTTGATGCGCAGGGTGACTGCGCCGGCGGACACTCGGTCGGTGCGGACACGTGACTCGTTGTCGAGGTGTCGCACACGTCGACCAGAAGATCCTGTACAACGTGTTACGCAGCATCATCGAAAGCTGAACCCACCATGCCCGACACCGAAGTCCCGTTCTGGGCGATGTACACGGACGCCGCCGACCGCGTCGTCCAGACCGTCTGGAACAGCACCCTCACCACAGGCCCGCCACCAACCACACACCAGCCCGACTGGTACCCGTGGTTCGACCGGTTCACCGAAACGGTCACCACCCACGCCAACGCATGCACGGCACTCATTCCCGTCGCCGAGATCCGTGACACCGACGTCCGCGAAACCGTCGCCGCAGCCACCGACCAGTGGAGAACAACCACCAATTCAGCGGCAGCCCACCATGTCTAGCTTCGGCCCCGGCGATCGTTCGTTCGAGTTCATCGAGCACCCCCCAGTCACCGCCGACCAGGCGAACGCTCTTCGCGCACAATACGAATGCGTGCCCCGCCGGTCACGGCCTGCTGTCGCCGCCTGGGCCGCCTTCGTGATTGGTCTGACCGCGGCCTACATCACCTTCCTCATCCTGTCTTGAACACGCCGAACGAGCCGACGAGCGATCCCGGCAGCGACGGACTCAACGAACCGAGCGCACGGTGGGCCGCGTTCACGACCACTTCGTCATGGGTCGCCGCCAGCACGGCGGACCCGCTGCTGCTGACCGGGGATCCGTCGAGTCGGGTTGGCTCGCCGGGGACCTCGGCCCCTGCCGCTGGTGTGCCGTCGCTCGCATGATGGGCAGCGAAGGGACGACCACGTTCCAGCGAGGAGACCAGCCATGGCCGTGGAGTGTGAGTCTGGCTCGTTCGAGTTCGGGGGATCGCGCCTCGTGTACGAGGTCTACGGCGCCGGCGAGCGGGTGCTGGT
>JBAVTH010000374.1:0-1518 GCA_049696035.1 Ilumatobacteraceae bacterium
ACGAAGCACCAGCTCAAGAGGGCAATCGTGGGTCTTGCGCGGTCGTACGTTTCCCGCGAGTGCACGATTCCTGCACAAACTTCTTCGTGCTCGCGGAAATCGGACATCGACGTGGGTGCTGATGTGGCCCGAGAAGACGCGTCGAAGTGGTCGAGTCGGTCTTCGCTTGGGTCGAGTCGGTCAGGCGATCACACTCCAATCATCGGGTGATCTCTCGGACGGGGCAGGACCGCTCGGCTTTCAGCCGTCACCGACAACGGTGCTGAGGCTTCGTTCTGTGCGTTCTCTGGAGAGCCGGACACCGTCCGTTCTCTGGTGCGAGTTTCGTGTCACCTCCGGCACTTCGAAGACTCGTCAGCAGGCTGCAGGACCCACTCGCAGGTGTCGCCTTGGCTTGCGTCGATGCGATTGGCTTGACAGCGCCGGATTGCGTCCCGGGCTGTGGTGTAGGAGGTCGTGCTCTTCCCGTTCGCTGTGGTCAGGTTCGGGGTGCTGCGGGCAAGGCTAGTTCGGCGGGTTGGTCGGTGAGGTCGGCGACGCTGGCGGCGGCGATGTAGCGGCGTTCGGCGGCGATCATCTCGTCGTTGATCTCGACCAGCAGCGCGCCGACGAGGCGGATGACGGAGGCTTTGTCGGGGAAGATCCCGACAACGTCGGTGCGTCGCTTGAGCTCACGGTTGAGGCGTTCGATCGGGTTGTTGGACCAGATCTTGGACCAGTGTGCTGTCGGGAACGCGGTGTAGGCGAGCAGGTCGGTCTCCATCTTCTCGAGGCGATCGGCGACGGCTGGCGCGTAGGGGCGGAGCTGATCGACGACTGCGCGCAACTGGATCGTCGCTGTCTTGGTGTCGGGTTGGACGAAGATCGTGCGGATCAACGCGGCGATGACTTGGCGGTGCCGGTGGTTCGCGGCGGCGAGCAGGTTCCGCATCGCGTGGACCCGGCAGCGTTGCCATGAAGCGCCTTGGAAGCAGCGTTGGATCGCTTTGATCAGGCCGGCGTGCGCGTCGGAGATGACGAGCCGGACTCCGCCGAGGCCGCGGTCGACCAGGCCGCCGAGGAACTCTTTCCAGAACGGTTCGTTCTCGGAGTCACCGACGTCCAGGCCGAGGACCTCGCGATGCCCGTCGGCTCGCAGGCCGGTGGCGATCACGATCGCTTTGGACACGACGTGGCGGTTCTCGCGGACGTGGACGTAGGTGGCGTCGAGCCAGACGTAGACGAACGGCTGATGATCCAGGCGGCGCGTTCTGAGGACGTGAACGTCGGCGTCGATCCCGTCGCAGATCCGTGACACCGTCGACTTCGACACCCCCGAGTCGCAGCCCAATGCCTTGACGAGGTCGTCGACCTTCCTGGTCGAGGTGCCGGTGATGTAGGCGGTCATGATCACCGCCCACAGCGCCTTGTCGATCCGGCGGCGGGGCTCGAGCAGCTCCGGGAAGAACGATCCCGACCGGAGTTTGGGGATGCCGACCTCGACATCGCCCGCGGGCGTCGAGATCAGCTTGGGGCGGT
>JBAVTH010000375.1:0-9476 GCA_049696035.1 Ilumatobacteraceae bacterium
GCACCACTCAGGGCCCCGGCGTGAAGGTGGACACCAACCGCCTGCGCCCCATCGACGCCTGACGAGATCATCGCTGCGAGCCGCCGGCGCCCACGGGCCCGGCGGCTCGTCTCGTTTTCCGGGCGGACCTGCGCTGCCGACGTGGGCCACCGATGACACCCATAGGTGTTGGCATCAGTAGCCGTTCACGCCTCCGCCCGTTAGCCTGGCGGCGACAAACCAACCGGTCGCTCGCCGTAGACCGCTGGCCCCCGCCCACTGGGGCGGGAGTAATGGGAAGCATCCCACCAGCCGAGGTGAATACTTCGCCGGATCGTTCGCAGGTTCTCCCTGACGTTCGCTCCTCGCGGTGTTCGCTGCAAAGCGAGCACCCCGAGTCGTAGCGAGAGGAGGAACTACATGACTACAGAGAATCCCCGTGCAGAGAAGGTTGCGGTGGTCGACGAAGTCGCCGCCAAGCTCACCGCAGCCGATGCGGTGATCATCACCGAGTACCGCGGCTTGAAGGTCAGCCAGCTGGCCGCCCTGCGTCGTCAGCTTCGTGGCGTCGGCGGCGAGTACAAGGTGTACAAGAACACCCTCACCCGTCTCGGCGCTGCCAAGGCTGGTGTGGAAGGTCTCGACGACATGCTGCTCGGCCCGTCCGGCATCACGTTCGTCGACGGCGATGTCGCCGGCGTCGCCAAGGCGCTGCGCGACGCCGCCAAAGCCAACCCGATGCTCGTCATCAAGGGCGGCGTCATGGGCGGCACGTTGCTGTCCGCGAAAGACGTCGAGGCACTCGCCGAACTGCCCAGCCGCGATGTGCTGCTGGCGATGTTCGCCGGTGCGCTCCAGGCCCCACTGGTCAAGACCGCAGGTCTGTTGCAGGCACTGCCCCGCAACATGGCGTACGGCCTCAAGGCACTCATCGATCAGCGCGAAGCCGCCTGATCAACCCGTTCGCGGTGGCCTGGCCGCCGCATCCCACGCAAGTACACACACGAATTCACACCGGGGGCGAGTCCCCCAGCGATCTAGGAGAAACATCATGTCGATCGAGAGCATCCTCGATTCCATCAGCAGTCTGACCGTCATCGAGCTCAAGGAGCTCCTCGACGCGTTCGAAGAGAAGTTCGGCGTCACCGCCGCTGCCCCGGTGGCCGTTGCCGCTGCCGGCGGTGCCGCTGCCGCTGCCCCCGCCGAAGAGGAGAAGGACGAGTTCGACGTCATCCTCAGCGACGCCGGCGCCCAGAAGATCCAGGTCATCAAGGTCGTGCGCGAGCTGACCAGCCTGGGACTGAAGGAAGCCAAGGACCTCGTCGATGCAGCCCCCAAGCCTGTGCTCGAGAAGGCCACCAAGGAGGCCGCCGAGGCCGCCAAGGCCAAGCTCGTCGAGGCCGGCGCCACCGTCGAAGTCAAGTGATGGCGGCGGCCGCGAGGCCGCTCGCAGGTGGTACGGCCAAGCTCGTCGAGGCTGGCGCCACCGTCGAAGTCAAGTGATGGCGGCGGCCGCAAGGCCGCTGAGTGAGACAGGGCCCGGGGTTCGCCCCGGGTTCTGTCGCGTTCCGGAACGGCGTGGAACGCCTCAGGGCGCGGGTGTGTCGCAGTCGGCGGACGAGACCGTGAACGAGGCCGTCGACAGTGGAACGAGCAGGCTGCCGGCGAGAGAGAACCGCTGTGTGAAACCGGCACAGCACCAGCACTTCTTCGCCCCCTGCGTGCAGATGCGCCGCACGATCAGGTCGAGCTGGTACGTGCCGGTGTTCAGGTTGGTGGTGCTGTTCATGTTGAACAGGCACACTGGGTTGACCGAGGGGAAGCTGGTCCAGGCGCCATCGTTGGCCAGCACCGCCTTGGTGGCACAGTCGAGCACCCGTGCTCCGCCGCCACCACCGGTGCCGGCGATCCGGGTTACCCTCCATCGCCGTTGGAGCGACGCGGTGAAGCCGGGAGGGCACGTTGCGAGGGCCGACGAATCGGTGGCCTGCACAGAGTTCGACGTGGAACTCGTGCCGACGACCAACAGGCCGAACGCCGCCGCCGAGGTGCAGTTGGTGGGCAGGCACCGACTCGAGCCCTGGTCGGCGAAAGCCGCCGAGGAGTGCACGACGTTGCCGCCGGCGACGATGGCTCCTGCCGCCGCCAGCCGGGAGAGTGCGGCCCGCCGGTCCATGTGCCAAGGGTACCCGCATCGGTCACGCTCGTCGCCGACGGCATCGCACCGCGCGTGCCCTGCGCGGTGTGTGGGTGCAGTTGCGCTGCCGCAGCACCGAACGTCGTTCTCCGAGCGTGCGCAACTGCGTTCGTCACGACCTCGCCTGCAGGATCTGCGGCCGCGATCCGACCCGTGTCGCCGCCAGACGGTGCGCACGTTGGGTCGGAAAGCCTTGACATCACTGGTCCGGCGGGCTTACCGTTCCGGCCAACGGATTTGCCGCCGGGCTTCTGCCTGTGCCGGTTGACGACCGCGTGCCCCGCGGATAGGATCGACCGTTGCCGTGCGATCTGTGTCCTGCTTCTGCCATGTCTCAGTGACCCTGCGCGCCCCCCTGCCGATTGAGATTGAGGAGTAGCACGTGGCCTCTCGTTCCGTGTCCCGCGAGCGTTATTCGTTCGCCAACCTTTCCGAGCCCCTGGAGCTCCCTGATCTCATCGCGGTGCAGCGGGAAAGCTTCGAGTGGTTCCTCAACGAGGGTCTGGCCGAGACCTTCCGCGACATCTCGCCGATCAAGGACTTCTCCGAGGCGCTGCAGCTCGAGCTGGAGTTCGACCCCGACGACGAAGACCTGCGCCCGCCGCCGAAGTTCACGGTGGACGAGTGCAAGGAAAAGGACATGACCTACAGCGCGCCCATCTTCGTGCGCGCTCGCTTCATGAACCGCAACACCGGTGAGATCAAGGAGCAGACCGTCTTCATGGGCGACTTCCCCATGATGACCGAGAAGGGCACCTTCATCATCAACGGCACCGAGCGCGTCGTCGTGTCGCAGCTCGTTCGTTCCCCCGGCGTCATCTTCGAGCCGGGCGAGCGCTTCCGCCTCCGCAACCTCAGCAAGCACCAGCTCGTCAAGGGCACCATCCACCCCTACCGTGGTGAGTGGCTGGAGTTCGACGTCGAGCAGAAGCCCGGCAAGGATGTCACCGCCGGCACCCGCGTCGCCCGCAAGCGCCGCATGGGTGTGTTCACCCTGCTGCGCGCCCTCGGCTACGACGAGGAGCACGCTCCCGGCTTCATCGAGCGCTTCGTCAACCACTTCGACTTCCTCGAAGGCCAGTGGGAGAAGGAGCGTCACATCGCTCCCACCCAGAACGAGGCCCTCGTCGAGATCTACAAGCGCGCCCGCCCGGGCGAGCCGCCGACGGTGGAGTCCGCCAAGGCCTACTTCCGCAACGCGTTCTTCGAGAACCGTCGTTACGACCTTTCCCGTGTCGGTCGCTACAAGCTCGACCGCAAGCTGGGCAGCGAGGTCGCCAAGCTCGACGAGCTGTTCGGCCGTGGCACCATCGAGCTCGGCTCGTTCTTCAGCACCGATCAGGAAGACCCCAACCGCAAGGGCATCTTCTCGGACCCCGACGACGAGCACGTGCTGCGCCCCAACGAGGTGCTCGCGGTCATCAGCTACATGCTGCACCTCGTCAAGCAGGAGCCCGGTTACCGCCTCGACGACCAGGACCACTTCGCCAACCGTCGCATCCGCAGCGTCGGCGAGCTGATCCAGAACCAGGTGCGCATTGGCCTCAGCCGCATGGAGCGCGTGGTGCGCGAGCGCATGACCACTCAGGACGTGGAGGCCATCACGCCGACCACGCTGGTGAACATCCGCCCGGTGGTCGCCGCCATCAAGGAGTTCTTCGGCACCTCGCAGCTGTCGCAGTTCATGGACCAGGTCAACCCGCTGTCGGGGCTCACGCACCGTCGCCGTCTCTCGGCCCTCGGGCCTGGCGGCCTCAGCCGTGAGCGCGCCGGTTTCGAAGTGCGCGACGTGCACTTCAGCCACTACGGTCGCATGTGCCCCATCGAGACCCCGGAAGGCCCCAACATCGGCCTGATCGGTGCGCTCAGCACGTTCGCCCGGGTCAACCCCTACGGCTTCATCGAGACCCCGTACCGCGTGGTCCACAACGGCAAGGTCACCGGCGAGATCCGCTACATGGCCGCCGACGAGGAAGAGAACTACGTCGTTGCTCAGGCCAACACGGCCATCAACCCCGACGGCACCCTCAAAGGCGACCGCGTGCTCGTGCGCCGCAGCCCGCAGGGCGCCAGCCTCGAAGACCTGCGCAAGATGCTCGAGGCGGAGAGCTTCTTCGCCTCCACCACCGACATCGCGTCGGTGCCGCCCAGCGAAGTGCAGCTGATGGATGTCAGCCCGAAGCAGATCGTCTCGGTCGCCACGGCACTCATCCCCTTCCTCGAGCACGACGACGCCAACCGAGCCCTGATGGGCGCCAACATGCAGCGCCAGGCGGTGCCGCTGGTGCGTGCCGAGGCCCCGTACATCGGTACCGGTATCGAGGATCGTGCAGCTCGCGACGCCGCCGACCTCATCCAGGCCACCGGTGACGGCGAGGTGCTTGAGGTCAGCGGCGCCAGCATCACGGTCAACTACACCGACGGCGGCAAGCGGGTCTACCCGCTCAGCAAGTTCCGCCGCAGCAACCAGGACACGTGCATCAACCACCGGGTCCGGGTGAAGGAAGGCGAGAAGATCGTCAAGGGCACCATCCTCGCCGACGGTCCGTCCACCGATCATGGTGAGCTGGCCCTGGGCAAGAACCTGCTCGTGGCGCTGATGCCGTGGGAGGGCTACAACTTCGAGGACGCCATCATCCTCAGCGAGCGCCTGGTGAAGGACGACGTGCTCACGTCGATCCACATCCACGAGCACGAAGTCGATGCGCGCGACACGAAGCTCGGGCCGGAGGAGATCTCCCGCGACATCCCGAACCTCAGCGACGACATCCTGCGCGACCTCGACGACCGCGGCATCATCCGCGTCGGCGCCGAGGTCGGCCCCGGCGACGTGCTGGTCGGCAAGGTCACGCCGAAGGGCGAGACCGAGCTCACTCCCGAAGAGCGCCTGCTGCGCGCCATCTTCGGTGAGAAGGCCCGCGAGGTGCGCGACACCAGCCTGAAGGTGCCCCACGGCGAGAGCGGCAAGGTCATCGACGTGAAGGTGTTCTCCCGCGAGGAAGGCCACGAGCTGCCCCCGGGCGTCAACCAGCTGGTGCGGGTCTACGTCGCTCAGAAGCGCAAGATCAGCGTCGGCGACAAGCTGGCCGGCCGTCACGGCAACAAGGGTGTCATCTCCAAGATCCTCCCGATCGAGGACATGCCCTACATGGCCGACGGTTCCGCTGTCGACATCATCCTCAACCCGCTGGGCGTGCCCTCGCGCATGAACGTCGGCCAGGTGCTGGAAGCTCACCTGGGCTACGCGGCTCGTTGGGGTTGGCACGATGCCAAGAACAACGTCGAAGTCGGCGATGCCCCCATCCGTGGCACCGAGACCAAGACCCGTGCGATCACCAAGCCGAGCACGTTCATCGCCACTCCGGTGTTCGATGGCGCCCACTGGGACGAAGACGAAGCGGCGGGCAAGCACCCCACCATCCAGAGCATCTTCGAGAACCTCAACCCCGAGTCGGTCGACGGTGTTCGCCTCATCCAGAACGACGGCAAGACCACGCTGTTCAACGGCCGCACCGGCGTGCCGTACGACAACCCGGTCACCGTCGGCTACATGTACATCCTGAAGCTCGCCCACTTGGTCGACGACAAGATCCACGCTCGTAGCACCGGCCCGTACAGCATGATCACCCAGCAGCCGCTCGGTGGTAAGGCCCAGTTCGGTGGCCAGCGCTTCGGTGAGATGGAAGTGTGGGCGCTCGAGGCCTACGGTGCGGCGTACTGCCTGCAGGAGCTGCTCACCATCAAGTCCGACGACGTGCTCGGCCGCGTGAAGGTCTACGAGGCCATCGTCAAGGGCGAGAACATCCCCGAGCCGGGCATCCCCGAGAGCTTCAAGGTGCTCATGAAGGAGATGCAGGCCCTGTGCCTGAACGTCGAGGTCCTTGCCAGCGATGGCAGCGAGATCGAGATGCGAGAGATGGACGAAGACGTGTTCCGCACCGCTGAGGAGCTGGGCATCGATATCAGCCGCAACGAACGCGGCACCGACGAAGACGACCGCGAGCGTGAGGCCCGCCGGGCGTCGCGTACCTCGGGCTACTGAGGAAGGGCACCCACATGCTTGACGTCAACATGTTCGACCAGCTGAAGATCGGTCTGGCCACGGCCGACCAGATCCGCCTCTGGTCCCACGGTGAAGTGAAGAAGCCGGAAACCATCAACTACCGCACCCTGCGTCCTGAGAAGGACGGCTTGTTCTGCGAGAAGATCTTCGGGCCGACTCGCGATTGGGAGTGCTACTGCGGCAAGTACAAGCGCGTGCGCTTCAAGGGCATCGTCTGCGAGCGCTGCGGTGTGGAAGTCACGCGCAGCAAGGTTCGTCGCGAGCGCATGGGCCACATCGAGCTCAGCGCGCCCGTCGTGCACATCTGGTACCTGCGTGGTACCCGCAGCTGGCTGGCCTACCTGCTGGCCGGTCTGGAGCCGAAGGAAGAGCTCAAGGCCAAGCAGCTCGAGAAGGTCATCTACTTCGCCGCCAACCTGGTCACCTGGGTCGACGAGGACAAGCGTCATGCGGATCTCACCAACCTCGAGGCGGAGTACATCGAAGAGCGCGATGCCATCCGCAAGGAGCTGGAGATCGCGATCGACCGGCGCTACAAGGAGCTGGAAGACGACGCGACCAAGAGCGAGGCCGAAGGCGCCGGCGGCGCCGACGCGCGCAAGCTGAAGACCGTCGCGGAGAAGGAGATCACCAACATCCGCGATCGCTACGAGATGGAGCTGGATCTCCTGGCTCGCACGTGGGACGAGTTCCGCAGCCTGCACTCGCGTCTGATCATCGACGACGAACTGCTGTGGCGTGAGCTGCGCGATCGCTACGGCGACTACTTCGAGGGCGGCACCGGCGCCGACGCGATCAAGCAGCTCATCGACCGCATCGACTTCGACGTCGAGGAAGAGAAGCTGCGCGGCGCGATCGACCACAACGCCAGCGGCCGCAAGCCACTGTCGGCCCAGCGCCGCCAGAAGGCCATCAAGCGCCTGAAGATCGTCGCCTCGTTCAACCAGCGCGACGATCACGGTCGTCGCCTGAACGACCCGAAGGCCATGATCCTCGACGTCGTGCCGGTGATCCCGCCGGAGCTGCGCCCGATGGTGCAGCTCGACGGTGGCCGTTTCGCCACCTCCGACCTCAACGACCTGTACCGCCGCGTGATCAACCGCAACAACCGGTTGAAGCGGCTGCTCGATCTCGGCGCTCCCGAGATCATCGTCAACAACGAGAAGCGCATGCTGCAGGAAGCCGTCGACGCGTTGTTCGACAACGGCCGCCGTGGCCGCCCGGTCACCGGGCCGGGCAACCGCCCGTTGAAGTCGCTCTCCGACATGCTCAAGGGCAAGCAGGGTCGCTTCCGTCAGAACCTGCTCGGCAAGCGCGTCGACTACTCCGGCCGTTCGGTCATCGTCTGTGGCCCGACGCTCAAGCTGCACCAGTGCGGCCTGCCCAAGCTGATGGCCCTCGAGCTGTTCAAGCCGTTCGTGATGAAGCGCCTGGTCGATCTCGAGCTGGCGCAGAACATCAAGAGCGCGAAGCGCATGGTCGAGCGTCGCCGCACCCAGGTGTGGGATGTCCTCGAAGACGTCATCAAGGAACACCCGGTCATGCTGAACCGTGCACCAACGCTGCACCGCCTCGGCATTCAGGCCTTCGAGCCGGTGCTGGTGGAGGGTAAGGCCCTGCAGCTGCACCCGCTGGTCTGCACCGCCTTCAACGCCGACTTCGACGGCGACCAGATGGCCATCCACGTGCCGCTGTCGGCAGAGGCGCAGGCCGAAGCCAGGGTGCTGATGCTCAGCGCCAACAACATCCTGTCGCCGGCATCGGGCCGCCCGATCGTGACCCCGTCGCAGGACCTGATCATCGGTGGGTACTACCTCACCGAGAGCCGGGTCGATGTCGCTGGTTCCGGCCGCGTGTTCCGTCAGCTGTGGGAGGTGCTGCGTGCGCTCGACGAGGGCACGCTGCAGTTGCACGCCCTCATCACGATGCGCCGTCAGGCCGTCGACGGGCGCGACGCCGACACGTTCGAGACCACCGCCGGGCGCCTGCTGTTCGAAGAGGCGCTGCCCGACGACTACACCTCCCGCTTCGGTCACATCAATGCCGTGATCAGGAAGAAGGAGATGGGCGTCATCGTCGAGCGCCTCTCCGACCACTACCCCAAGGGTGTGGTCGCCAGTTCGCTCGACGCGATGAAGAACCTCTGCTACCGCTACGCGTCGCAGAGCGGCCTCACGGTCAGCATCGACGACGTCAAGACGCCGAAGCTGAAGCGTGAGATCCTCGACAAGCACGAGGGCCAGGCCGAGAAGGTGGAGAACCAGTACCGCCGAGGCATCATCACCGACGGTGAGCGCCGCCAGCAGGAAGTGCGCATCTGGACCGATGCCACCGCCGAGGTGCAGAAGGCCATGGAAGCCGAGTTCAAGGCTGCCAAGTTCAACCCGATCGACATGATGGTCGGCTCGGGTGCTCGCGGCAACATGACCCAGATGCGTCAGATCGCCGGCATGCGCGGCCTCGTGGCCAACCCTCGCGGCGACATGATCCCTCGCCCGATCAAGAAGAACTTCCGTGAGGGTCTCGAGACGCTCGAATACTTCATCGCCACCCCTGGCGCTCGTAAGGGCCTCGTCGACACGGCGCTGCGTACCGCCGACTCGGGCTACCTCACCCGTCGCCTCGTCGACGTGGCGCAGGAGCTCATCATCCGCGAGCCCGACTGCGGCAGCAACCTCGGTCTCTGGATCGAGAACGTCGAGGCCGACACCGCGAACCGTCGCAGTCACTTGGAGACCAAGCTGTTCGGCCGTGCGCTGTCAGCCGACGTGACCCTGTCCGACGGCACGGTGTACCCGCGCAACATGATGGTGGGTGACATCGAGATGGCCGCCCTGCGCGACGATCCGAAGGTCAACCGAGTGCGTGTTCGTTCGGTGCTCACCTGCGATGCCGAGCTGGGCATCTGTGCGCTCTGCTACGGCCGTTCGCTGGCCACCGGCAAGAGCATCGAGCTCGGCGAGGCTGTCGGCGTCATCGCCGCCCAGTCCATCGGCGAGCCCGGCACCCAGCTGACGATGCGCACCTTCCACACCGGTGGTGTGGCCGGCAAGGACATCGCCGGCGGTCTGCCCCGCGTGGTCGAGCTGTTCGAGAGCCGTACCCCTCGCGGTTCGGCTCGCCTGGCTCGCGCCACCGGCGTGCTGCACATCGGCGACGACGAGGGCAAGGGCATCCCCGTCACCGTCATCGACGATCAGGGCGAAGAGCACCAGATCATCCTCCCCACGGGCAGCC
>JBAVTH010000376.1:0-6820 GCA_049696035.1 Ilumatobacteraceae bacterium
GGCGCAACGCGCCGCGCCTCGACGTGCGCTCTGGGTCCGCCTCGGCGATCGTCGCGTCGGAGTCGGGTAGGTCGTCGGTGTGCTCGACGACTGCCTCACGGGCGATGTGGCCGGCGTCCTCGCCGGCGATTCGAAGGCTCGCCGAGAGTTCGGCGACGGCCGCTTCCAGCAGCCTGATGCGTTCGTTCTGATCCATGTCGTGGTGCTCCTCCACCCCCTTCCGCGGGGGTTGCACAGCACCGTAAACAGGAGCGCCGGATCCGGCTGTCGGCTTCCCGACAGGCGGCCAACGATGGTGAGCCAGGCGTCAGGGGGCCGGCGTGACCGCCGCGCTGCTGATCGCTTCCAGCTCGCCCCACGTCAGGCCGTCTGCGGCCCAGATCTGCTCGAAGGCGGCATCAGCCGCGTCGGTGAACCCGTGACGGTTGCGGAAGTTGTAGCGCCACCGCTGCTGGTTCACCGTCAGCCCGATGCGCATGAGGCGGCCGGCGCAGTAGGTCTCCCAGGCGGCGAGCTGGCGCAGCTCGAGGTCGTCGTCGGGCGGCGCCTCGCCGAACCCGCCGTGCAGCCGGTCGCGCACGCGCAACAGGATGCGGCCGAGGCTGACCGCCGTCGCGACTTCGCTCTGCTCGCGAGGTCGGCGCGAATCCTCGAAGGCGCCGCTCTCCACGCTGATGTCGATCGGGTCGCCGGGGTTCGGCCCGAAGTCGGCCCGCACGCGACCCAGCGGCGTGGTCTCGTCGATCTTCACGTGCACTGGCCGGTCGATGCCCAACGCAGCGAGGAGCCCGTCGGCGATGCGCGCGACCATCGTGCTGTCGAACTTCACGAAGCGGAAGGTCTCGGGGGTGACCGTGGCGCTCATGCGCCGGCAGGCTGCTCGGAACCGGCCAACCCGGCGACAGAGAACGCCTTGCGCTCCTGCAGCGCCTTCAGGCTGACATCGGCGATCTCCTCCACCTCCACCTCGGTGAAGCCGGCCAGCTCGCGGAAGCGGCGGGCGAGGCCGATGGGCGATTCGTCGGACTCGCTGCGGGTGCCGCCGAAGGAGAAGATCTTGTCGACCACGCTCTGGAACTCCAGCGCCTTCTTGCGTCGTTCGGGATCGTTCTCGGTGATGCGCCGCAGCCAGTCGCTGCCCATCTTCACGTGGGTCACCTCGTCGGCCAGCATCCAGTCCTCGCAGAACTCGAGGTACGGGTCGCCGGCGATGTCGCCGAACTCCTTCATCGTCGTGAACACGTCGATGGCCAGGCCCTCGAGCGCACGGTTCACGCCGGCGAGGCGCAGCACCGGGTCGGTGCTGCACGCCACTTCGAACAACACCGTGTTCTCCGCGTACTGGCCGATCTCGCTGCCCATCCAGTCGCTGAGCTTGACGCTGATCTCCACATGGCGGGCTTCGTCCCACGCCTGCCGCGCCATGTCGAGCTTGAGCGCGAAGGGCACCGTGTCGGTGGCCGGCCCCGTGCCGGTCTCGAAGTCCCAGCAGGTGCGCCCGGCGCCTTCCAGCGCCTGGATCTCACCGACGAAGATGCCGTGCATCAGGCTGCGCGCCGCCTCGCTGGCGTCGGGCCGATCCGGTGTGAGCCGGTTCGTCTTCGGCCGCTTGCCGGCAGCTTCGCCGACGAGCGAACTGCGCGGGTCGGCCTCGCTCTGCCGCATGGTGATCTGGCTGAACCGTTCGTCGCGGGCCAACTCTTCGACGGGGAAGAACTTGCGCATCACTTGCCTCCGATCGAACCGGGCCCGGCGATCCCGCCGGCTTCCAGCATGAGCTTCTCCAGCTTCGCCTGATGCGCTGCCGCCCGGTCGACTTCCTCGGGGGTCTCGATCAGCGACTGGATCATCATCTCGCCGTCGCGCCAATCGTCGAACTCGTCGTGCAACGCGAAGCTCAACGAACGGATCGTAGGAGCGTCGGTGATCTCGCTCGTGTTGTTGCGGTGGTACGTGTAGGCCGCGATGAAGTGCGGGATGAACACCCGATAGACCCCGACCAGCTTCTCGATCGTCTGGCCCGCGTCCTCCGGCTCGGTGAGCGCCGCGACGAAGCGCTCCATCGCGTCGTTGGCGGGCACGGTGAGGCGATCCGGGTTCATCTCGCGCAGCTCGGGCAGCCGCTTGTGCCACAGCTCGGCGTGCCACGCGTGGTGGTAGCAGTGGGTGCCCAGGCGCATCTTCACGTCGAGCTCCGGCACCGTGGCCACCCAGCCGCCGAGCGCCTCGAACAGCTTCATCTCGGCCCACTTGTAGTTGCCCACGCGGCGAGCCGTTTCCTCGACGTCGAACATGCCCGGCAACTGGCGCCGGTCCCATGGCGCAAACGGTGCTCTCGGCTTGTACGGATCAGCCACGGAAACCCCCTCCGGTGATGCACCGTCGGGTGGTGCAGGCGATTGCGCCGCACACTACCGGCGGCTCGTGCCCCGTCCGCCAGCGGACCGTCGCGTCCCGTTCGGCCTCCACGGTGAAGGCGCTCGAGGACCATCGTGCACGATCCTGCGCAGGTGCTCGGTCAGCTGACCGACGGCCTTCCGAGGCGCCAGGCGCGCTCGGCCACGCCCATCGGGGTCGCCGGTTCGGCGTCGTGCAGGTACTCGAGCAGCATCGCCCGCCATGGCGCCTCCACTTCGAGCTTGCCCAGCAGCGCGCTCACACCCCATGCGACTCGATCGAGGATGACGAAGCTCGGTGGCATGTTCAGACGTTCGATCACACACGCGTGGGGTCCCTTGACGTCGATGATGACGGCCATCGCGTCCTTCACGAAGTCGCGGGTGAATGCGAACCGGTCGGTGAGGTACGGCGTGTAGGGCGTGCTGACGTAGTCGTACACGGTCTGGGCGGCCAGGCCATGGCCGGGCTGCAGGAACCCGACCGCCTCCATCGCGACCAGCAGCCGGTCGGGGTCGCGGTGCACGACCACCGCCTTCACCGTGGGCAGGAGCCGCTCCCACTCCCCGGTCGTCCACCGCTTGACCAGCCCGAAGTCGAGGAAGGTGACACCTCCGTCGATCGTGAAGCGGTAGTTGCCGGGGTGTGGGTCGCCGTTGAACGCGCTGAGGTGGTGCACCGCGTACTGCGTGAAGCGCCAGATCGTCTCGCCGGCGCGTGCCTTCGCCGCCGGCGACGCGGTCGCGAGGAACTCGGCGAAGCCGATGCCGTCGATCCACTCGCTGGTGAGCACTCTGGTGGTGCTGGTGGCATCGTCGACCGCTGGGATGTGCACGAACGGGTGGCCGTCGAAGCTGCGCCCGAACTCGTGCTGGTTGCGGGCCTCCAACCGGTAGTCGAGCTCGTCACGCATCCGGTCGCGCAGCTCGTCGACCAAACCCTTCGTGTCGAGGCCCTTCAGCGCGAACGCGCCCACCAGTCGGTACATGCCCTCGGTGTTGTTCAGGTCGGTCTCGATCGCGTCGCCGACACCGGGGTACTGCACCTTCACGGCGACGTCGCGCCCGTCGCGGGTGACGGCGCGGTGCACCTGGCCGACCGAGGCTGCCGCGACGGGGGTGGTCTGCCAGTCGAGGAACACCTTCTCCGGCGGCGCGCCCAGTTCGGCGCGCACCACGCCCTCGGCCGCTTCCGGCGACATGGGTGGGGCGTCGGCCTGCAACGTCGCCAGTGCCGCCTGGGCCTCCGGTGGGAGGGCCTCCATGATGAAGCTGAGCAGCTGCCCGAACTTCATCAGCGCGCCCTTCATGTTGCCCAACTCGCGGGCGACATCTTGCGAGGTGCGAATGGCGAAGCGGTTGTCCATCTCCTCGTGCTGCGAGTGATGCACGAACAACCGGCGAGCTCGATGCGACACGAACCGTGCCCCGTTGCGAGCAGTCAGCCGCCAGACCCGCGCCGTGCGACGGAAGCGGAGGAGTCGCTTCCTCACACCGCGTCGGTTGCACCGGTGGACGGGTTGCGGCGGGCCGTGGGCCGAGAAGCCAGCATCTCCGCCGGCAGCGCATCGCCGGAGATCTCGTCGGTCCAGTACGTGCCGGCGTCGAGCCGGGCGAGCGCGACCTCGACATCGGCAAGGTCGCGCTCGATGCCGTCGAGATCCAGCGACGCGGCCGGATCGAGGACGGTGATCTCGTCGTGCGCGCCGTGATCCAAGCCGTTGTCCATGGCCGTCAGGTTACCCAGCGATGAACTGGTCGAACCGCGCCTCTCGAATGTCGGCGCGGAGACAACGCACCAGGCCCCGATGGCGTATGGTGCGCCCGTGGCACAGGTACGGCTGGAGCACGTCACCAAGACGTTCGGAGAGGGCGCGGAGGCCGTGAACGCCGTCGACGACGTGTCCCTCTTCATCGAAGACCATGAGTTCATGATCCTGCTCGGCCCCTCGGGTTGCGGGAAGAGCACGCTGCTGCGGATGGTGGCCGGTCTCGAAGACCCCACTGCCGGGTCGGTCACCATCGGCGATCGAGTGGTCAACGACGTCGAACCGAAGCTGCGCGACATCGCGATGGTGTTCCAGAGCTATGCGCTCTACCCGCACAAGACCGTCGCCGCGAACATCGAGTTCCCGCTGAAGGTGCGCGGTGTCGGCAAGGCCGAACGGGCCGCCGAGGCACTGAAGGCTGCCGACGTGCTGGTCCTCACCGACTACATGAAGCGCAAGCCGGGCCAGCTCAGCGGCGGGCAGCGCCAGCGCGTTGCGCTGGCCCGTGCCATCGTGCGCGACCCGGCCGTGTTCCTGATGGACGAGCCGCTCAGCAACCTCGATGCGAAGCTGCGCGGCGACACCCGCGCCGAGCTGGTCGACCTCCACCGCCGGCTGAACAGCACGTTCGTCTACGTCACGCACGACCAGGTGGAGGCGATGACGATGGGCAGCCGGGTGGCCGTGCTCAACGCCGGCCGCCTCGAGCAGGTGGGCACACCGCAGGACGTGTACGACCGGCCCGCGTCGGCGTTCGTCGCCCAGTTCATCGGCACGCCGCCGATGAACCTGCTGCCGCCCGGGCAGCTCGGATCGGCCGACGTGCAGGTGGGCATTCGGCCCGAGCATCTCGTGATCACCCCCAACGGTCCGCTGCAGGGCACCGTGCGCCAAGTGGAGCACCTCGGCCACGAGGTGCTGCTGCTCGGCGAAGCCGAAGGCGGCAGCAGGCTGGTGGCTCGCGTGTCACCGGCCAGTGTGCTCCCCGAAGTCGGCGACGTGGTGTCGTTCGATGCCGCGCCGCAGCACCTGCATCGCTTCGACGCCGTCACCGGGGCCCGCGTGCCATGAAGCACTCCTCGGTGAAGCGCCGCTTGCGCGACGCCCCCGCCGCGCTGGTGATGCTGGCGGCTTCACTCACCCTGCTGGTCGTGTGGACCATCTACCCGCTGGTCCGAGCCGTGCAGACCGGCCACCTGCGCTGCAACGTCACCGGCACGAAGTGCCGCGACGCCGGGTGGGGCCAGTACCTCGACGTGTTCCAGAGCGAGAACTTCCAGAAGGCGCTGCTGGTGTCGGTCAAGCTGGCGCTGATGACCGTGCCCGCGGGGCTGATACTCGGCATCGGGCTGGCCGTCTTGGCCGACAAGCACCTGCGCGGCATCGGCATCTTCCGCACCATCTTCTCCAGCACGATCGCCACCAGTGTGGCCGTCGCCAGCCTGGTCTGGTTCGTGCTGCTGCAGCCGGAGATCGGTGTCCTGTCGGACCTGTTCAGCGGCTGGATCCCCGCGCTCAAGAACCCCGGCCTGCTGCGCGACCCCGATACCGCGCTGCCCGCCGTGGCGCTCAGCTCCATCTGGGCCAGCCTCGGGTTCACGTTCATCGTCATCACCGCCGGTTTGCAGAGCGTGCCCAAGGAGCTCTACGAGAGCGCCTACGTCGACGGCGCCGGCAGCTTCCGCCGGTTCACCAACGTCACCTTGCCGATGCTGTCGCCCTCGATCCTGTTCATCAGCGTCGTGCTCACCACGCGGGCGCTGCAGACCTACGGCGAGGTGGCGCTGCTCACCGGCGGCGGCCCCGAGCCGGAGAAGTCCACCACCACCATCCCGTACCTGATCTACGGCAAGAACTCGATCATCAGTGGCGACATCGGCCTGAAGTCGGCCGCGGCCGTGCTGCTGTTCCTGATCTCGCTGGTGTTCGCGCTGGTGCAGTTCCGAGGCTTCGAGAAGCGGGTGCACTATGGCGGCTGACACCGTGCGCGGGGCGCGCAAGCTCGGCCGCTACACGCTGCTGATCCTGGTCGCCGTCATCGTGCTCTTCCCCATCTACGCGGTGCTGCTGCAGGCACTGAAGTCCGGCCCCGATTCGCTCGACCATCCGCGATCGCTGCTGCCCGTCGACCTCACCTTCTCCACGATCCGCGCCGCCTGGCAACAGGGCCATCTCGGTCGCCTGTTGATGAACAGCGTGTTCGTCTCGGTCGTCGTCACCGTCGGCGTGATCATCACCAGTCTCCTGGCCGCCTATGCGTTCGCGTTCTTGGAGTTCCCGTTCAAGGGCCCGATCTTCGTCTTCTACCTCGCCACCATGCTCGTGCCGGGCGAGGTGACGGTCGTGTTCAACCAGCGCACTGCCGACTCGCTCGGCTGGATGAACTCGTACCAGGGGCTGATCGTGCCCTCGCTCGCCAGCACGTTCGGCGTGTTCCTCGTCCGTCAGGTGTTCCTGCAGTTGCCCAGCGAGCTGCGCGAGGCCGCATCGCTCGACGGCGTGGGTCACCTTCGGTTCCTGTGGGAGGTCGCCGCGCCGCTCAGCCGGCCCACCCTCGGGGCGTTGGGTTTGTTCACGTTCCTCGGTACCTGGAACGCTTACCTGTGGCCGTCGCAGGTGATCCGTGGCGACCGAGCCCACGAGACGATGCAGATC
>JBAVTH010000377.1:0-3340 GCA_049696035.1 Ilumatobacteraceae bacterium
GGCCAGGAGTTGGCGCGGCGCACGCTTGCTGCGGCGAGGCGCTGAACGTTCCGGCCGCAGCCTCAGCGACCGACGCCGCGCAGCCCGACCGCGAGATCGGTCCACGGCGCCCACGCCAGATGGATCCGGGCCCTGGTGGGCGACAGGACGAAACGCGAGACGTCGCGCTCGCGTCGCGGCGACGGCGCCGGCTGGCGACCGTCGGGACCGGCCATCATGGCCCACAGGTCGCGAATGGAAGTGGCGACACCGGTGCCGACGTTGACGACCAGTCCGCTCCCCTTCAGTGCCGCTCGCACCAATGCGTCCACCGCGTCGTCGATGTACACGAAGTCGCGGGTCTGGCGACCGTCGCCGTGCACCATCGGTGTGATGCCTTCCCGCAGCGCGTGAGCGAACGCGCCGACGACCCCGGCCTCTGGTCGTTGACGCGGTCCGTAGACGTTGGAGAGCGCGAGCGCGGTGAACTCGACTGCGTGCTCCTCCCGATACACGGAGAGCAGCTCGGCGACCGAACGGGTGATCACACCGTGCACACCCACGGGACTCCACGGTTGGCTCTCCTTGACCGGCTGCTCCTTGGCAGGGACGTCTCCGTACAGGGACACCGCCGACAACGCCACCACCAACTTCACCTGCCCCAGTGCCCGCGCCGCTTCCAGCACAGCGAGTGTCGTGCGCATCGCATCACCGGCGGAGTGCTCAGCCGGGACACCTGGGGGCAGCACCGCCAGGTGATAGATCACGTCCGGAGAGCGCATCGCCACCAGCGCCTGGAACGCATCGGCGGCGGCGTCGAGTGTGTGGATCTTCAGGTCTCCCCCGGCCGACCTGGCCGCCGCGAGGTTGGCCAACGAACCGGTGGTCAGCAGATCGACGACATCAACCGTGTGACCCTCGGCCAGCAGGCGCTCCGTGAGGTGCGAGCCGAGGAAGCCGGCCCCACCCACCACGAGCACGTTCACGTGCCGTGTGGGCCGGCGTCGGGGTCGGGGCGGCGTTCGCCGCTCACCTGCTCGCCGGGCTCGACGACACCGTCGACCCCCAGCACGCTGTTGTGCACCACTGCACCTGCACCGACCCGGCCCATGAGCACCGAGTCTGTCACCACCGCGCCGGCCTCGACCACCGCGCCGGGCAGCAGCACCGAACCGCGGATCGTCGCCGCGCCGACCTGAGCGCTGGCGCCGACCACCGAACCCTCGATGACGGCTGCCGGGTCGACCACGGCGGACTCGTGCTGCGGCACGCATCGGTCGTGGCGGCGAGTGGCTGCCAGCACGTCGAGGTTGGCCTGCAGATAGAGCTCAGGACGGCCGGTGTCGATCCAGTAGTCGTCGGTCGCCATCGCGAACAGGCCACCGGCCGCGGCTACCAACGGGAACGTGACCCGCTCGATGGACACCTTCTCGCCCAACGGGATGCGCTGCAGCACCGACGGCTCCAGCACGTACGTGCCGGCGTTGATCAGATTGCTGGGCGCCGTACCCGGAGCAGGCTTCTCGACGAACCGTTCGACTCGACCGTCGGCATCGAGCGCGACGACACCGAAGGCCGAAGGGTCCGGAACGCCGATCAGGTGGATCGTGGCTTCGGCACCCTTCTCGCGATGGAAGCGCACCAGCTCGGAGACGTCGAGATCGGTGAGGATGTCGCCGTTGACCACCACGAACGTGTCGTCGATGCCGGCTGCATCGGCCGCGAAACGGATCGCGCCGGCGGTGTCGAGCGGCTCAGGTTCGACGGCGTAGCGCATCGCGACGCCGGCGCATTCACCATCGGGAAACGCCGCCACGAAGGGTTCCGGCTTGAATCCCAACGCAAGCGTGACCTCGGTGATGCCGCTACGGCCCAGGTTGGTGACGAGCCGCTCGATGATCGGTACGTGGCCGACCGGCAGCATCGGCTTCGGGATCGTCGACGTGAGAGGACGCAGCCGGGTGCCGAAGCCGCCCACGAGCACGACGGCGCGCATCAGCCGCCTGTCGTGGTGGTGACGACGGCCGTGTCGCTGGTTGCGGCCGTGTCGCCGGTGGCCGTCGTGTCGCTGGTTGCTGTCGTGTCGCCGGTGACGGTGGTGGTGGTGTCGGCCGTGCCGGCGCCGACCACGCCGAGATCAGCGAGCTTGGCTGCCGAGTCGGGCTGGGCGATGTCGGCGTCGTTGGGCACCACGGCGATCGCGAAGACCATGCCGTTGTTCTTGAAGCGAAGGTTGCGGAAGTCGGTGACGTTGTCGAAGAACTCGCCGGAGGTGTAGTCGTTCCACACGCGAACCTTGATGACAGCGTCCTTGCCCTCGCACGAGGTGCCCTTGAAGACGTTGTCGTCCTTGATGTTCCACGACCGGGGCTCTTCCGGGGCCTGCGACACCGGGAGCTCGAGCTTGGTGTCGGTGAGCTTGATGTCGTAGACGTCGAGGAACACGCCGAGCTTGGCCTTCCGGCCGGTGTTGCCGCCCGCCTGGGCGTGGTAGTGGATGATGCCGTCGCGGTCGGTGCCGGAGGCAACTGCGGTGAGGTCGCCGGTGGATGCGTCTTTGTCGAGCTCGGCGGCGGAGCCGGTGAGGTTGGGCAGCCACTCGTCGCAGATCTTGATGCCATAGGCCATCGACCATGCGTCGGTGGGCTGCGGCGCACCGGTTTCCACACCGGGGAGCGAGACCTTTGCGTAGGCGACGAGGGCGATCATCGCGACGACGGCCGCAACGACGATGGCGGGAAAGGTGGTGCCGCTGGAGAAGCGCACCTTCTTGCCCTTGCCCCGCGATGCGAGTTTGGCGACTTTGCGAGCGGAGGAAGACGTAGCCACGAGGGTGCGAGGTTATCTGCTGAGCGGGCGAAAAGCTGCCCGCCCGGGATGCGGTGCGAGCGATCGCACCAGCTGCTCATACGCCATGGCAACCGCCTTGGGCGACGCCGAACCCAGCACCCACGCGCGACCGGCGGCGCCCATCGCGCTCGCGGCACCAGGGTCGGCCAACAGCCGCCGCAACCCATCGGCGAAGGCCTCCGGGTCGTCAGGCGGCACCGCCAGCCCCCCACCGCTGGCCGCGAGCATGCGCGGCACCTCGGTACCGGGGTCGATCGCAGCCAGCACAGGGCGTCCGGCGGCGAGGATCGAGTAGGTCTTGCTGGGCACGCTGACGCGGCCCAGGCCCTGTTTCAGGGGCACCAGATGGATGTCACCGGTGGCCAGCACCTCGGGCACCCGCTCCTTGGGCTGGTAGCCGCTGAACCGCACGTTGGCCAACCCGGCGGCGCGAGCCTGCAGCGCTGCCCGGGCCGCCCCGTCGCCGTTGATGAGGAAGGTGGTGGTGGGGAACTCGCGAGCGGCGTCGACC
>JBAVTH010000378.1:0-6619 GCA_049696035.1 Ilumatobacteraceae bacterium
GCCATCGCGCAGATACGCGGCATGGCGTGACACCAGTGGCCCGTCGGCGGCGCCCCGCACCGAAACGACCACTGCGATCGATGCCCCATCCGGTGACCAAGCGAACTCGCGGACGGGCGTATCGAGACCAGTGACCGCGGCACCGCTGGGCCAGCGAACGACTTGATCGACACCGCGAGCGTCGGGTCGGATGAACAGCAGATCGTCACCGAGCGGCGACCACCGTGGATGTCGGTCGGCAGGGCCCTCCGTCTGGTGATCCCCGACACGGACGCGTCGATGCCAGCGATCGGCAGTCAGGTCGCCGCGGGTGACCACACACGCAACGGCCGCACCGTCGGGCCGCAACACGGGGTCCGACGGCACGGCCGCTGCCAGCACCTGAACGGGGAGATTCATGTGCTGTTCGTACCAGGTCAGGCGGTGGGCATCGGGATGGCGTCGCCCTCGTAGACGAACTTGCCGGTAGCGACGTCGAAGACCGCCTTGCGGTAGGTGACGTTCGGCTGCCGGCTGGCCGTCCAGTCGAGCGAGTTGGTCAATGCCGCCGTGTCAGTCGTGGAGGCGGCGAGCGCGGCCATCATCTGATCGCGGTCGATCTTCCCCGGCGTGCCAGCCAACATGATCTCGAGGGCGAAGAAGGTGCTGCACACGTCGAGCTGACTGGCCAGCTCACCGATGTTGGCCGGCGCAGGGAACCCGACGGAGGCGTACTTGTCGAGGCATTCCTCGGCCTTCGGGCCGAGCTTGGTGGGATCCATCTCGAACGTGTCGAGCGCGGCCGCCCAACCCACTGCCATCGTGTTCGCCATCTGCGCCGCAGGCGGGTTCATCGTGTTCATCGCACCGAACTCGTTGTTGGTGGACAGCACCCACGTCGGGGTGAAGCCTTGCTTGTCGGCCTCGTTCATCATCAGCACCACCCCGATGAAACCGGTCGAGAGGTTGAACACCGCCGTCACCCCGTCCGTCTTCCATTGCAGGATCGCGTTCGGCAGCTCAGCCACCGCCGCACCCTGATCGGCATTGGACCGCACACAGGTGCCCTCGAACGCGGACACCTCCACACCGGCCTGCTCCAATGCGGGCTTGAGGGTGTTCTCGAACACCCCCTTCTCCGCCTCACACGAGGGGTAGATGACACCGACAGTGATGCCTGCGCTGATGACGTTCTCCCTGGCAGCCAGGTCGACCGTTGCACGCGCGGCATTGTCGTAGGTGGCCGCCTGCGGGTTCAGGAAGCCCTGATACTGGTCGAGGCGGGTTTGATCGAGCCCGGTGAAACCGCGACCGAACAGCACCGCACCTGCGTCGTTCGCGCAGGTGTTGAGGATCGGATCGTTGGTCCCGACCACGACCTGGGCCACAGTCGAACCCTGGAAGTAGGACACGCAACGTTCCTGATTGACGACATCGCTCGGCACATCGCCGGTCGGCGCCTTGTAGGTCACAGGGACGATCGTGTGCCCAGCGATGCCGCCGTCGGCGTTGTAGGCGTCGATCAAGGCGACGTAGTAGTCCTCGTTGAGGAGGTTCGAGTTCTGGCCGCCGACGCCATACTTCTTACGGGTCGCATTGATGTCGCCGCTGGAGAGGTCGAAACCGAACAGCAGATCGGCGGGCGGCCCGGGGTCGACCGTGGTCGTCTCGGCCGGCTCAGTGGTGGCAACATCCGTCGCCGGTGGTGCGGCAGTCGTGGTGGGCGCGACGGTCGTCGGCGTGGTGCTCTTGCTCGAATCGCCACCGGTCGTGCTGCAGGCGGCCAACAGCACCAGCGCCACTGCAGCTCCGAGCGGCTTCCAACGTGCTGACCTCGAGGTTCCGGACATCGCTTCACTCCCCCACGAATCGCCGGTAGACGGCGCATTGATTGAACGTGGTGATCTTCTCCCACCGGCGCGTGCGTCGCTTTGGTCGAATCCACCAAAGGGGGTGGCGGCGTTCGGTCGCGCAACCCGAACTCACGAACCGTCGATCGCGGCTTTGATGGTGTGATGGAAGACTCCAGCGCACGCGTCGACGCCGTCCAACTGCTGCAGGACGGCGCTCGTGGGCCGGTGATCACCCCGGTTGGAGACGGCAAGATCGACGTCACGTTCGGGCTTCCTCGTCCGCATGACGGCGGCCAGGTGCTGATGATCTCCGGCTTCGTGAAGGACGGAGCGAGCCCACGCCGGCTGCCCCCGGCGCCCGGCACCGACATGGTGGCACGCACCTGGCGGCTGCCTGACGACTACCTCGGCACCTACCTGTTCTGGCTGGGACAGCCAGGACTGGAACTGCCGGAGACGTTCGATGAACTGCTGCCGCTGATCTACTCCGCCGGCCATCCGATACCCGATCCGTCCAACCCGGAGACCTTCACCTACCCGGTCGATCCAGAGAACCCGGGCCCGCCGTTCGTGCAGAGCATCGTGCGCGGACCCGCTGCCCTCGCGGACGAGTTCGCCACCGCCCCGTTGCTGGGAGCGCTGACCGAGCATCGAGTCGCCAGCACGCACATGAGCGACGAGCGCCGCGTGTGGGTCCATGAGAGCACCGGTATCACTCCCGACGGCCCGCCTCCGGCGCTGATGGTGGTCTTCGACGGAGGCATCTACGCACACCTGATGCACACGCCGGAGATCGTCGATGCTCTGGTGGCCGCGGGCGAGTTCCCTCCGTTGGTCACGCTCTACTGCCATTACTCCGCGGATCCGGCACGAAACCCGGAGCTGATGTGCCGCGAGGACTTCGCTGCGTTCATCGTCGACGAGCTCCTCCCCTGGGCGGCGGCGCGATGGTCGTTCACCTCCGACCCTGCCCGCACCATCGTCGCCGGTTCCAGCCTCGGTGGGCTGAGTTCGATGTGGATGGCATACCGGCACCCCGAGCGCTTCGGCAACGTCATCGCACAGAGCCCTTCCGCAGGATGGCACCCGAACGAGCCGGCGGAGACGGGCTACATGACACAGCGTTGGGCGCAGGACGGCCCGCGTGCGGTCCACTTCTACGTGGAGATGGGTGAGTTCGAGCGCGGTGCCGGGCCAGACGGTCGCAGTGGATACGAGCACACGCAGGACTTCGTCGCCGCGCTGCGCACCCACGGCAACGACGTCGACTACCAGGACTTCTGCGGCGGCCACGACTACCTCAACTGGCGGGCCACGTTCCCACGCGCACTGCGTTCGTTGGCACGGCGGTTCGACCGGTCGCTATGAGTTGCGGCCGCGGCTGACCACCGACCACGTGTCGACCACCTCGCCACCCTGTACCACCGTCAGCTGGTCGACGAGGTTGACCACGACGCAGCAGTGGTTGGGCACCACGGCCACCACGTCGCCCACCCGCGGCCGAGCACCGGTGGTCCACGCAACGCAGTGGTGCTCGGACAACGACCTCAGCTCGGCATCGGGGTAGGCCGGCAGCAACCCGTGCCCTTTCGCCCACACCGGGCGGTCCGCGGCCAGCGCCTTCGAGCCGCTGTCGAGCACGAATCGTCCATCGGTGTGGCTGGCGACGACGGTGGCCGCGACGACGAGCGCCACGTCGGACATGGCGGCGATTCCGAGTGTGACCTGCTGTGCATCCTGGAAGACGTAGGTGCCGGGTCGCTCGTCGGTGACCGGTTGCCGCGCCGAGTGGAACGCCGTTGGTGTGGAACCCGCGCTCAGCACTGACGGTTCGAACCCGGCCGCGGTCAGCACCTCCGCGGCGACGGCCAGGGAACGGACCTCGTCGTCACCGGCCTGCGGGGCGGCGTCGCACGCGGCATAGCCGTGCCCGCCGAAGGTGAACGCGCCACGCACTTCGAGGCCGGCGGCAGCGGCGGCCCGGGCGATCGCGGCCACGTCGGACGGGTCGACGCCCGAACGATGCAGGCCCGGGTCCACCTCGATCAGCACCGGCAACGCGCGGCCGCTGCCAGCGACCGCTGCACCCAGCGCAGCCGCCGACTCGACCGACTCGACACCGACCATCAGCGACACGCGTTCGTGCAATTCTCGCAGCCGTCGGGCGCGCTCCGGCCGGCCGGCCCACACCGGATACGCCTGGAACAGGTCGGTGAAGCCGGCATCGGCGAGCGCCTCCGCCTCGCCGAGCGTGGCGACCGTGAGTCCGACCACGCCTGCCGTCACCTGACGGCGGATCACCTCCACGCATTTGGTCGTCTTCGTGTGCGGTCGTAGGCCGACGCCCCGGTCGGCCAGTCGCTGCGCCCATGACGTGATGTTGCGCTCGAGCACATCGACATCGATCAACACCGTCGGCGTGTCGATCCCCGCCGGTAGCTGCATCCAGTTGTCATTCATCGCGACCTGCCTCGTTCGTCAGCACCTCGTTCACCCCGCCTTTGCCCGATCGTGCCATCGCATCGGACCGCTCGCCGAGATAGGCGGCGATCACCGTCGGGTGGGCGCACACCTCCGCCGGCGTACCGGTGGCCACGATCTGTCCAGCCACCATTGCAACCATGCGGTCCGCCAGCCGGTTCAGCATCGGCAGGTCGTGCTCGATCACGATCATCGTGCAGTCCAGCTCCGCCCGCAGCGAGCGCAACACCGGTACCAACGCCTCCACTTCGCGCTGCGCGAGGCCGGCCGCGGGTTCGTCGAGCAGCAACACTCGCGGTGCCAGCGCGGTGACGCAGGCAAGCTCGCAGATGCGCCGGGTACCGGTCGACAGTTCCTTCATCTGGCGGTCGAGGAACGAGCCGAGGCCGAATCGTTCGGCCAGCGCGGTCGCATCCTGCAACCGCCGCCGCTCCGGTGCCACCACGCCGATGGACGCGGCCGTGACCCGTGTGGGGCGTTCCCGCTCCATCGCGGTCGCGATGCACTCCACCACCGTCAGCGTGGGGAACAGCGGAGAGTTCTGGAAGGTGCGCACCAGGCCCGCGTGAGCCCGGGCCGACGGGCCGAGCCGGGTGACATCGCGGCCCTGGAGCAGCACCGCGCCCGAGTCGGCTCGGCCGAAACCGGTCAGCAACTCGAACAGCGTGGTCTTGCCTGCGCCGTTCGGACCGATGAGGCCGAGGATCTCGCCCTCGTGAACGTCGAGGGAGACGTGTTCGACCGCGCGCACGCCCCCGTAGTGCTTCGACAGGTCCTCGGCCCGGAGGATGACCGGGCTGGCGGGCGCCGTCATGGCATCGGTGGCGGCGTCCGGGGTGACGACGGCCGCGGTCAACGTTGCGACCGCCGGTTCGGGTGGTGGAGCGGTGGCCGGCCGGTTGCGGGCGAGCCATGCGGCCAACCGGTCGCGCAATGGCAGCAGCAACTGGGCGAAGCCGCCAGGCAGGTACACGATCAACAGCAGCAGGCCGAGCTTGGTGGTGGCAGTACCCGCCGAGTCGAGCGGCAGGAACGCCGGCACACCGATCACGAACAGCACGCCAACCAAGGGCCCTGCCATCAGCGTCGCGCCACCGACGACCACCATCACCGCCACATCGATGCTGGCCGACGCGGGGAACGAGGCGGTGGTGATCCGCGAGAACGTGTGCGCGTAGAGCGCGCCGCCGAGGCCGGCCACCATGCCCGACACCAGGAACGCCTGTGCCCTTCTGCCAGGGGCCGAGATGCCGAACGAACGCGCCACGTCTTCGCCGTCGCGCAGTGCGATCAGCACGCGCCCGAAGCCTCCGCGCCGCATCGCTGCCACCACGAGGACCACCACGACGGCTATCACCAGGACGAACCAGTAGTAGCCGCGAGCGCTGTCCACCCGCAGCGAACCGATCACGGGCTTGGGTGGGTTGCGCCCCGCGCCCAACATCCAGTGTTGCGGGAGCACCCAGCTGGTGGTCGTGACCGCCAGCGCCAACGACGTGACGGCGAGGAACAAGCCTCGGGAGCGCAGCACCGGGAGGCCGATCAGCACGCTGATACCGGCACCGACGACCACGGCCGTCAGCAGTCCGAACCCGAAGTTCCCTGTGTGGTTGGCGACGATGACCGAGGACGTGCCGGCGATGGCCCCGATCGCGAAGTGACCCAACGACAACTGTCCGGCCAACCCGGTGATGAGGCCGAGTGCCACCCCGATCACCGCGTAGCCGACCATGCTCGCCAAGGTGACGGCCCGGCTCTCCGCCAACAGCAGCGGGGCGACTGCCGCAACGCCGATAGCGACCGCCGCCACGACGGGCCCGAGCCGACGCACGGCCGGAACATCGCGCAGATTGGCGGCGAGCGGCCGCCACGTCTCGATCCCACTCCAACCGCTGTGGCCTGCGTCGCGCTCTTGCTGTTGTCGCTGCAGCAGCAACGCCACCAACACCACCACGAACAGGATCGCATCGACGTTGCGGGTGCTGCGCTGGTTCCAGAACACGACCTGCTCGATCACCCCGAGGACCACGCCTCCCGCCAGCGCCGCCGGGAGGCTGCGCATCTTGGCCACGAGCGCCGGCGCCAGGCCGCGCAAGAGCAAGCCCGGGCCGAGGGCTGCGGCGAAACCAGGCCCCTTCGAGGGAGCAGCCAAGATGGCGGTCATGGCCGCCAGCACTCCGGCGCACGCCCACACGGTCCGTGAGGTGAGCCCCGCCGGAATACCCGCCAAGCGAGCGGCATCGCGGTTGGCGGCGGTCGCGCGGACCCGCAGACCCGAACGGGTGCGCCCGAGGAACATCGCCAAG
>JBAVTH010000379.1:0-4138 GCA_049696035.1 Ilumatobacteraceae bacterium
GTGGCCATCATCACAGGTGCATCGTCGGGGTTGGGTCGTGTGGGTGCGGAGCGCTTCGCGGCAGAGGGCGCGAAGGTGGTGATCGCCGACATCACCGATGGTGACGAGGCGATCGAGGCCATCACCGATGCCGGGGGTGAGGCCAGCTTCGTGCGTACCGATGTCACCGACGAGGCCTCGGTGGAGAACATGGTCAACTTCGCGGTCGAGACGTACGGCGGCCTGCACGTGCTCTACAACAACGCCGGCGTGATGTTGGGCGACGACGACAACCCGGTCACCACCAGCGTCGAGACCTACCAGAAGACGATGGACATCAACGTCCTGGGCACCCTGCTCGGCTGCAAGTACGCGATCCCTGCGATGCAGGCGACGTTCGCGGAGAGCGGCGAGGCCGGCAGCATCGTCAACGTCGCCTCGTTCGTCGCCCACATGGGCGCCGCCACCCCGCAGATCGCGTACACCGCCTCGAAGGGCGCCGTGCTGGCCATGACTCGAGAGATCGCTGTCATCTACGCCCGCCAGGGTGTGCGCGCCAACGCGCTGTGCCCGGGCCCGATCATGACCCCGCTGCTGGCCAAGTTCCTCAGTGACGACGCGAAACGCAACCGTCGCCTGGTGCACATCCCGATGGGCCGCTTCGGCGAGCCGATCGAGATCGCCAACGGTGCGCTCTTCCTCGCCAGCAACGAGAGCAGCTGGATGACCGGCCAGTCGCTCATCATCGACGGCGGCATCACCGCGGCCTACGTCACTCCCGAGTGAGCATCGCAGACAGCGGCGCCGGCGGGCTGCACGGCTCGGCCGCGTCGGTCGGCGACCTGGCGGCTCGCGCGGCTGAGTGGATGCGCGCCCGCATCGCGCACGCACCTCCTGGTGTCATCGGCGACAAGGGGTGGCTCGACGCCGAACTGGCCGGCAGCATCACCGACGCCGGCCGCGGGCTCGACGGCGCGTGGCGGTTGTTCGCAGAGGTTGCCGCGCCCAACAACATCGGGCTCGACAGCGAGCGCTTCCTCGCCTTCATCCCGGTGTCGCCGTCGGTGGCGGGGGTGTGGATGGATGCGATGGTCGGCACAGCGAACTTCTCCGCCGAATCTCTGCTGGAGGCCGCCGGTGCGGTGGCCGCGGAGAACCAGGTGATCGACCTGTTGGCGCGCACCGCCGGGCTGCCCGCGGGTGCTGCGGGCTGTTTCATGAGCGGCGGCAGCATCGGCAACCTGTCCGCCCTGGCAGTGGCGCGCGACCAGTCCCGCGGCCGCCATGCCGTGGTGGTGGCCGATACCGCTCACGCGTCGGTGGACAACGCGTTGCATCTGCTGGGAATGGACGCTGTGGTGGTGCCCACTGGGCCAGGGTGTCGCCTGACCGGCGAGGCCATCCGGGCAACCATCGGCGACCGGGCCGACATCGCGGCGATCGTCGCTTCCGGCGGCTCCACCAACGCCGGTGTCATCGACGATCTCGCCGGTTGCGCCGATGTCGCGGAGGCGCTCGGCGCGTGGTTCCACGTGGACGGTGCCTACGGGTTGGCCGCGATGCTGCTGCCCGAACTGCGCTCGAAGTACGACGGCATCGAGCGTGCCGACTCGTTCATCGTCGACCCGCACAAGTGGTTGTTCGCACCCGCAGGCTCGTGCGCGTTGGTGTATCGGCGGCCATCGCTGGCGCGCGAGACCCACACTCAGCACGGGCCGTACATCGATGTGCTGCGCACCGACGACGACGCCTACAACCCGTCCGACCTCGGCTATCAGCTCACGCGCCGGGCGAGCGGGCTGCCCATCTGGTTCGCGCTCACACTGCACGGCATCGATGCCCACCGAGCAGCGATTCGCCACGGCCTGGCGCTGGCGGCGCGCATGGCGACCGCGCTGGACGCCTGTCCCGTCACGGAACTGGTGATGCAACCCGAACTGGGTGTGGTGCTGTTCCGCCGTTCGGGATGGGGTCGCGAGCAGTGGTCGGAATGGGCCGCGAAGCTGCTGCAGGAGCAGGTTGCGTTCGTCGCTCCGACGACGCTGCACGGTGAGCCCGTCGGCCGTCTCGTCTTCATGCACCCTCGAACGCCGTTGTCGATCGTCGACGAGCTGATGGTCGGTCTGGCCGGCTGACGCCGTCGACCGGCTCGTCGACGTGCCCCGAGCCGCCCGACCGGCTCAGAACCTGATGTCGCCCATCGGCGTGTGCAGCTCTGCCCACAGCCGTGCCGGCCCCTGATCGACCTCGATCGCGCGTGTCTGACCGATCTCCTCGAGCAGCGTGCGCACCAGCTCGGCGTCAGGGTGGACGATGTGCAGCCGTGTGAGGTGTGCGCCGTGGGGCAGCGAGCCGGTGGGGTGCGGCGAGCCGAGCCAGTCGATGAGGAACGGCAGCGTGCCCAGGTACGGCTCGGCGAGCAGGGGGAAGGTGAGCCGCCAGTTGAGCTCGACGCCGTCCGGGCGGACGCGTGACATGCCGGAGATGGGGCCGAGATCGACGCCGCGAGCGGCGATCCGGCCGACGACTTCGGCGAGCGGTCGGGCAGGTCGAGCGCACCAGGCAACCAGCGCCGGCGCCTCGAGGTCGTCGACGCCGAACGGCCTGGGGAAGGGCGGGTCGGGCTGGCCGGCGTCGGGGCCGACGATCTCGAGGTACACGCCGGCGCCGAGGCCGGCAAGGGCGTTGCGCGTGCCGCGCCCCGTGTGCGAGCCGCCGGCAACGACCTCGACGCCCCAGTCGCGCATGACCTGCGCCGCTGTCGCGTCGACGTCGGGAGTGGCCAACACCAGATGGTCGATCATCTGCCCATTGTGGTCGTTCGACGGCGTTCAGGCCATGTTCACCTCCGGTTGTGCACTTCGTGCCTTCGTGACCGGCCAGACTGACGGAATGAGTTCTGTCGCCTTCATCGGGCTGGGTGTGATGGGCACACCGATGGCCCGCCACCTCGCCGCCGCCGGCCACCATGTCACCGTCTACAACCGTACGCCGGAGAAGGCGCTGGCCTGGGTGGCGCTCTACGGCAACCGGGCGGCGCCGACACCGCGCGAAGCAGCGGAAGCTGCGGAGTTCGTGTTCCTGTGCGTGGGCAACGACAACGACGTGCGCGACGTGGTCTACGGGCCCGACGGTGCGCTGGCCGGCGCCGGCGCCGGCGCCGTGCTGGTGGATCACACGACCGCTTCTGCCGAGGTGGCCCACGAGTTGGCCGAGGCCGCAGCCGAGTTCGGCGTCGGGTTCGTCGACGCGCCGGTCTCGGGTGGCCAGGCAGGGGCCGAGCAGGGCCAGCTCACCATCATGTGTGGCGCCGACGACGACGCGTTCTACGAGCTGGCCAAGCCGGTCATGGGTGCCTATGCGAAGGCGAGCGCGCTGATGGGGCCGGCCGGTGCCGGGCAGAAGACGAAGATGGTCAACCAGATCCTCATCGCCGGCATCGTGCAGGGGCTGGCCGAGGGCCTGAACTTCGCCGTCAAGGCCGGTCTCGACCCCGAGCAGGTCACCGAGGTCATCAAGTACGGGGCTGCCCAGAGCTGGCAGTTGGAGAACCGCGGCCGCACGATGGTGCGCGACGAGTTCGACTTCGGCTTCGCCGTCGAGTGGATGCGCAAGGACCTCGGCATCGTGCTCGACGAGGCCAACCGCAACGGCGCCCGGCTGCCGGTGACCGCACTGATCGACCAGTTCTACGCACAGATCGTGGCCCGTGGCGGCAAGCGCTGGGACACCAGCAGCCTGATCAACCTGCTCGCCCACGACTGAGGCATCGGCGACCGCGGCATCAACCAGGTGGTCTGCGATGATGCAGACATGACTGTCATCAAGATCAACGCGATCACCGTGCCCGAGGGCTCGGGTCCCGAGCTCGCTCGCCGTTTTGCGGCGCGGGCGGGTGCCGTCGACGGCCAGGACGGCTTCGAGGGCTTCGAGCTGCTCGAACCCACCGATGGCCGCTCCGTGTGGCTGGTGGTCACCCGCTGGCGCGATCAGGCCAGCTTCGATGCCTGGGTGGCATCCGCCTCGTTCGCTCACGGCCATTCGGGGGCCAGCGCTCCCGCACCGCACGGCGGGCCGGTGAGCACCGGCGCGGAGTTGTGGTCGTACCAGGTCGCGCAGCTGGCTCCGCCTCCTGCGGCCTGAGCGCCGGGGCTCGTGC
>JBAVTH010000380.1:0-5312 GCA_049696035.1 Ilumatobacteraceae bacterium
ACCTCTAGACTTGCGACCCGTAAGCGCTCGTAGCTCAATGGATAGAGCATCTGACTACGGATCAGAAGGTTAGGGGTTCGAGTCCCTTCGAGCGCGCTGAACAGATCTGGCGACTGAGCTGGTCTGATACCCTGAGAGGGCCCCGCTTCCGAGCGGGGCCCTTGAGCGTTTTTCGCCCCATGTATCAGCGATGTATCAAAGGAGGTCGCCATGGCATGGAAGCCAACTGGCCGACCGCTGGTGCGCCAGCAGCGCGACAAGTGGGTCGTGCGGGTCGACGGACTCGACACCGAGACCAGCAAGCCGCGCCCGCGACAGCTGGGCACGTACAAGTCGCGCCGCGCTGCCCAGATGGCCGCCACCGAGTTCGCCGCCGCCGGCGACACGGGCACCGACCGCAGCTCGGTCGGGTTCCTGGTCGATCAGTGGGTGGCGTCGCGAACCGACGTCGCGTCGAAGACCAAGATGCAATACGAGTGGGCGGCAGGGCACATCCGCTCGGGGCTCGGTTCGATCCGCCTCGACCGCCTCGACCGCAGCGATGTCGCGCAATGGCTCGACGAACTGGCGGCCGGCGGAAAGATGGGGCGGCGCAGCATCTCCATCTTCCGGATGGTGCTGCGCGCCGCGCTCGCCGACGCCGTCGACACCGGCGAGCTCCGCCGGAGCCCCGCCAGCCGAGTGGCCATGCCTCGTGTCGTGGTGAAGCCCGACCTCGAGCGCGAGGTCGACGCGTGGGACGACGCTGCGCTCGCCAAGTTCCTGGCCGCGATCGAAGGCCACCGCTGGGACGGGCCTCTCCGTTTGGCGGTGATGTACGGCCTCCGCCGCAGCGAGTTGCTCGGGCTGGGCTGGTCCGCAGTCGATCTGAAGAAGGGCACGGTGCGCATCGAACGTGCACTCGTCGAGGTGCACGGCCGCCCCGAATGGAGCGATGGGAAGAACGCCCGATCTCGTCGGAAGATCCCGATCGATCCGACGATGGTCAAGGCGCTCACCGTCCACCGACGATTCCAGGCGGAGGAGCGCCTGGCCGCCGGGGCGGCATGGAACGACAACGCTTTGGTCGTAGCGACCAAGCTCGGTAATCCCGTCTCCCCCGGCAACTTCGACCAGACACTCGAGCGGCTCGTGGCCGCAGCCGGCGTGCCACGGCTGACCTCCCACGGGCTCCGGCACACCGCGGCCACCCACATGGTCCGCCACGCCGACGACATCGGCGAGATCCGCGCCGCTGCCGATCTGCTCGGCCACAGTCCCGACATGCTGATGAAGGTCTACGCCCACGCCCTCCCTGAGTCGGTGCGGACCGTCACCGACAAGATCGGGCGGCGCGCCCAGTCCACCGCCGAGTCCCGCTGACCTTTGGATCGGTGGGTATCGGTACCGTTGCATCGATGTGTCATTCCACATACACTTCGTGACATGGCGACATGGTCCGCACTTGCCGAACTGAACCATCCAGGCGACTCCATTCGCGAGCGTCGCACCGAGTTGGGTTGGACACAGGCCGAGCTGGCGAAGCGAACCGGCATCCCGCAGGCCGACATCTCGCGCATCGAGAACGGCCTGCTCGACGCCCGCTGGTCCACCATCCAGAGGATCTCCACCGCACTCGCCACCACCGGGCAGCCCCGCCGGCGAAGCCTCGCCAACGGTGGCAAGGTCACCGATCTCCCTGCTGCACCCCGCACACGGTGGCAGCCGAAGCAGCGCCCGACTGAGATCACCCGCGAGAAGAAGTGATCCTTCGCGACGCGACGGCCGCCGACGCGGGCGCGCTGGAGTCGTTCGACCTCGGCGGACAACCATCGGTATGGCTCGATGAGGTCGCCGAGATCGTCGCTGGTTTGGTTCGGTGGCAACACGACGAAGACCACTCCGAACTCGACCGGCGGGTGATCGTCGCCGAGGTCGACGGTGCCGTCGTCGCGGTGACCGCGCACGAGCGCCTCGCACACGACACGCTCGGTCCACTTGCCGAACACCGCTACGTGATGGTGGTCGCGGTTGGCGCCGATCATCGACGGAGCGGCATCGGCACTGTCCTGCTCGAGTCGGTGCTGGCGGAGATGCAGCGCGAAGGCGTGCTCACCGCGAGCTGGCTCGTGCACCCTGCCAACCTTGGCTCTGCTGCGTTCAGCCGGACGAGTTTCCCCGACGCCGACGAGACCTACCCGCCAGACGACCGGCCGTACGCCAGGTTCACACTTCGGCTCTGATGTAGCGGGTGTGACCTTCGACACAGCGCTCGTGTTGTCCTGTACCGCCCTGTACCGCCACGTACCTTCCTGTACCTTCAGGTACCAAAACATCATCTGAGCTGGGGCTATCGGGGGTTGCGCCTCGAATCACATGGGTGTACTTCTGAACATTCCATGGGTACCACCCGAGACTTCGAATGCGACCTCGATGGCCTGCCGGCGATGCTCACGGTCGACGAGGCCGCCCGCGTCCTGCGCATCGGTCGGACGCTCGCGTATCGGCTCGCAGCCGACTTCGTCGCTGGTGATGTCCACGGGCTGCCGGTGGTGCGTCTCGGCGGTTGCCTTCGCGTTCCGCGCTGGGCGCTGATCGAGTTCATCCACCACGGACGGGTCGTCAGCGATCTCAACGCCGCAGTGACTCTCGCGATCGACTCGCTCATCGACGAGCCTGTTGCCACGTCGCGAGCGCCGAGCCATCGGCGCGATCGTCGCACGCAGTCGCGTTCGACCGCCCAGTTGTCGCTCGCGATCGAGTCCTGAGGCGCACGCGATGACCGCTCCCGGATCCACCGCACTGATGTTTGACAGACAGGTGCCCGCGGGCGAGAGGGAGTCCTCATGCTGCGCGTGACGACCCTGTACGCGGGCTCGGCTGCGGCGACGGCGAGGTACTACACGAAGTATCTGACGCAGGCGCCGGGTGAACAGCCGGGTGTGTGGTCTGGCGCGCAGGCCGCCGGTCTCGGTCTGTCGGGTGAGGTGTCCACCGACGCGCTCGAGCTGTTGCTGACCGGTTGCGACCCGCTCACGGGTGTCACGCTCGGCTACCCGCTGCGCGATCGCATACTGGCGAACGGCACCGTCACCCGCGCTGTCGCGGGGTTCGATGCGACCGTGTCGGCGCCGAAGTCGTTGTCGGTGTGGTGGGCGCTCACTGGCGATCAGGGTCTTGCCGAGTGCCATGACGTCGCCGTCAACGCGGTCGTCGACTACCTGGAGCGCTTCGGCTCCACCACGCGCATCCGCTCGAACGGCGGGCGCCTGCATCCGGACAGTCAGGGCCTGATCGTGGCCGTATTCCGGCAGACCACGAGCCGGTTGGATGACCCGCAGTTGCACACGCATCTGGTGGTGTCGTCGAAGGTGCAGACCGACGACGGCCGCTGGCTTGCCCTCGACGCCCGCGTGTTGAAGCACCACCAGCGCGCCTTTGGTGGTCTGTATCAGTCGGTGCTGCGCGCCGAGCTCACCCACCGCTACGGCGTCGCGTTCGCCGACATCGTCAACGGGCAGGCCGAGATCGCCGGTGTCCCTACCGAGCTGATCGAGCAGTTCTCCAAGCGCGCAGCGCAGGTGCGCGGCGAGTTGCAGGTGAAGGTGACCGAGTTCCGGCAACGCGAGGGCCGCCATCCGACCCGGTTCGAGCACGCCGCCCTCGAGCGTGAGGCGGCGGCGGATACGCGTCTGCGCAAGTCCGCCGGTGGTGTCAGCGATCTGCCGACGCGGTGGCGTGGCGAGGCGGCCAGCATTGGTGTCACTGCCGAGTCGTTGGGCCAGTCGATCGCGCAGGCTGCACGGTCGGTGGTGTCGCCGGCGAAGGTGAGTGTCGCTGAGGTGATCGACGACCTGTCAGCCGAACGGTCTGCATGGCATCGCGTGGACATCCTGCGCGCGGTCACCGACCGGCTCCGCCCACAACCCGGCATGTCGGGCGAGCGGTGGGCGCGGCTACTCGACCGGGCCGTGGACCGAGTGCTGGGCGAGTGTGTGGTTCTCGACCCCGAGCGTGACGTGACGAGGCGCGGCTCGGATGACAGGTCGGTGTGGATCGAGCCCGTCGCACCCCACGTGACCAGCCGTCAGGTCCTCGCACAGGAGGAAGCGATCCTGACGTGGGTGTTCGATGCACAGCTCGACGACCCGTCACGGTCAATGACGGTCACTCGCGGCGCGCTCGACGTGCTCCAGTACGCCGCCGCCGCAGCAGTCGCGGGTGAGGATCGAGTGGTGGTGATCGTCGGACCGGCCGGCACCGGCAAGACGACCACCCTGGCAGCGGCGGTCAACGACCTGCACCGCCACAGTCGGCCGGTGTTCGGTGTCGCCCCTACAGCGAAGGCGGCCAAGGTCCTCGGGCAGGAGACCGGCATGCACACGGACACGGTCGCAAAGCTGCTCCACGAATGGACCAGGCCCGACGGGCCAGGCCCGCAGTGGCGACTGCCATCAGGCACCACGTTGATCGTCGACGAGGCCGGCATGTTGTCGACCCCGAACCTGCACCAACTCACCCAACTCGCAACGAGCGAGCAGTGGCGGCTGGTGTTGGTTGGTGATCACCGCCAGCTACAAGCAGTCGGGCGTGGCGGCCTGTTCGCCGAGATCTGCACCACCAGCCGCACCATCGAGTTGGAGCGGGTCCACCGCTTCACCCACGACTGGGAAGCCGCAGCGTCACTACGTCTGCGGCACGGCGACCTACGCGCACTCGACAGCTACGAGTCGCATGGGCGGATCATCCCCGGGACCTTCGACGAGCACCTCGACGCGATCGCCGAGGAATGGATGCAACGCCACGCAGCCGGGGAAACGGTGGCGATCACCACAGCGACGAACGAGCACGTCGACGAGATCAACCGCACCATCCGCCAGCTACGGGCCCGCCGCGGTGACACCGACACCACCACGTTCACGTCGATCGCCGACGGGTTGGTCGCCGTCGGCGACATCGTCGCGACCCGCCGCAACCAGCGCCAGCTACACACCACCAGCGGCGACATCGTCCGCAACCGTGAACTGTGGACCGTCACCGCGATAAGCGAAGCCGGTGACCTCACGGTCACCGACGTGAGCGGGTCGAGCACGGTGACCCTGCCGGCCGAGTATGCGATGGAGCATGTGCGGCTCGGGTACGCGGCCACCGAATACGGCACCCAGTCGGCCACCGAAACCGCCTCGATCACTCTGGCTGGGCCGGCGACGACCGGTCGCGGCCTGTACGTGGCGATGACCCGCGGCCGCGACGACAACCGTGTCTACGTCGTCACCGACACCCACGACATGAGCGAGGCACGCGACGTCCTCGAAGGGATCGTCGCCTCGGAT
>JBAVTH010000381.1:0-1692 GCA_049696035.1 Ilumatobacteraceae bacterium
GCGGGTGCCACCAGTGCTGCACATCGCCCTCGACGAACTGGCGCGCCGCGGCCCGCAGGAGGTGCTCGCGGGCGACCCCCCGCGCGGCAACGACGAGGGAGATGACGTCTTGCAGCTGATCGCGGAACCCGTACGCGCCACCCGCCTGGTAGAACGCCGACCGCGCCCACATCCGGCAGGCGAGCGTCTGGTAGGTGAGCCAGCGGTTGAGCATGATGTCCATCGACCGGTCCGGGGTGCGCACCTGGATCGCCCCCTGGATGTCGTCCCAGTAGCGCGTCACGCCGCGCAACGTCGCGTCGTGGTCCGCTGCCCGTGTGCGTCGCACGAGGTCGATCGCGGCGGAGGCGTCGTCGGCCTCGCCGAGCAGCACGACCACTCGCGTCACTGCCCCATCGGCGAGCTCGAAGCCGGTCTGCAGCGCGCCGCACGGATCCAGCCCGGCGCCGTCGGCGCCCTGCAGTCGGTGGCCGCGGTCCAGCCCGGCGGGCCGCTCGGGTGTGCCGTTGCGGCCGAGGAACTCGGTGCGGTCGGCCGTCCATGCCGTCTGCCGGCCGCCGAGGTCGAGGAAGGCGACACGACCGGCGAACTCGATGTTCCACGGGTTGCGCACCACGTACGCCTGGGTCTGTGGCTCCAGCGCGGTGATGATCCGCGGCGCGTCGATGCCACGCGAGGTGCCCAGCACCCACTCCACGTACGCGGTCACCGACAGGCGGCGGGTGCGACCGGAGCGGTTCTCGATGGTGAGCACGGAGACCTTCACCCGCTCGTCGAGCGGCACGAACTGCACCAGGTCGAGCTGGATGCCGGCGTGCAGGTGCTCGAACCGGCTGTAGCCGGCGCCGTGACGGGCGACGTACGTCGATTCCTCGCAACGGATCGGCAGCGCGGTGGGCCCCCACAGCTCGCCGCTGTCGTCGTCCCTGACGTAGATCGCTTCGGCCACCGGATCGCTGACCGGGTCGTTGGACCAGGGGGTGAGCTGGTTCTCGCGGCTGTTCCCCGACCACGTGTACCCGGAACCGGATTCGGACACCTGGAAGCCGAACGACTCGTTGGCGATCACGTTCAGCCACGGCGCCGGCGTCGATTGCCCGGGGCCGAGGAGGGTGACGTACTCGCGCCCGTCGTCGGCGAAGCCACCGAGCCCGTTGAAGAACTCCAGGTCCGGGCGAGGCAGCGCACTCTCGCTGGGCAGCTTCTGCGATCTCACCGGGGAGGGAGGCCGAGCGATCCGCTCCGGCCGCTCGAGGCGGATCACCTGGTCGGCGAGGCTGCCCCGGTGGCTCAGCAGCACGGCGCGCGCTGCGCTCTGCAGCAGCGTGCGATCCTCGCTGGAGAGCTGATCGCCGCGCACGACGTAGACGCTGCCGTGACCCTGGTGCCCGTCGTGCGCGGGGCCGGATTGGCTGGCGCGCACCAGGCCGAGGAGCGTGTCGTGCAGGTCCTGGGCGTAGGTGGCGCCGTGCTCGTTGAGGATCACCAGGTCGACGTCGAGGAGCTTCAACCGCCAGTACTCGTGGGCGCGCAACGACTGGCGCACGATGTCGAGGTCCTCGGCTTCGTCGATGCGCACCAACACGATCGGGAGATCGCCGGAGATGCCATGCGCCCACAGCCCCGGCGCCCCGCGATCGTTGCGGGCGAGCAGGCTCGCCGCCGGCCGCAGCGACGGGTCGGAGTAGAGGA
>JBAVTH010000382.1:0-7608 GCA_049696035.1 Ilumatobacteraceae bacterium
ACCTCGACTCGCTCACCATCGACGGCGGCGTCATCGACGTGGACGCGGTCGCGGCACTCGCCGAGCCGCTGGCCGCGCTGCGGCAGGCCGTCGGTGATCTGGCGGGAGCGCTCGCCGAGGCCGATTCGCCGTGGTTGATCGGCCCGGCCAGGGACCGGCTCGCGACCTACGCCCGCCGGGCCGATCAGGCCACTCAGCAGGCATCGGCGAGTGCCAGCGCAGCAGCCATCGGGCCGGCGATGTTGGGCAGCGACACACCACGGCGGTATCTCGTTGCATTCATCAACCCCGCCGAAGCACGCGGAACCGGCGGCGTCATGGGGAACTACGCGGTCATCACCATCGACGACGGCCACATGGAGCGCTCGGGGTTCGGGCGCACCACCGACCTGGTGAACGAGGTCAAGGACCTCGGTGAGGTGCCCATGCACCTCTCACCGGAGTTCCTCAGCCGCTACCGTCGCTACGGGCTGGACGGAGAGGGGGCAGCGACCTCCGCGATGTGGTCGAACGCCACGATGACTCCCGACATGCCGTCGGCCGCCGCCGTGATGCGGCAACTGTGGGAGGGCACCGGCCACCCTCCGCTCGACGGCGTGTTCCTCATCGACCCCTACGGCCTCGCCGGACTGCTGAAGACCACCGGCCCGATCACCGTGCAGGCCGCCGACGGCACCGAGACCCGCCTCGACAGCACCAACATCGAGCGCTTCCTGCTGCTCGACCAGTACGACGCCGACACACCCGAGCGCAGCGATCTGCTGGAGCAGGTGGCCAACGCCACGCTCGACGCGATCCTCGGCGGCCGACTCCCCGGCCCGCAATCGCTGGCCCACGATCTCGCGCCCGCCGCCACCAGCGGCCATCTCGCCGGATGGGCGGTCCGCCCGGAGGAGGAGGGCCTCCTGCGGGCCATCGGCATGGACGCAGCACTCCCCCGCCTGGACGGACGCGACGGGCTGGCGGTGGTCACCAACAACGCCAGCGCCAACAAGATCGACACCTTCCTCGAACGGACGGTGCGCTACGCAGCACAGGTCCACGACGGCTTGGTGGACGCCACGCTCACGGTCACGCTCAACAACACCGCCCCGGTCACCGGCTACCCCGACTACGTGCTGGGCAGCGAGTTCCTCGCTCTCCCCAGCGGTACGAACCGCACACTCCTCACCGTCTACTCACCACTCGACTACTCGGGCGCAACGCTCGACGGCGACGCCACCAGCCTCACCACCGACACCGAGCTCGGGTGGAACGCCTACACGCTGCTGCTCGATCTCGCTCCCGGCGAGACCCGAACTGTCGTGCTCCACTTGAGCGGGCAGATCACCGCCGACGACTACGCGTTCGTGCTCCGCCCCCAGGCCTTGGCCAATGACGACACCGTGAGCATCGAGATCGGCGGCGACGCGCAGCTCCGCTTCACCGGTGAAATCACGCGGCGCACGGTCATCGACGAGCACGGCGTACGAGCACTGCGCTGACCACTGTCGACACCGCCGCAGCCGCCGTGACGGCGACCGCGGCCGGCTGCAGGGATGACGCGATGCCGCCGGTGCGCGCGACCACGATTGCGGCGAGCACCCACAGCGCCGCGACGACCCACGCCAGGCGGACGGTGGTGGCTCGCCCCTCGGCCCTGGACGCAGCCACGGACGTGACGACAGCGACCGCCACCAGCGGCGACAGCGCGAACAGGCCGCTCGCCAACGCCCGCGCCTGCCCGGTGGCGCCGAACAACGCCGACCACTGCACGAGGACGACAGCGCCGACCAGCGCGCCGCTGGGCAGCCGACGGCGCAGCAGCAACTCGGCAAGCCCGCCGGCGACCACCACGACCCCGACCTCCCGCAGCTGGTCGGTCTCGGGCACGCAGGCGTAGACCGCCGCCACGCTGCCGAGCAGCACCAGCCAGGCCCCACCGGGCGGCGCCAGCGCGGCGTGCAACCGGGGCGCCGCCCACCACAGGAGGACTGCCGCCAGCACGGAGAGCACCACGGCCCAGGAGTTGGACCGTCCGGCAAACGACACGTGCCAGGCCGAGGCTGTGAGCATGATGCCACCGACGCCGGCAACGACCACTCGCGCGACCGTCGAGCGCGGCCACACCACTGCCAGCGCGACCAGCGCCAGCGAGCCGGCGCGCAGCTCAGGGGCGTGCCGCAGCCACCACATCGACAATCCGTTGCACGTCGTCACTGCTGAGCCGGCCGGAGCTGGGGAGGCTCACGCTGCGTTCGAAGTGCCTGGCCGACACCGCGCCGCCGACGACGACCGCGTCGGCGAACACAGGTTGGAGGTGCATGGGCATGAACCCGGGGCGAGCCTCGATACCGGCCGCACGCAGACGGCCCAGCACCTGGGCGGACGTCGCGCCGAACAGCTCCGGGTCGACCTCGACGGTGGTGAGCCAGTGGTTGGGCTCGCACCCGTCCGCGACTCGCTGAAAGCTCACACCCGACAGTTGCCCGAGGCACCGGCGGTACTGCTCGTGCACCCGGCGGCGCTCGCCGATCCGTGCCTGCAGCGTCCGCAGCTGGCCGCGCCCGATCGCCGCGTTGACATTGCCCATCCGGTAGTTGCGGCCGATGTGGTGGTGCTCGTAGTGAACCACCGGCTGACGGGCCTGGGTGCCCAGGTAGCGCACGCGCTCGACAAGCGCTGAGTCGTCGGAGATCAACGCCCCGCCACCACCGGTGGTGACGATCTTGTTGCCGTTGAACGAGTACACGCCCACGCGCCCGAAGCGGCCGGCCGAACGGCCGTCGCGGCGGGCGCCGACGGCCTCGGCGGCGTCTTCCACCAGCGGCACGTCGTACTCGGCACACACCGCCGCCAGACGGGTACCGTCGGCAAGCGAGCCGTAGAGATCCACCGAGACGACGGCTGCGGGCAGTGTGCCGGAAGCGGCGCGGCGGGCCAGCTCTTCCGCCAGCAGATCGGGGTCGATCTGCCACGTCTCGGGCTCGCTGTCCACGAAGCTGGCCCGGGCACCGAGATAGCGGGCGGCGAAGGCGCTGGCCGCGAACGTGAGGTCGCTCATCACCACATCGTCACCTGGACCGACACCGACGACTTCCAGCGCCAGGTGCAGCGCAGCGGTGCCACTGGAGAGCCCGACCGCCGCGGCCGCACCCGACAGCTGGCACAGCTCGGATTCGAACGCGTCGAGATCGGGGCCGGCCGGTGCGATCCACCCACTGTCGAATGCCGCCAGCAGCATGTCGCGCTCCACCGACGACATCTCCGGGGGCGACAGAAGCACGTTCCACTGCATGCCGACCAGTGTGCCAGCCGCACAGGCGCCAATCGGCGCTCCTCGCAATCGCCGGGTGCCCAGCTACAGTCTGTGGCCTTGAGCAGCCAAGGAGCCCCGCGGGTGAGGCGTACCCGATGAACAAGACCTCCGCGCTCGAAGCGTTCCGCCGGTTCTGGTGGATCGCGCTGCTCTTCGCGCTCGCCGGCGGTGTGCTGGGTGCGCTTCCCGAGCCCGCCACCAAGGCCGACACCACCACCTCCTTCCAGGCGGGCTTCTCGCTGCTCATCACGTCCGACGACGTCAACGGCGTCTACAGCAACACGCTGGTCAACCAGATCCGCACGTTCACGCTGCGCGGCGAGGTGCCCAAGCGAGCGGCCGCAGCGCTCGGCGAACCCGACAGCAACGGCCCTGGTCTTGCTGCGCAACTGTCCGTCAACGTCGACACCGCCAGCCTCGAGGTCAGCATCGCCACCACGCAGGCCACCGGCAAGCGAGCAGTCGACGTGGTGAACGCGTTCGGCGACGAACTGGTCACCTACCTGGCCGTCCAGCAGGACGACACCAAGACCAAGCGCCTCGCGAAGCTCGACGAGCGCGCCACCAAGCTGAAGGCGCAGTTGGAGTCGTTGCAGGCGGATCTCGCGCGAAAGCCCACCGACGCAGTGCTGCTGGCGCAGCTCGATTCGGTCAGCCGCCAGTACAGCACCGTCTCCGAGCAGTACGCCAACATCGCCGCCGACACGTCGACGATCGTGCTCACTCCTCTCGAACGCGGCACTGCGATCGAGATCACGCAAAGCTCGGGGTTGAGCGCACCGAAGAGCCGGACCACGCGCGGGCTGCTGGGCTTCATCGTCGGGCTCGCCGTCGGCGCCGGCATCGCCATGGTGCTCAGCCGCCTCGATCGCCGGATCCGCAGCCGATCGCACGCAGAGACAATCTTCGGCGGCCAGGTGTCCACCAGCATCCCCGACGTCTCAGGCAGCAACACCGGCTTGGAGGTGTCACCCGAGCGGCACGACCAGCTGAGCGATTCGTATCGTACGTTGCGCAGCGTGATCACGTTCTCGCAGGCAGCTCTGCCGGCGTCCACGCCTGCGGCAGAGGGCGACCGCGCAAGCGCCCGCATCACGCTGGTGGTCAGCGCATGCTCCGGCGACGGCAAGACCTCGATCGCTGCCAACCTCGCGGCAGCACTGGTCGAGACGGGCAAGCGAGTCGTGGCCGTCAACGCCGACTTCCGCCGCCCGACGCTGGTGAAGCGCTTGATGGACGAGCCGCCGGCGCCACTGCCCTATGCCTTGGAAGACCTCACCACGCTCCCCGTGCGGTACCTCCTGCAGCGCACCCCCGTGCCCAACCTGGTGCTGCTCGATGTGGCCACCGTCAAGGCGTCGCCCGGCAACCTGGCCCGGGCGACCGCCCGCGTGCTCCCTGAGGTCGCCCAGTTGGCCGACGCGATCGTCATCGACTCCTCCCCCATCGGCGTCACCGCCGAAGTGCTCGACCTGCTGCCGCTGGCCGACACCGTGGTCGTCGTGATGCGTCTCGATCACACGCTCGCCAGCGCTGCGCAACGGACGATGGAGATGCTGCGCACGCTCAGCGATGCCACCTTCCATCTCGCGCTGGTCGGCGATTCCACCGACCGCTCGCCCTACTACGAGTACGGCCACAGGCGGCCCAAGCGGCGCTCCCGTCGTGCCCCCAAGGCCGCAGCCGGGAAGGAATAGCCGTGCGATCGCCGACACGGCTGGCGGCCTCACCTGCGTTGGTGACCGTCGCGGTCGTGGCCGCAGGCCTCGCCTACCTCCTCGGCACCACCTGGGCGATGGGGCACGTGAGCTACGACGTGTGGGGCGCCCTGGTCGCGATCCCGCTGATCGCGGCCGCCGCCATCCCCTTCGTCCGGCGGGTCTTTCGCGGCGAACCGGTGGTCGTGATGCGGGTCGCGATGCTCGGTCTGCTGGCGAAGTTGGGGGGCACGCTCGCCCGCTACTGGGTGGCCGTCGACGCCTACGGTGGTGCTGCCGACAGCACCGCCTACCACATCGCCGGCAGGCAGATCGCCGGCGATGCGCACGACGGCCTCATCACCATCCTCGGCCTCATCCCGCATTCGCAGGGCACCCGCTTCATCGATGAGCTCACCGGCTTCATCTACACGTTCGTCGGCGCCAGCAAGCTCGCCGGGTTCCTGTGGTTCGCCGCACTCGGCTACGCAGGCGTGGTGCTGTCCGTGAAGGCAGCCTGCATCGCAGTACCCGGGCTGCTCAAGCGGCGCTATGCGCTGCTGTGCTTCCTGATGCCGAGCATCGTGTTCTGGCCGTCGGGCATCGGCAAGGAAGCCTGGATGAGCCTGTGCCTCGGCGCGCTCTCGGTGGGCGCCGCTCGCCTCTTCCGGGGGGACAGCATCGCAAGAGCCGTGCTGTGGATCGCGGCCGGTGCCGGTGGCGCCGCAATGGTGCGTCCGCACATGGCCGCGATCTGGCTCGCCGGCGTGGTGCTGTCGCTCACCTGGGCTGTGCTCGGCGGGCGGTTCGGGGTCACCGTCAGTCGCCCGCGAGGAAGTCGCCGGGCGGTGCTGGCGGGCTTCACCCTGGTGGCCGTGATCGCGCTGGTGGGGGTGGCCCAGGTGACGCTGAAGTACCTCAACCCACCCAGCGAGGAGTCGGCCTCGGTCAGCGACCAGGTCTCCAACGTGTTCGAGCTCACCACCAAGCGCACCTCCGGTGGTGGCAGCGAGCTGGTGCCGGTGGTCGTCACCGGTCCACTCGACTATCCGGAGGCGGTCATCCGTACTCTCACACGGCCACTGCTGTACGAAGCCAACAGCTTGGCCACGTTGCTGCCGGCGCTGGAGATGACCTTCGTCCTGGCGATGCTGGTGGTCGGCTGGCGCAGCCTGGCGGCACTGCCCGGCCAACTGCGCCGCGCACCGTTCGTCGTGTACGCCACGCTCGTCTGCATCATGTTCGGCCTCGCCTTCACCACGCTCGCCAACCTGGCCATCCTCGTGCGCCAGCGTTCGTTGGTGATGCCGATGATGCTGTTGCTGTGCTGCCTGCCCGCGCGGGTGGCGAGGCAGCCGGCCCGGCCGGCGAGCTTCACGGCCGACACCCGGACCGGAGCGGGCGGCGGCGCACGTCCAGCGCTCTCGCGATGAACGTCCCACCGCCCGCACGCGATCGGCTCGTGCAACGCGCACCGGCGGTGTTCCGGGTGGCGCACGAGACCGTGCTGGTGCGTACTCTCGACAACGACTCGTTCGACCTCGTCGGCGCCGCCGCGGCAGTGTGGTTGGTGACAGATGCGCCGGGCGACCTCGCCGCGATCGCGCTGCGGTTGGCGGAGAGCGACATCCTCGTGCCCGACCTCGACGACATCGTCGAGCTGCTGCGAGGGCGCGGCCTGCTGGTGGAGACCGTCGCATGACCCATGCCGCGTCACTTCTGAGCCGAGCAGCGCGCAGCGGTCTCTCGTTCACCGAGGCGACCGAGCCGCTGACGGTGCCCGACTCGATGGCGCCGGTTCTCCTCGACGGGGTACGCCGACAACGAATCGCCGGGCTGCTGTGTGCGGCCCTCGCCGACGGCAGCATGCGGGCGACCCCCGAGTTCCACGAAGCGGCGCGGGAAGCACACCTCGCCGGGCTGCGTACCAGCCTGGCGTGCGAGGCGACGGCCGTCGTCACCGCCCTCACGCTGAGCGCTGCCGGCGTGCCGTGCCGCGTGCTCAAAGGCATCGCGCTCGCTCACCTCGACTACCCCGACCCGTCCATGCGGCTGTTCGGCGACGCCGATGTGCTCGTCCGCCGAGCCGATCTCACCGCTGCGATCGCCGCGCTCCGCGGCCGTAGCTTCGAGCGTGACCAGCCGCCGGTGCGCGCGTGGTGGGAACGCCGATACGGCAAGGCGGTCGTGCTGCAGGCGCCCGGAGGCAGTGAGCTCGACCTGCACCTCACGCTCACGGGCGGCTTCTACGGGTTGGCGATCGACGACGACGATCTCTTCCGGGAACCCGGCGAGACGTTCAACGTCGCCGAGCAGGCGTTGCAGGCGCTACCCGTCGCGATGCGCCTGCTCCATGCCGCCTACCACGTAGTGCTCGGTGGCGGTTCGGGGTTGCGTGCCATGCGCGATGTGGCGCAGTTGATCGATGTGCAGCCCGGCGCAGTGGCCGACGCCTGCATGTGGGCACGTCGCTGGCGGGGCGAGGCCGTGCTCGCCGCCGCCATCCGCAGCACGTGGAGCGCGCTCGCGCTGCCCGGCTCACACCCGGCGGTCGAGTGGGCGGCACACCTTCGGCAGCACCCCGACGACATCGCCCGGCTGGCGACCTACAGG
>JBAVTH010000383.1:0-6111 GCA_049696035.1 Ilumatobacteraceae bacterium
TCAAGTTCTACGTCGGGCTGTCCAACGTTGAGATCGCCGACGTGCTCGATTGCCCGCCTGGTTCGGTCGGCCCATGGCTCGACCGTGCGCTCAAACAACTCCGAAAGGTCATGCCATGACATCGACATTCGAACACGACCTCATCGACTACCTCCGCCTCGAGGCGAGCCGGGTGAACGTGAACGACACGCTCGACGACATCCAACGTGGTGTCAACGTCGTGACGTTCGCTCCGCCGCACGAGCAGCCCCGCCGCGCGCTGCCGTTCATCGGCGCTGCCGCCTCGATCATCCTCGTCGCCGGACTCGTCATGGCTCGCCAGGACACCACCCGTGATCAGGCTGCGGGGCTCGCCACATCACCGACCGCACCAGCCGGCGCCGACAGCACCGTCGCACCGACGACAACCGACACCACCGTCCCCCCGACGACCGCGCCCCCGACCACAACGCCCGCGCAGGTGCCCCTCCCGGCGGGCGGTCGGATCCAGGGCATCGTTCCGTCGTGCACGACCACCGACAGCATCGTGTACGACTGCGCGATCGCTGAGTTCCCCGAGCCCGGCGTCGGCACGGTGGTGGACTACACGGGTTACGTCACGGAAATCGTCGACGACACCTCACACGTGTCCGGGGGCTGCCGATCGACCTCAGCCGACGCAACCCGATACACCTGCTACGTCGGGCAACGCGCCATCGACGAACAGACCGTCGACGCCCGAAGGCTCGGCGAGTGGGCACCGCAGGGCTACGTCGCCGGCTAGTGCTCTGACCACGAACGTTCGCGCGCTATGCGGCGGCGGTTCGTGGGTGGGCGCCATGCGGAGCGAGCGAGGCGCCAAAGGGCGAGAGCGCCTCGCGGTCGGGCGGTGAGGCGCGTTGCGAAACGCGGCCGACACCGCGCGAGCCGTTCGCATGAATCATCCACTCATTCGTGAGAGCGCCACAGCAGTGGTCGCCGCGAGGTCGAACAGGTCCTCACGGACGCCTGATAGGTCCTGCCACGAGCGGTGATCCCAGCTGTCTCCGGCGAGGTCGTCGCCGCAGTAGACGACCTGGGCAAGAGGCACCCCGCGGAACTCGGCGATCGCTGCAAGCGCCGCTGCCTCCATCTCGACAGTCAGGCATCCTTCCGCTCGACGAGCTGCGATCTTCGATGGAGTCTCCCGGTACGGAGCGTCGGTCGTCCACGTTCGACCGACGACGAACGGCACTCCTCGGGCTTCCAGCACACCCTCGAGCACTCGTCGGGCGTCCTCGTCGAACTGAATGGTTCGAGACGGGGGTAGGTAGTGGTACGACGTGCCTTCGTCGCGAATGGCCGACGCAACGACGACTAAGTGACCCAGTGTCAACTCGCCGTGGAGCGTCCCGGCGCCGCCACACACCACGAACTCTCGGCAACCCATGGCGATGGTCTCCTCGAGGAGGCCGCCGGCCAGGGGCGCGCCTACCCCGGAGCGGAGCACGGCGAGACGCGTCCCGTCGTGCTCGATCTCGAGCAGAGGATGTGGGCCGTCTTCCCAGCGATTCTGTGACAGGACCCGTGCTCCTCGTCGTTCGACGAGACGGTCGACGACGTCGCCGAAGAACGTGATGACGCAGGCGCTCGGCACATCCTGCGGAGAGATCGTCTGCGATGGTTCGATGAACGCCGTTCGCGCAACGTCGTGTTCGGTCAACGGGATGTGGAAATGATGTTGGTCATCCGTCTGTTCCATTGCTTCCCTCCCACCCCTGACACTCGCTGCGCCGAGTCTGGCCCAACTGGATCGCTCTGCTCGTCCGAGTATCGGAACCCGACCCCACACGACCGCCCGCGTCAAGCGCTCGCCGCGTCCCACTGCTTCGCCCGGCCCACCGGATCACTCACTGCCACCTACCGCCGGTTGCGTAGCCGTCGTTATGCGCTCCGCGAAGACGCGAGTCAGGTAGCGCCAAGCGGCAGTACTGCACGGTACGTCGGACGATGTCATCTGGGCGCGAGGTCTCCGTAGAAGTAGGACGCGGTGACACCGCCGTCAATGAGGAAGTCGCTGCCCGTGATGAAGCCGCCGTCGCGGCTCATCAGCAGCGCGCCGAGGGTGCCGATCTCGTCGGGTGTCGCGGCCCGTCCAGCGGGGCACAACTCGATCATCCGTCGATAGCCCTCGCCTCGCGGTCCATTGAGTTCGTCTCGTGCGAGCGGGGTCATGACGATGCCGGGGCTGATCGTGTTGATTCGGGCCCCACGGCGACCCCAGCGCACCGCTTCGGCTTTCACGCGAAGCGAGTTGCCGCGCTTGGCGATCTGGTACGCGTGCAACGGGTCGTTGACCCGGTCGGCTTGCAGCATCGACAGTGACAGCAGCTCCTCCGCTGGCGTGGTGGCCAGGAGCAGGTCCTCGGCGGCGGTGAGCGCTGGAAGGCGGTGTCCGGATTGGGATGCGATGACGACACCGGATCCACCGGAGGCGATGATGGCTCCGAATTCGTCGAGGATCACGGCAGTGCCGTAGAGATCAACGGCGAGGATCGTGGCGGGGGGAGCTTGGCTGGGCGAGACACCGGCGGCGTGGACGAGGCCGACCACATCTCCGAGGGCGGCAGCCTGCTCGGCGAGGTCGTGCACGGACGAACGCGACGAGATGTCGACCGTTGCCGTCGACGCGTCGAACCCAGCATCAAGAAACACGTCGGCGGCAGCCTGTGCGTGTTCGGGCCGGAGGTCGGCCAGCAGCACGTGTCGGCCCGCGCTGACCCGGCGCGCAATCGCTTGGCCGATGGAGCCAGCCCCGATGACAACCACAACCTCGGCCATGACGCGTGCTCCTCTGGTCGCTCGACAGCCGACCCTACTGCCCGAAGTGTGCGCACAACGCAAGCCGCCGACGCGCACAGATCATCCGCTCTGAGCGTCCCCTGCCGCCGGGCTCGCGCCCAGTTCCCGGTGCGAGGTCACGGGACGTCTACCCTGTCGAGTGCGTGGCTGACTGAACGATCCAGGCGACGATGCTTTCGAAGCGTTGGGCTTCGAGAGCATGGCTCCCCTTCACCTGCAGGTGGGAGAAGGCCTGAGCGCCACCAAACGCCTGGACGATCGCTAGTGCTTCATCGACCACAAGCTGAGCGTCAGCGGCGTACTGGTCGTCGGTGCCTGACACGACCAGGAACGGTCGTGGAGCAATTGCAGCCATGACGTGGTGCATGTCGAACCGCGCCGCGAAACCGGGGATCACTTCCGCCATTTCGATGCCTGTTCCCTGTCTGATCTTGTGTCGATACGACCCAAGTGCGCCGCTCGCACAGCCAGCACGGACCCGTTCGTCCAGCGCGGCGAGGAACAGGGTGGTGTTGCCTCCATAGGAGTGCCCCAACGCGGTGACGGCGTCCTGTCGCACGTCGTCTCGAGCGACGAGCACTGATACCGCGGCCATCGCATCCACGAGGACCTTGCGCATGAGCGTGTCCCCGGCGACCAGACGAGAGGCCATCGCGTTGTAGTGCTGATCCCAGTCATCATCACGGGGATCGGTCCCCACCCCAGCGGGGCGGCGGTCCTCGAACGCGATCGAGTCGGGAGCCAGTACGACGAACCCAGCACGGGCAAGCTCCGGCCCGAACGCCTGGTAGGGATCCCCCACGAGGCCAAACACCTCGGACTTTCCAACGTGTCGTTGGCCAGCGTGCTGGTGGAACACGACAACCGCAGGGAACGGGCCGGGACCCGATGGCACTGCGAGAAGCGCCGGGATGGAGTCGTCCTCGGTCACCAGGCGAGTCGAGTACAAGACGTATCCGTCCTCCGGCGACACGGAAAGCGTCTCAACAATCGGAACGGGCCGAGCAGGACCAAGACCCAGGAACGCTCGGAGTTCGTCGCGGAGCTGCTCCAGGGCGTTGAGGTACGAGGTCACGGCAACATGTTCCTCCAAGTCCACCATTGCGTTCGAACGGTTTCCGAGGCGGCCGCACTGCCGTCCCCACCCGGTTGGCGACGTGACCCAGATCGCTCGGAGGCCGACGCGCCGAGAGCCGGCCGCGAACGCCGCCTATCGGAGCCGTTGCACCATCCTGATCTCGTCGTTCGCTGAATCAGATGGGAGCGGTTGAACCTCCCCAGTCGCGACAAAGCCCTTCGCTCCATACAGCCGCTCGGCGGGGGTGTTGCCACGCGTCACCCACAGCGAGATGCTCGTTGCGTTCGTCTCGATGGCCCACGCCGTCACTGCGTCGACGAGGAGTCCTCCAACGCCTCGCCCACGGACATCCGGCGCGACCCACAGTGAGACCAGCTCGACGATCGGAGAAGACGGCTCTTCGCGGAATCCGCCGACCAGGCCGACGAGATCACCATCGAGCTGCGCGAAGAAGGTCGCTCGGTCGCTGCCCTGTGAACCAGCGATCGCGCGCTCGGCCCACTCACCATCGGACCGATTCGCCTCTGACCGATACGTCGAGCCGAATGCCGACGGAGCCTCCTCCAGGGCAGCCAGCCGAACGTTCTTCAAGCCGGCGCCATCACGGGTCGAGATTCTGCGGAACTCCACTCCGACAGCGTCGTCTGAAGCAGAACGACAGTGCAACGGGATTACGACGAACTGCCACCTACCGCCGGATTTTGTGTCGGCCGAGACGAGCGAACGTTGGCTGACACGGCGCTACCCGCGACGGGCGAGGTACACGCGGCACAGCTGCTGCAGCCGAGCCCGGTCGAAGCTGGGGTCGTGACCGGCGTGCACCACCTGCACCGGCAGCGCGAGCAAGCGTTCCATCGTGGCGCAGTAGTCGGCGATGTTCGACTCGGGTAGCTCGTCGAGCAGCGGCCCGTCGTACAGCGCGTCGCCGGAGAACAGGGTGCCGGTGGCTTCTTCCCACAGCCCGATCGAGCCGGGCGAGTGGCCGGGTAGGTGCAACACCTCGAAGGCACGGTCGCCGGTGTCGACGATGTCGCCCTCCACCACCCGCCGCGTGACCCGCGCTGCCTGCTGGCGGTACTGCTCGAACACGTAGCCGGCCGGCAACGCGTCGACGAAGTACGGCGATTCCAGCTGGTAGCCAGAGCCCGTCAGCATCGCCACGGCCTCCTCGCCCCAGCCCTGCACGATGTCCAACGTGTCCAGCGGCGGCGACTCCAAAAGCGGGGCTTCCAACGGGTGGGCGATCACATCGTCGAACTCGTGGTGCGAGCCGATGTGGTCGTCGTGGCCGTGGGTGGCGACGGCGGTGACCGGCTTGTCGAGCAAGTCGGCCATCTCCGCCGTCAGGCTCTGCACGCCCATCCCGGTGTCGATCACCAGGTCGCGATCGCGACAGCGCAGGTGCCAGATGTTGCAGCGCATCAGCGACACGACGTGCGGTTCCCACAGCAGCGTGATCGCATCGTCGACCGTCGTACGTTCGAACCAGCGTTGCGCGACCGGGAGGACAACAGGGGCAGACATGCCGCGAAACTACTGCTCGTCGCGGGCCGCAATCGCCGCACCGATGTCGTACGCCTGGCCCTCGGGCGCGGCGATCTCGACGATCGGTTCGTCGCGGTCGTCGAACTCCAATCGCAGCGCGCGGCACATCACGGCGTGCATGTCGTAGAGCGCGGTGATGTAGGTCAGCTCGAGGATCTCCTCGTCGCTCAGGTGCTCCTTCAGCGCGGCGAACACGCCGTCGGGCGTGCGCCCGCCGTCGAGCACGAGGCAGTCGGTGTACGCAAGCACGGCGCGCTGCACGGGCGTGAACAGATCGCTCGCGGCCCACGACGGGATCGCCGCGATCAACTCCTCGCTCATGCCCAACGCGCGGCACGACTTGCAGTGCTGCGAGAACACGAACTGGCTGCCACGCGCCCAGCCGGCTCGCGTCTGGCCCAGCTCGCGCAGCACCGGGTCGAGCAGGCGCTGCGGGCTGCGGTACACGCCGAAGCCCTGCACCGCGTGGCGGAACACGTCGGGCACGAGGGCGAACACGGTCCACCAGTCGCCGGGTGTGCCGGTGGCCGTGCCGGGCTGGGCCACCGGGTCGCGGTCGTCGAACAGCTGCTGGTACATCTGCAGCACCAGCGGATCGTCGGTCTGGTGGCGGGCGATCTGGCGCAGGCGGGGCATGGCGTTCTCCTCGGTCGGGGCGGCGCTCAGTC
>JBAVTH010000384.1:0-1984 GCA_049696035.1 Ilumatobacteraceae bacterium
AAACCGCACCCCCAATCGCGCCGCCTCCCGGCGTCTCGCGAGCGCAGGCTCGCGTCAGCGCGTCACGGCGCGAGAGGCCACCGAAACTCAGCGTCGTCGGTCGTGGGACGTCAGCGATATCCAACACGGACGTCTGCTCGACTTGGTGCGCCACCATCCACGCGGTCGCCGTGCGGACCTCGTATCGGCCCGGTGGCCATGGGATGGACTCTCCCTCCGTCGGCGACGGGATACTTGCCGTAGCGAGGCGGAGCGTGAGAAGGACCGTTGAGTCGTCGCCCGAGACAGCTCGGCGAAGCACCAAGCCGGGGACCGCTGTGTCGGCGCCAAGGGCGCAACTCACGCATGATGACGCCGCGAGCCGAAGGGCTCCGACGCGTCGTCGCGCCGTGGTCACGGCGCGCCGCTGTGCGTCCGCAGTCGCGACACCCTTCGCCCGAACCTGTGCGCGACCGACCGTGACCACCGGCATCTCCACCCACCAGGAGCCGATCGCCGAGCGGTTCCCTCGGTGCGAGAACGCCACTTTGCCCTCTGCGCGCGTGCCCGCGAGGACAGCCGGGGGGTTCACGTACTCGAAGCGCACGTACTCGAGTAGCCTCCCGCTCGCCGAGAATACCATTTCGCCCGCGACATCGGTCCGTCCCGGCACCTCCCTGGCGGAGCGAAAGGCAAGCGACAGCGCATCGCCGTCGGGGCCTCGTCGATCGTCGGCGCGAAAGCAGTATCGCTCCAGGAACTCCGGCGACAGCAGCGTTGACGCAACGGGAAGAAAGTACGTGAAGCCCTCGTCGTCCTCCGAGATGAATCCACGATCCGACAACGCGGCAGCAGCGGCCGGATGAAAGCCGCTGGGCGTTCCGCTTCGCTCGTCGCGAACGTTCAGTTGTTCGACGATGCCGGTCCGCGCGTTCAAGCGCTGTTCGTACGTCAACCATCGCTCCGCGAGTGCTGTCGGGCCCTGATCGGCGATCTGAGTGGCCAACCCGACCTCGAGGAGACGCCAGAGGTCTCCGACGCGGCCGCTCGCACGCGCATCGACGCATTCCGAAGTACCTCGAACTCGGATCGTTGCGAGCGGGACTGGAACTCCGGGGCCGTCGACGACACCCAGCACCACGTCGGCCGCGACCACTCGAACGCCGATTTCGACGGGCCGGTACCCTAAACGAAGCAGTCGCAGACGATAGCTGCCCGACACGAGAGCACGTACCGTGAAAGCGCCGGACGAGGTGGGACGGACGGCCGCGATCGTCCGACCATCGAGATCGGTCAGCAGGATGACGCTGGCAGCGGGCTCATGGGTCGCGGGGTCCGGCTTCACTACACCCGTGATCGTGGTCGCTTGAGCGTGAGCAGTGCCCGGAATCGTCCCACGTAGCACGCAAAAGGCGAGGATCAGGGACCACCGAAGCGTCCAGACGCGCCTCAGGCCTCCGAGGCGCCTGACGTGAGCGTCGGCGCTTGACGTCAGGACGTCGACCGGGCCCTGGTGATCGAGTCGATCAGGAGAGAGGCACTTGCGGATACGACCATGAATCAGTGCCGTTCGCCAACATCTCGCATCCCGGACCAGGGCCATGTGTCCACCCGTTGGTTCCTTCGCCGTACTCCTCACGACAACGTCATCCTCGAGTCAGTCGGATCGTCGTGCGACTCGCGCGTGGCGGATGTGGTCGCAATATCCCGAATCCGTCCTGAGGCTACCGCTTCTTCCCCGCCACCGGGGTTGCAGACTTCGGCGACGCAGCCGGCGTGTTCGTCGGGTCCGCCTCGACGAAGTCCACGTCGAACCCCTTGGCCTTGAGCGAGTTCACGAACGAGGCCTTGTCCACCGACTTCATGTAGGCCTCCTTCGGCTCCACCAGCTTCTGCTCCACCAGGTCCAGCAGCGTGTCGTTCATGGTGATCATGCCGAGCCGCTTGGACGTCTGGATGATCGACGGGATCTGGAAGGTCTTCCCTTCCCGGATCAGGTTCGAGA
>JBAVTH010000385.1:0-2463 GCA_049696035.1 Ilumatobacteraceae bacterium
GCCAATCGCGCCACCTCGTCGAGCGGGGTTCGATACGCGCCGGTGTCGTAGGTGATGCCGGTGAGCGTGTGGAACGGGAAGGAGTCGTCCGCCAGGAGGTTGCGACGGCGAATCTCCAGTGGGTCGATGCCCAACGTGAGCGCGGCGTGATCGACGGCACGCTCCAGCAGTGCCGTGGCCTCAGGGCGGCCGGCGCCCCGGTACGCGCCCATCGGCGTGGTGTTGGTGACCGCGACGACGACGTCGAACTGGATGCCGGTGAACGCATACGTGCCGTTCGACATCCGCCTCGTACCGGCCGGCAGGAAAGCGCCCAGGCCGGGGTACGCCCCACCATCGCCCACCAGGCGGACGCGCAGACCCGTGAACGTGCCGTCTCGACGGCAGCCCAGCTCCACGTACTGGATCTGCCCACGACTGTGGGCGAGCGACACCATGTCCTCGCTGCGCGTCGAGATCCAGGTGACCGCTCGGCCCAGGCGCTGCGCGGCGACGGCCACCACGACCTGCTCGGGGTACAACCCGGCCTTGCCGCCGAAGCCGCCGCCCACGTGCGGTGTGACCACTCGGATCTGCGACTTGTCGACCCGAAGCGCCCGGCTGAGCAGCTGATGCAAGAGGTGCGGCATCTGGGTGGAGCCGTAGAACGTCAGCCGGCCGTCGTCACCGACGACCGCGGCGGCGGCATGCGGTTCCATCGGGGCGACCGCGACACGCTGGTTGACGTATCGGCCGCGCACGACCAGCTCGGCGTCGCCGAAGATGTCAGGGTGCACCGCGTCGGTGGTGGCCACGGCGATGTTGTCGCCGTGCTGCTCGAAGATCACCCGCGCGCCGGGCGCAAGAGCCGCCTCGGCGTCGACCACCGCATCGAGCGGCTCGTAGTCGATGACGACGAGGTCGGCGGCATCGCCGCCTTGAACGACCGACTCGGCGACGACAGCGACGACGGCCTCGCCGACGAAGCGCACCTTGTCGACCGCGAGCGGCGGACGGGCGAAGTCGTCGTGCACCTTGGCCATGCCGTGATGCGGGCGCACGCCGAGATCGGCGGCGGTGAGCACGGCAACCACACCCGGCATCTCCGAGGCTGCACGGACATCGACGCCCACGAGACGGGCATGCGCCATCTCGGACCGGACGAACACGATGTGCAACGGCCGGTCGAGTGCGAGATCGTCGACGAACCTGCCGGCGCCCAACAGCAACTCGGGATCTTCGGTGCGCAGCACCCTGGTACCAAGGATCGAACCGGTCATTGCTCGAACCTACCCGGCCCGAACGGCCGACATCGCCGGATCGGCGCCGCCGATGGTCGGGCACCGGACACAGCGTCTACGACACACGTACCAACCCGGGCGTGGAGCGGAATCCGCTTCGCCGAGTGACGCGGACGCTCAGTGGCTGGCGGCTGCCGAGTACGGCAGCCAGGTGCCTGCTTCGAAGTCGTACAGCTTGCAGGCCTTGACGTCGCGCACGTACTCGCGCATGGAGAGCTTGCTGGAGCGAACCGTCTCCGGGTACGCCGCCGAGATGGCGGCGGCCGCGGCCGGCAGCTGATGGAACGGGATGCGAGCATCGACGTGGTGCGGCACGTGCACGAAGATGTTGTGGAAGTAGAGCGAGTTGACGACCCTCGGGATGCGCAGGATGGTCGTGCTCTCCATCTGCCCCTTGAACTGCGACCACTCCTTGCGCGGCCACCAGCGGATGTCGGGGGCCACGTGGTGGACGTAGACGGTCCAACCGATCACGTGGACGAAGAGCAGGAACGGCACCACGAGCATCTTGAACGGCACCCAGAAGGCACCGACCACACCGCCGCTGAGGGCACCAAAGGTGGCGGCCCCGCCGAAGGCGACCAGCAGTACGGCGCCGAGCGTCATCTTGTCGCGCACGATGGCATCGTGGCGCTTGCCCGGAGCGTTGAAACGCCACATCTTCTGCCACCACACGGTGCGCAGGAAGTAGGCACCCGCACCGAACCGCGACCAGTCGAAGCGATGGCGCAGGCGGGCAAAGCGGCCCATCGCCGCGTACTCGGCGGCCGTGGAAGGGTGCCAGACGAAGTCGAAGCCCTGCCGAGTGGTGTACCCGTGATGGATGCGGTTGTGACCCAGATCCCAGGCTGCCTCGACGTGGAAGCTCGGCACCATGCATGCCTGGGCGATGAAACGATTGGCCGGGCGCGAGTTGAGCAGGGCCTGGTGGGAGGCATCGTGACCGAGCACGAACAGACCCGCAACGGCCAGGCCGGCGAGTGCCCACCAGATGAGCAGCAGCCACCAGGTGTCGGTGAGGGCCAGCCCCACCATCGGGATGGCATACAGCACCCAGGCTTGCACCAACGCGACGACCGCTCGGCCGGTGGAGCGCTGGTAGCACGCCTCCGGGATGATGTCGCGCACATCGTTCAACGAGTGGGTACGGGGGGCAAGGACCACGGAGTCGGAGCTCGTCACG
>JBAVTH010000386.1:0-4358 GCA_049696035.1 Ilumatobacteraceae bacterium
GTGACGCGATGATTCGCCCGCCGACGACCGATGCTGCGGCGACGACCGCGAACGTGGGAGCCGGCGCAGCGGGGGAACCCGGTACGGCAGCGGAGGTGGGAGCGCTCCCGGTCGGTGGCTCCTCGCCCGGCGCGAGCAGCCACCCGATCCTTTCGCCGCATGCGAACGTGTCGCCGACCCGGCCGACCACGTGCAGGCGGCCTGCGGTTGCCGCTTCCACATCCGTCTCGGTCTTGTCGGTCTCGATCCGTAGGATTGCGTCGCCGACTGCGACCGCCGCGCCGTCGGTGATCAGCCACTCGAGGATCGTGCCCTCTTCCATCGTCAGCCCGAGCTTCGGCATGAGGAACTCAGTCGCCATGGGGGTCCTTTCGTAGGAGAGCGCCGTTGTCGCTCGGCGCAGCAGTGACACGGTCGAAGCGACGATCACGTGCGGCGATGGCGAGTGTGCGGTCGATGTCGATCATCCGCGGTCCCGATTGCGTGATCGACACGGTGATCCGTGCGTCGGCGCGCACCGGCAGCGTCCGTTCGCCGTCGAACGCGAGCACGCCGCCGCCGGGCAGGACGATCGTCGTCGAGAGCGGTAGCGGTTCCACCGAATCGACGGAGAGCGTTGCGAAGGCGCCGGGTGCGAGTGGCACCCGCACCAGCCGAGGTCCGTGGCCGAGGTGGATCACGACACCACCGGCCGTGTCGCGTTCGACCGGGTGGACGCGCCCGGCGATGCTCGCCAAGCCGGTACTGGCCGGGTTGGCGATGCACGCGACCACCCAGCGGATCGAGGACGGGTCGCTCACCGCACGGGCGCCGACGAAGGAGGTGTGGATCAAGGCAGCCTCGACCAACGCCGTCTCGTGCACGGTCGCGCTGAGAGTCGGGTCGTCGATGTCCAGCATGATCCGCTTGGCCGTCCGGCTGACCTCGTCGAGGGTGACGGCGCCGGTGGCGATGAGTGCGGCGGCGACCCCGGCGGTGGTGCCGTCGGTGTTCGACGGAAAGACGTTGTTGGTGCCGGTGGAGATCGCGATCAGCGGCACCTGGGGCCATCCGGTGGCCACATCGCGGCAGGTGCCGTCGCCGCCGAGCGCGACCGCCACGTCGGCGCCGTGCTTCCACATCTCCGCCGCGCTCGCGATGGTGTCGAGATGTGAGCCGGTCAACGGGCTCTCGATGAACTCGATCGCTCCGTCGAGGCCGTCGACGGCGCGTTCGGCGAGCTGATGGGTGTCGCTGCTCAGCAGCAGGCGCTCGGCGCCCTGCTCGAGTGCGCCCACTGCGACGCGCCGCAGGATGCTGATCTTGGCCGCGTCGGATGTCTGGCCGGCGGCGGAGATCAGCCGGCGGATGTCCTTGCCCGCATGCGGGTTGACGATGAGGCCAACCGTGGACACCATGTCATTTCCCTGGGCGGGCGATGATCGCGCGGATCTTGGCTTCGATGTCGTCGGCCGAGGGGAGATACGCCTGCTCGAGCACGGGCGAGAACGGCACGGGGGAGAACGGCGCGGCGATGCGCCCGACCGGCGCATCGAGGTAGTCGAACGCTTCCTCCTGGATCTGTGCGGCGATCTCCGCACCGAGGCCGCCGAAACGCACGGCTTCGTGCACCACGATGACCCGGTTGGTCTTGCGCACGGATTCGACGATGGTTGCAGTGTCGAGCGGCTGCAGCGTGCGCGGGTCGATGACCTCAACCTCGATGCCTTCGGCGGCCAGCTTGTTGGCGACCGCCAGCGCTTCGTTGACCATCCGACCCCAACCAACCACCGTCACATCGGTGCCCGTGCGCAGCACGTTGGCAACGCCCAGCGGGATCGCGTACGGCTCCTCGGGCACATCGCCCGACATGCCGAGCAACCGCTTGTGCTTGATCATGATGGTGGGGTTGTTCTCGCGGATGCAGGCGGTCATCAGCCCCTTCATGTCGTAGGGGTTGGAGGGCTGCACCACCTTCAGGCCGGGGATGTGGCACAGCAGCGCTTCGAGTGACTGGCTGTGCTGTGCGGCCGCGGACAAGCCGGCGCCACCGCCGGTGGTGATGGTGAGCGGGATCGTCGCCGACCCGCCGAACATGTACTTCAACTTGGCGGCCTGGTTGACGATCTGGTCGAACGCCACGCAGATGAAGTCCATGAACATGATGTCGACGATCGGGCGCAGCCCGGTGACGGCGGCACCGACGCCGAGGCCGATGATGGCCTGCTCGGAGATCGGTGTGTCGACGACGCGTCGCTCGCCGAACTCCTTCTGCAGGCCGGCGTAGGTCTGGAAGACACCGCCAAAGGCGCCGATGTCCTCGCCGGCACAGAACACGTTCTCGTCTGCCGCCATCTCCTGGCGCACCGCCTCGTTGAAGGCGCCGACGTAGGTCAGCTTGCGGCTCATCAGGCACCCCCTGCCATCACGGTGTAGACGTCGGCCAGCAACTGATCGGGGGTCGGGAGAGGGCTCGCCTCGGCGAACTCGATGGAGGCGGCGATGTCGGCGCGCAGTTCGGCCCAGACATCGTCGAACTCGGCACGGGTGGTGTTGCCGGCGGCGATCAGGCGGTCCTCGAAGGTGAAGATCGGGTCGCGTTCACGCCACTTCGCGACCTCGTCGTCGCCGCGGTACTTGAGCCCGAGGTTCTGGATGCCGTGGTGGTTGTAGAAGCGGTACGTCTTGGCTTCGATCAGCGACGGCCCGTCACCGCGACGTGCTCGGGCGGCGGCCTCGACGGCGGCCTCGTGCACCGCGACGACATCCATGCCGTCGACGATCACGCCCGGCATGCCGTAGCCTGCGGCCCGATCGACGATGTCGGTGATCGCCATCGTCTTGTCGCGCGGAGTGAACTCGCCGTACTCGTTGTTCTCGCAGATGAACAGCACTGGCAACCGCAGCGCGCAGGCCATGTTGGCCGCTTCGTGGAACGCGCCGATGTTGGTGGAGCCATCGCCGAAGAACGCTGCAGCCACGTTGCCGTTGCCCTTGTACTTGTTGGCGAACCCTGCGCCGACAGCGATCGGGGCGCCGGCGCCAACGATCCCGTTGGCGCCGAGCATGCCGACATCGAGGTTCGAGATGTGCATCGAACCGCCCTTGCCCTTGCAGTAGCCGGTGGCCTTGCCCATCAGCTCGGCCATCATCTCGTTGAACTGGCCACCTTTGGCAACGAGGTGGCCGTGGCCGCGGTGAGTCGAGGTGATCTGGTCGTCGTCGGAGAGCGTGGCGCAGACACCGGCAGCGACGGCTTCCTGGCCGACGTAGAGGTGTAGGAAGCCGGGCAGCTTGGCTGCCTCGGCCAGCTTGCCGGCCGCTTCCTCGAAGAGTCGGATGCGCACCATCCGGCGGTGCAGGTCCATCAACGCGTCGGTCGAGAGTTCCATGTGGTTCCTGTCGTGGGCGACGAAGGCGGCAGTGGGGCGACGGTCTGTCGGTCGCGTCAGCGACTGAGGATGGTGACGCCGCTGATGCCTGGTGCACCATAGACGTGGGTGTAGGCGACCTTCGGGTCGTTGGGTACTTGCCGTTCGCCGGCGTCGCCGCGCAGCTGCAGCACGTTCTCGTACACCTGGCGAAGACCGGATGCGCCGATCGGCTCACCGTTGGCCAGGCAGCCGCCGTCAGTGTTGACCGGCAGCCGCCCGCCGATCTCGGTGCCGCCGTTGGCGAGCATCTGTTCCTGCTCGCCGTGCTCACAGAAGCCGTTCTCCGCCATGTGCATGATCTCCGCGCCTGCTTCGGTGTCCTGCAGCTGGGCGACATCGATGTCCTCGGGGCCGATCCCGGCCATCTCGAACGCAGCCTTCGAGGCTGCCGTGGTGGGGCCCGGATCGTGCTCGATCGCGATCGACGGCGCCAGCACTTCGAACGAGCCGAACTTGCGTGTGCGCACCGCGGCCGCCTGCAGGTAGATCGGACGGTCGGTGTACTGCTTGGCCTTGTCGGCGCGGCACAGGATCATCGCCACTCCGCCTTCGCCGGGCGAGCAGAACATGTACTGCGTGAGCGGATACGAGAGCATCAGCGAATCGAGGATCTCCTGCTCGCTGAGCGGTTTGCGCCGCCATGCCATCGGGTTCAGTGAGCCGTTGCGGAACGCCTTCGCCGACACCTTCGCGAGCGTCGGCTGGGTGATGCCGTGCTCGTGCATGTAGCGGGTGATCTTCATCCCGAAGAACTGGGTAGTGAGCGCGAGGCCCGAGCCGCCGTACCAGTCCTTGCCGCGAGGGCCTTTGATGCGGAACGCACCAGGCTCGTGCTTGTCGAAACCGATCGCGATGCCCAGGTCGGAGGCACCGGACTCGATGGTGTTGACCGCTTGCGCGAGAGCGGTGCCGCCGGTGGCGCAGCCGTTCACGACGTTGGTGAAC
>JBAVTH010000387.1:0-11856 GCA_049696035.1 Ilumatobacteraceae bacterium
GGAACCAGCTGGTCTTGGGTCGGGCCGGAGCGCTCACGTGAGCGCCGGGCCTGCACCCTCCTCCACCCGGCGAACGGGCGCCGAAGCGACGCGCCTGGAATCGATGCAGCTGGCCGGCACGGTGTGCCTCACAGCCCTCACCGCCGCAACAGTCGTGTCGCTGTGCCGGGTCTTCGCCGATTGGGGGTACCTCAACGACATGCTGCTGGTCGCGGTCGGCACGCATGCGGCCGCGGCGCTGCTGCGTTACGCGAAAGCCCACCTGCTGCTCGCCGTGCCGGCCCTTCTGCTGAGCATGCTCGAGCTGCTGGCGGTCGTCTACTATCGCGACACGCTCAACGGTCCGTTTCCGGGCTCGCGCACGTTCGAACTGATGCGCATCGACCTGAGGTTGGTCATCGATCAGTTCCCGACTGCCGTGGCACCCGTGCCCAGCATCGGCAACTACGCCGTCGCCGGCGCCGCCGCGGTGGCGATCTGCGCCGCGCTCGCCGACACGTTCGCCTTCCGTGCTCAAGGGCGCGTCGAAGCCGTCGTGCCGGCCGGCGTCGTGTTCGTGTTCACCGCCGCGCTCGGCACCGACAACCACCGCGTCTCGGTGGCTGCGCTCTGGGTCGGCGTGGCACTGGTCACCGTCGCCGTGCTGCGTTTCCGACACACCAGCGAGGAGGCGACGTGGATGGGAGCACGGCGGATGCAGCTCTTGGCGGCGCTGCCGGCAGTGCTGCTCACCTTCGGAGTCACCGCCGTCGTCGCCGCTGCGGTCGCTCCCCGACTCCCGGGTGCGGGCGACAAGCCGCTGGTCGACACGCGGAACCGGCAGGGCAGCGTCACGGAGGTGCTCAGCCCGCTCGTCGACATGGGGTCGCAGCTGCGCAACCGGGGCAACCTGGAGGTCTTCACCGTCGACTCGTCCGACGGTGGGCACTACTGGAAGACGTACTCGTCACCCAACTACGACGACGGCACCTGGGGCCCATCCGAGGAGGATCTGGAGGAGATGGACGACCGCAGCGGTGAAGTGCTGCTGCCGGGACCGATCAGCGAGCAGACGGTTCGCGTCCTTGCACTGAGCGGGCACAACGTACCCGCCGCGTATCGCCCCATCTCGGTCTCGCCCGACGACGTGCTGTGGACCGAGGCGAGCGAGATGCTGGTGCTGCCCGACGTCCGGCTGCAGACGGGCGACGTGATCAGCACGAGGTCCATCATCCCCCGCCCGAGTGTCGAGATGCTGCGCGCTGCCACCGTGAACGACGCACCAGCGGGCAACCTCGACCTGCCTGGCGGGCTGCCGCCGGTGGTCCGCGACGCGGCCGCACAGGCGACAGCCGGCGCCGGCACACCGTTCGACCAGGCGTTGGCGCTGCAGAACTGGTTCCGCAACAACTTCCGCTACGACCTGAACGTGCAGTACGGCAGCAGCTACGACGGCATCGAGGCGTTCCTGCGGGATCGCAGTGGCTTCTGTCAGCACTTTGCTGCCACCTTCGGCGTGATGGCCCGGTTCCTCGGGCTGCCCACCAGGATCGCAGTGGGCTACACCCAGGGCGACCTCGGTGCCGACGGCCGCTACCACGTGTACGGCCGGCACGGTCACGCCTGGCCGGAGGTCTGGTTCGACGGCATCGGTTGGGTGGCCTTCGAGCCGACGCCGGGTCGCGGCAGTCCCGATGCGGTCACCTACACCGGCGTCGAACCGTCGCAGTACTCCGGCGGCACCGGTGGCGAGGGGAATGCCACGCCCACGACACCCACCACTCTCGCACCTCGCAACCCCGGCGACCCGGCGGCCTCTACGACCGTGCCCGGTGGCGCTCGCCCGGGCGGCGGCGCCACCACCACCACGGTCGCGCCGTCGTTGGCCGGAGGCGACTCGACAGGCGGCTCCGTCGTGCCGTGGGTGGTGGCCGGCCTGGTTGCTGTGCTTGTCGCCTGGGTGCTGCTCGCACCCAGGGTCGTGCGCTCGCGTTCGCGGCGTCGCGCTCACTCCGAACGCGACCGGGTCATCGGCGCCTGGCAACGCACCGTCGGGGCTCTTTCGTTCGCCGGCGGGCCACCCGTGGGCGGGACGACACCTTTGGAGTACGCAGACATCGCGGAGCGCGCAACCGGCGCCGACCACCGCGCACTGCACGAGTTGGCCGTGCACGTCACACGCGCGGTGTACTCGCCTCGCAACGTCGACGAGCAGACGGCGAACCGTTGCGAGCTGTTGAGCAACGAGGTGGCGGCCATCTGCCGTGACCGCACGCCCACCTCGATACGGCTCAAAGCGCTGGTGGATCCGCGGCTGATGCGGCGGCGCTTCGCCGGCTGACACCGACGGGAGCGGTTCAGTCGTCGGCGCGTGAGCGCGGCGGCGCACCGAAGCGGCCGCGCATGGACTCGGACAGATGGTTCAGCCCGGCCTCGCTGAGCGTGCGAGCGTGGCGCTCGGCGAAGAGCGCCGCCACGACCGCGCCGATGAAGGCAACGAACGACAAGTAGGGGCTGACCGACAGGAATGCGATGGTGAGCACCAGGCACAGGACCGCGGCGGCACTCGCCGCGAAGAGCACCCGCCGGCTTCCGCCACCCACGGAATGCAGGTTGCGACCGAAACCTGGGTCGCGTTGGAGCTGCTCTTCGATCTGGCGAAGAATCCTCTGTTCGTCTTCCGACAGCGGCATGGCAAGCTCCTCGGCGATGGCCTGCACGCATCTTCGCACGATTCAGCGCGCGAGACAACGCGTGGACCGCGCCCAGCCTCAGGACTTGTCCTGATCGGGTCCCCACTGTTGGGCGCCTCGGCGCACGAGACGCAGGCCGTCACCTCGTACGGCACTGGCCGGGCCGATGGCGCTGCTGCCGAACCGAGTGCGGATCGCGTCGATGGTCTCCTCGGCAACCTGCCACTCGCTCTCGTCGGCCGGAGCCGCGTCGAAGAGGTCGTCGAGGGTCATCTGCTGGGCCGCCTCACCGAAGTTGCTCGCACTGACCCCGAGCAGACGAACCCCCGCTGACGGGTCAACCGCTTCCAGCAACGGTTCCACCGCCTTCACGATGCCGTGTGCGGTGGCGATCGGCGAGGCAAGGGTGGTGGTGCGAGTGATGGTGTGAAAGCCAGCAAACCGCACCTTCAAGGAGAAGGTCCGCGCGCCGGCGCCCTGCGCCCGCATGCGACCGGCGACACCGTCGGCGAGCCGGACCAGCTCGCGCATCAGCTCCTCGTGGGTGTGGCGATCGGTGCTGAACGTCTCCTCGTGGCCGATCGACTTCATCGCCCGATCGCGCTCCACCGCCCGCTCATCGATCGCCCAGGCCAACCGGTGGAGATGGCGGCCGTGCGCCGCGCCCACGCTGGAGATCAGCGCTGCCTCGTCGAGCTCGGCCAGGTCGCGGACGGTGTGGACGCCCATGCGGCGCAACCGCTCCAGGGTGGCCGGGCCCACTCCCCACAGCGCCTCGACGGGCAGAGGATGAAGGAAGGCCAGCTCCTCTCCCGGCTTGACCTCCCACACTCCCCGTCCCTCGATCACTCCCGCCGGCGTGGCCTTCGGTTTGGCCGCGACCGATGCCAGCTTGGCCAGGAACTTGCTGGGGGCGACACCCACCGAGCACCTCAGCGCGAGTTGCTGCCACACCTGATCACGCAGATGGTGCGCGATGTCCATGCCGGTGCCGAACAGCCGCAGCGAGCCGGTCACATCGAGGAACGCCTCATCGAGCGCGAGCGGTTCGATGAATGGCGTCACCGACTGGAAGATCTCGTGCACCTCGGCGCTGACCTGAGCGTAGAGCTCGTGATCGCCGGGGAGGAACACCACCTGCGGGCACAGCCGCCGAGCGCGCGTGGAGGGCATTGCCGAGTGCAGGCCGAAGCGACGGGCTTCGTAGGAAGCCGCGGCGATGACGCCACGTGCGCCGGTGCCACCGACCACCACCGGCCTGCCGATCAGGTCGGGGCGACGGCGCAACTCGACGCTGACGTAGAACGCATCCATGTCGACGTGCAGGATCGAGCGCTGCCGGCCGACGCCCATCGCGTCAGGCCACTCGTTCAACGCGGGCGTTGCGTCGCTCCGCACCGCGCAGCACGAAGCGATAGCTGTCGGCCACTGCTCCTGCCAACCACTCGCAGACCGGCGCGTGCACCCACGGTGGACTGCCCTGGAGCAGACCGGTCGCTTCCACCGATGAGACGTGCCGCACCTGTTCGACGATGCCGTCGGGGTCGGCGATCACCACCTCTCCCTCCACCGCATCCGCCTCCCACGCCTCGACCTTCAGCCGCCAGCCCATGTCGGGAGCATCGACCGTCACCGTGTAGCAGCAGCGGGCCCACGAGGTGACCACCAGGCCCGTCTCCTCGCGCACCTCGCGTTCCAGACCCTCGAGAACCGACTCGCCGGCGTCGATCACGCCGCCCGGCGGCGTCCACTCCACGGAGCGGTCGCGCCGGCGATTGCAGACCAGGATCAACCCGTCGCCATGGCGGATGAGGGCGCCACCGACGGTCCAGTCGCGCATCGCGTCAGCGACCTTCCGCACGACGTCGGCGGCGGCCGCGGAAGTCGCTGACCCACAGCTTGAGCACCAACCCGAAGGCTTCCTTGATGATGCTGCCCGACATCTTCGACACGCCCTCGGTGCGGTCCTGGAAGCTGATCGGGAACTCGACGATCTTGCCGCCCGAGCTGACCATCCGGTACGTCATCTCCACCTGGAAGCCGTAACCGTCGGCCTTCACGGACTCGAAGTCCATTCGTTCCAGCCCGGCGGAGCTGTACGCCCGGTAGCCCGCCGTCGCATCGTTGACAGCCAGGCCCAGCACACCAGCGGCATAGCGGTTTCCCCAACGAGAGAGCATCCGCCTCCGGCTGGGCCAGTTCACGGTGCGACCTCCGGGAACGTACCGGCTCCCGATCGCGAGATCGGCGCCATGTTCGATGTTGGCGAGCAGGGCGGGCAGCACAGACGGGTCGTGCGACAGATCGGCGTCCATCTGGACGCAGATCTCGGCGCCGCCGTCGATGGCCCTGCGCAGGCCGGCGCGGTAGGCGTTGCCGAGGCCGCTCTTCTCCGTGCGGCGCATCACCTCGACATGACCCAACTCGCGCCCGAGCGCCTCCGCCGCGTCGGCGGTGCCATCGGGGCTTGCGTCGTCGACCACGAGGATCTGCACGTCGGGCGCCGCGGCCAGCACCTCGCGGATCACCCGCTCGATGTTCTCGATCTCGTTGTACGTCGGGATGACCACGGTGGCACGCACGGTCGGAGAGCCTAGGTGGTGGCAACCCAACGAGTGCAGCGAGCCTGCACGACCTGGCCGACGTTACGCTGGGCTCCGTGTCCGATCACGAACGGCCTCTCTCCGCGTTACCCTCCCCCGCCGCTCGCGCCGCGGCATTCGTGGCCATCCTGATCGGTGGTCTCGCCGGCGGGCTCATCGGCTACACGCTGGTCAAACTGCAGTGCGACGGTTCATGTGCCACACCGAAGGGCATCGGCACTCTGGTCGGCTCGCTCATCGCGGCCGGCGGCATGAGCGTGGTGGCCGTCCTCGTGCTGCGCGCTGTCGGCGAGTGGCGCCAGGTCGAACAGCGCGAACGATCAGGCCGCAGTTGATGCACACGCTCCAGCGCGAGTTGCTGGGCCTGGCCACCGACCTGGCCCTGCAGGCCGGCCGGCTCGCGTGCGACGGCCGGGCCGAACGGGGCATCGCCGCCACCAGCACCAAGTCGTCCGCCACCGACATGGTCACCGAGTTCGACAAGGCCAACGAAACGCTCATCGTCGGCGGCATCCTCGGCGTCCGGCCCGACGACGCAATCATCGGCGAGGAGGGCACCGACTCACCTGGCACCAGTGGGGTCGACTGGCTGATCGACCCGATCGACGGCACCACCAACTTCCTGTACGGCCTCCCCGGCTGGGCGGTTTCCATCGCGGCGCGTACAGCAGAGGGCACCCAGGTCGGTGTGGTGTACGTGCCGACCACCGACGAACTGTTCACCGCCACCGCCAGCGGCGGAGCGTTCCTCAACGGCAGGCCGATTCGCTGCAGTGCCACCGACGACCTCTCGTTGGCGTTGGTGGCCACGGGCTTCAGCTACCAGGCCGACCGCCGGGCGCGCCAGGCGCAGCGCGTGGCGGCATTGCTGCCCAGGGTCCGCGATCTGCGCCGCTTCGGGGCGGCCGCCGCCGACTTGTGCAACCTGGCTGCCGGCCGTGTCGACGTGTACTTCGAGCAGTGGCTCGGCCCCTGGGATCTTGCCGCCGGTGAGCTCGTCGCGCGCGAGGCCGGCTGCATCACGGGCGGCATCGACGGCGGTGACGTCAGACCGGATTCTGTCCTCGCGGCGAATCCCGCGCTGTTCGGGCCCATGCAGCAGCTGATCGCAGGAATCGACGAACAGCTCGGCTTCTTAGCATCCGCACACCGCGGAGGGCTCGCCAGCTGGCATCATGGGGGCCGTGGGTACTCGCATCCTTTCGGTCGAAGACGACGAGCGCATCCGTACGGCCGTGAAGCTGGCCCTCGAGGACGAGGGTTGGACCGTCGACGAAGCAGGCAGCGGCGAAGAGGCGATCGAACTGTTCCACCGCTCCTCTCCGGATGTCGTGCTCATCGACATCATGCTGCCCGGCATCGACGGGTTCGAACTGTGCCGCACCCTGCGTCGCCACAGTGATGTCCCGATCGTCATGGTCACCGCCCGTAACGACACGCACGACGTGGTTGCCGGGCTCGAGGCCGGGGCCGACGACTACCTCACCAAGCCATTCGCCCCCAAGGAGCTGTCGGCTCGCATCCGTGCACTGCTGCGTCGCATCCGGCCGATCAGCCCCGGCCACGCGAAGCTGACCTTCGGCGATCTGGAGATCGTGCCCGACGAGGGGAAGGTGCTGCGCAGCGGCCAGGAGCTGCACCTCACCAAGACCGAGTTCCGCCTGCTGTGCGAGCTGGCACAGAACCCCGGTCGCGTGTTCAGCCGCGAGAGCCTGCTCGACAAGGTGTGGGGTTACGACTACTTCGGCGACGGCCGGCTGGTCGATGTCCACGTGCGCCGCCTCCGCACGAAGGTGGAGAGCGACCCCGCCAACCCGCGGCACGTCGTCACCGTGCGGGGCCTGGGCTACCGACTCCAGTCGTGACGCAGCCGGCCACCAGGGCACTCACCAGCTCCGCCGCCGGAGCCACCACGGCGGGAGCGGATCCCACTGCCGAGCTCACCGCGGTCGCTCCTCGTCGCTTCGACACATGGCGTCGCCGCTGGCGCGACATCCAGCCCCGGCGGCTGAGCCTTCGCCTGCGGATCCTCTTGATGTTCGGCCTCGGCGCGCTGTTCCTCTCCGGGTTCCTCGCCGCCGCGGCGTACAGCTTCACCCGCAGCAGCGTCGTCAACCAGCGCGACAAGTCGGGCATCGATCAGGCCTATCGCAACGCACAGATCGTGCAGAACGAGCTCAGTGCCAACAACCCGGTGGCCAAACCCGCCGTCGATCGCCTCAGTGCGCTCGGCGTCGCCCGCTTCACGATCAACTACCGGGGTACGTGGAGCAGCGGGAGCTCTGCGCAGTTCGGACCCGGCAACATCCCGCTCGGCCTGCAGCAGCGCGTCATCGACGATTCGACGCCGGCGCGGATGATCACCCGCATCGGCGACAAGCCGGTGCTGGTCATCGGCATCCCGCTCACGGTCACCGATGCGAGCTACTTCGAGTTCGTCGCCCTCGATGACGCCTCCAGCACCCTCAACAGCGTGCTCCTCAGCCTGTTGTTCGCCGGCTTCATCACCACGTTGGCCGGTGCCCTGCTCGGCACGCTCGTCGCCAATCGGGCGGTCCGGCCACTGGGCGATGCGGCGCAGGCGGCGAAGGCGATCGCCGGTGGCCGGCTCGACACTCGGCTCGAACCCACGGAGGACCCCGACCTGAGGGTGCTCGCCAACTCGTTCAACGACATGGCAGCGGCGCTCCAGGCGCGAGTCGAGCGAGATGCGCGCTTCGCCAGCGACGTCAGTCACGAGCTGCGCTCGCCCCTCATGACGTTGGCGGCGAGTGTGGAGGTCATGCAGGCCCGTCGCGACGAGATGCCCGACCGGGCACAGGCCGCGCTTGATCTCCTCGTCGCCGATGTCACCCGTTTCCAGGGGCTCGTGGAGGACCTGCTCGAGATCTCCCGCTTCGACGCCGGCGCAATCCGCCTCAACCTCGACGATCTCCTCGTGGCCGAGTTCGTCCGCCAGGCAGTGGCGGTCAGCAGCGTGCCCACCACACCGGTGGCCGTCACCGAGCGAGCGGAGCGAGTGGTCATCCGCGGCGACCGGCGCCGCCTGGCTCGCGTGGTCGCCAACCTCATCGACAACGCCCGCCTGCACGGTGGTGGCGACGCATCCATCGCCGTCACCGAGCCCGATGGCGAAGGCGAACCGCTCGGCCACATCTGGATCACCATCGAGGATCACGGCCTGGGCGTTCCGGTCGAGGAACGCGACCTGGTGTTCGAACGGTTCGCCCGCGGCGCAGTCGCCGGGAGGCGGAGCAGCAGCGACGGCGCCGGGCTCGGGCTCTCCCTCGTCGAGGAGCACGTTCGGATGCACGGGGGCAGAGTCTGGGTGGAAGACCGTCTCGACGGCGAGCCCGGTGCCCGCTTCGTCCTCGAGCTCCCGGCCGACGAGGTGGGCGTATGAAGCTCCGCACATCGATCGCCGTCGTCCTGATCGCGCTGGCCGCCACGGCCTGCGGCATCAGCACCGACGAGTCGCCGCGCAACATCCCCGCAATCGATCAGGAGCAGCTGGGCATCGCCGCCGACCGCGCAGCCGGAGCGGCAACCGGCACATCCCGCGTGTACCTGCTGGCGCCGGAGGCGGCCGGCCAGTCGCAGGTGCTGCAGGCGGTGGCCCGCGACGTCGACGAGACCGCCACGGCGCTCCTCACCGAGCTGTTCGCCGGCCCGAACGCGGCAGAGGTCGACAACCAGTACCGCACCGCGCTCCCCGCAGGCGTGCAGCTGCTGTCCACCGGCCGCCGCGGCAGTGTGCTGCGCGTCGATGTGTCCAAGGAGCTCGGCCAGCTGTCCGGGCAGGTGCTGGTGGCCGCAGTCGCGCAGATCGTGTTCACGGCGTCCGAGCTCGATGGTGTGCAATCGGTCAAGATCCTGATCGAAGGCGCCGACCAGCAGTGGCCCGCGGGGAACGGTGAGCTGCAGAACGCTCCGCTCACGGTGTACGACTTCCCCGGCCTCGTCCAGTCGTCGCAGCCTGCCTACCCGGCCATTCCCAGCCCGACCCAGCCCTGACACCCACCGTTCGCGCCGGCGCCGGCCTCAGCCGAAGAAGACCTCTGCCACTTCGTGGTAGAGGTGCATGTCGACCGGGCGCGTCTTGCCCACCGTCTCCGTGAGCGGTGCGGTCAGCACCTCGTCGCCGCGCAGAACGACCATGTCGCCCCACGACTGAGTGTGCACGGCATCGATCGCGGCCACGCCGTAGCGGGTGCTCAGCACTCGATCGAACGCCGTCGGTGTGCCACCGCGCTGGATGTGGCCGAGCAGCACCATACGAGTCTCGAAGCCCGTGCGCTCCTCGATCACGTTGGCGATCGTCTCTGCGATGCCACCGAGGCGAACGTGCCCGAACTGGTCATACACCTTGTCTCGCGAACGCATGGTGGTGTCCTTGGGCTCTGCTCCTTCCGCGACCACCACGATGGAGGCGTACCGACCGCGTTCGTGCCGACTGCGCAACAGCTCGCACACCTCACCGATGTCGAAAGGCTCCTCGGGGATCAGGATCGCTGTGGCCCCGCCGGCGATGCCGGCATAGGTTGCGATCCAGCCGCTGTGGCGACCCATGACCTCCACCACCATCACCCGGTCGTGGCTCTCGGCGGTGGTGTGCAGGCGGTCGATGGCGTCGGTGGCGATCTGCACGGCCGTGTTGAAGCCGAACGTCATGTCGGTGCCGACCACGTCGTTGTCGATCGTCTTGGGCACGCCGATGATCGGGAGGCCGAGGTCCTGGTGCAGCTTGCAGGCCACCGACAGCGAGCCGTTGCCGCCGATGACGACCAGGGCGTCGAGACCCATGTCCGTGAACGTCGCCTGCACCCGATCCAATCCATCGGCATGGTCGTACGGACTGCCGCGCCGCGTGCCCAGCAAGGTGCCGCCTCTGGGCAGCATGCCGCGCAACGAGGACACGTCGAGAGGGATGGTGCGGCGCTCCATGACACCGTCCCATGCGTCGAGGAAGCCGACGAGCTCGTCGCCGTACACCAGCTCACCCTTGCGGACCACGGCGCGGATGACTGCGTTGAGGCCCGGGCAATCGCCGCCACCTGTCAGAATGCCTACTCGCACGTGAACCAAGCGTAGGGCAATTCAGCGGAAGAGGTCTCGGAATATGGCGTGGAGTTCGGCGAATCCGGTCGCCTGGAGGCGGTTGTTCATCGAGTGGCTCGTCATCGGCGCCGTCGTGGCGGCGGTCTCGCTGATCGCCACCGACAACCGCAAGCCGGAGAGCTACCTCGCGATCCTGCTCGGTGGCGTCGTCTACGTCGGCCTGGGCGCGGTGCTGGCCAAGTTCGGCTACCAGCGCAAGACACTGAAGCAGATCCGCGCCGAGGCGGCCGCAGCTCCACCACGACAGGTCGGCCGCGCCCCGGTCCCGTCGGGTCGGCCCAAGCCGGCACCAACCAGCCGCACCTCCACCGGGCCTCGAAAAGCGCCTTCGAAACGCCGCCACTGACCGTCGGGTGCTCATGGGTGAAGCCCCGACATCGACCTCGCAGCGAGCAGGGCGCGCCACCACGGCGCCCTCTACAGTGGTCCTCATGAGCACTGCAGCCCGTTGTGTGATCGCGATCGACGCCGGAACGACCGGAGTGCGCAGCCGGGCCGTCTTCCCGCACACGAGCGACCCGCAGGAGACGATCGCGTCCTACCGCGAGTTCACTCAGCACTTCCCCGAACCCGGCTGGGTCGAGCACGACGCCATCGAGATCTGGGAGGCAGTGAAGGTCACGCTGGCCGACGTGGTGGGCCAAGTCGGCGAGTCGAGTGTTGCCGCCATCGGCATCACCAACCAGCGCGAGACCGTGCTGGCCTGGAACCGCAGCACGGGCGTCCCGTACGGCACAGCCATCGTCTGGCAGGACCGCCGCACGGCCGCACGCTGCGATCAACTGGCAACGGCCGGCATGTTGCCGACCGTGCGCGACGTCACCGGCCTCGTGCTCGACCCCTACTTCTCCGGCTCGAAGGTGGAGTGGTTGCTCGCGAACCGGTCGATCCCGGTGGACGCCGATCTCGCCATCGGCACCATCGACAGCTGGTTGCTGTGGAACCTCACCGGCGGGGTGGTACATGCCACCGACCCCTCCAACGCCAGCCGGACGATGCTCTTCGACATCCGCTCTCTTCAGTGGAGCGATGAGATGTGCACCCTGTTCGGCGTGCCTGCACAGGCGTTGCCGGCGGTGATGCCGTCGAGCGGCCGCTTCGGGGTCACCTCCGATCGCTGCGGCGTGCCGGCGGGCATCCCCATCTCGGGAATCGCCGGCGACCAGCAGGCTGCGTTGTTCGGGCAGGCGTGCGTACACCCGGGAATGGCCAAGAACACCTACGGCACCGGCAGCTTCGTCCTCCTCAACGTCGGCCCCGCGTGCCCATCCCCGACCGACGGAATGCTCACGACGGTTGCCTGGACGCTGTCCGACGGAACGGTCGCGTACGCGGTCGAGGGCGCCATCTTCGTCACGGGTGCAGCCGTGCAGTGGCTTCGCGACGGGCTGGGCATCATCTCCTCCGCCGCCGAAGTGGGCCCCCTCGCCCAGTCCGTCGCCGACAACGGCGGCGTGTACCTC
>JBAVTH010000388.1:0-8519 GCA_049696035.1 Ilumatobacteraceae bacterium
CAGCAGGATCGGCGCGTCGACCGCGTCGCGCAGTGGCACGGCGGCGTTGATGTGGTCGTTGTGGCCGTGAGTGAGCACGATGGCCTTCACGCGCCGGCCGTTGATCGCACCGACGATGGTCTCGTAGTCGTGCGCCGCGTCGAAGACCACGACTTCGCGGTCGTCGCCGACGATCCAGATGTTGTTGGTGACGGCCCACTCGCCGCCGTCGAGCGCGAAGAAGCCGTCGGTGGTGACGAGCTCGATCGTCACAGGACCACGACCGAACGCAGCACTTCGCCACGCTCCATCTTGTGGAACGCCTCCTCCACCGCGTCGAGCGAGATCGTCTCGGTGACGAACTTGTCGAGCGGCAGGCGACCCTGCTGGTGCAGCGAGACCAGCATCGGGAAGTCACGTGACGGCAGGCAATCGCCGTACCACGACGACTTCAGCTGGCCGCCACGGCCGAACACCTCGATGAACGGCAGTTCCAGCACCATGTCGGGGCGGGGCACGCCCACCAGCACCACCGTGCCGGCCAGGTCGCGGGCCTCGAACGCCTGCTTGTAGACGGCGGGGTGACCGATGGCTTCGATGCACACGTCGGCGCCGTTGCCGTCGGTGACCGACTTGATGTACTCCACCGGATCGGTGGCCTTCGAGTTGCAGGTGTGGGTGGCGCCGAACTGCTTGGCCCACTCCAGCTTGCGATCGTCGATGTCGACGGCGATGATCGTCTTGGCCCCGGCCAGCAGCGCGCCGGCGATGGCAGCGTCGCCCACGCCGCCGCAACCGAACACGGCCACCGAGTCGCCGCGCCCGACGTTGCCGGTGTTGATCGCCGCGCCGATGCCGGCCATCACGCCGCAGCCGAGCAGGCCGGCGGTGGTGGCGGGCACTGACGGATCCACCTTCGTGCACTGGCCGGCGGCGACGAGCGTCTTGTCGGCGAAGGCGCCGATGCCCAACGCGGGCGACAGCACGGTGCCGTCCTCCAGCGTCATCTTCTGCGTTGCGTTGAAGGTGCTGAAGCACAGCCACGGGCGGCCACGCAGGCAGCTGCGACAGTTGCCGCAGACGGCGCGCCAGTTGAGGATCACGAAGTCGCCGGGCTGCACGTTGGTGACGCCTTCACCGACCGACTCGACCACGCCGGCGGCCTCGTGACCGAGCAGGAACGGGAACTCGTCGTTGATGCCACCCTCGCGGTAGTGCAGATCGGTGTGGCACACACCGCAGGCCTGCACCGCGACCACTGCCTCGCCCGGACCGGGGTCCGGGATCACGATCGTCTCGATCGTCACCGGTGCGCCCTTGCTGCGCGCCACCACTCCACGAACCTTCTGCGGCATAACCCCTCCTAGATGTGAGACCGTCGTGACCTTAGTGAATCGCCGCACGGTCGCGCGAGAAATGCTCCGAGGGGCCCACCCTGGCTCACGCCGTCGACACCAAGCCGTCGAGCAACGCATCGAGCGCCACCTCGAACCGGCCGTCGGCCGAGCCCCGGTACAGATGGCCGGCCACTGCGACGGCATTCGGGTACTGCTGACCGTCGAGCTGCTCGTACTTGCGGCGCCACTGGCCGTAGATCTCCCGCCGCTCCGCGGGCGAGGCTGCGGCGAGGGTCGCGTCGATCGCCGCCGCGCCGACGGTGAGCTCGATCAGCGAGTGGTACGCGGCCGCGGCGTGACCGAGGGTGAAGCCTCCTCGGCGCAGTTCACGCAGCAACGACTCGGTGATGCGCAGCTCGTTGTCCAACAGCGTCGGTGCAGCACGCACCAGCACTGCCAGGCGAGGCTGCCGCAGCTGCACCGCGCGCAGTTCGATGCAGATCCGGCGCACCGCCTGTCGCCACGTCTCGCCGTTGCGGGCGCCCACTTGCACCGCAGCCAGGAAGTGGTCGCCCACCTCACGCTGGAGATCGTCCATGTTCGCGCAATGCCGGTACAGCGCGCTCGGGTCGCAGCCCAGGGCTTCACCGAGCCGCCGTGCACTCAAGGCTTCCGCGCCATGTTCAGCCACCAGCCGCGCTGCCGTCTCCACGATGCGCGCTCGGCTCAGAGCGGGCGGCCGGCCCACTATGCGGGCACCATCAGTCGAACAACCCGGCCCTGCCCAGGCGCTCGGTGCACACCTCGGTGCTCCACGGCAGCATCGTGCTGCCGAGCCGCGAGTCCCGGTACATGCGCTCGAGCGGCATGTTCTTCTGCATCGACTGCCCGCCGCAGACCTTGATCGCCAAGCTGGCCACCTCCGCGGCATGCTCCATCACCGTGATCGCCGCCGCCCACCCACGGCGAAGGTCGTCGTCGGTCGGGTCGATGTTCGCCTCGTCGACGGCGCGATACATCATCGCCCGCGACTGCTGATGCCGCAGCTGCATCTGCGCCCAACCGACCTGCTTGATCGGGTGGTCGCGGCGCGAACCGGCGACCTGCCCCGGCAGCTCGCCGCGCAGGTACAGGCGGGTCGCGTCGATGATGCCGCCCGTCAGACCGAGGTAGCTGGGGCACAGCGAGAGGAACAGCCAGGGAAACCGATTGGCAGCCTGGTTGTACATGCCGGCCGGCATCCACTCGTTCGAGTGAGGCACGAACACGTCCTTCATGAGCAGCGTCTTCGACACCGTGCCGCGCATGCCCAGCGGGTCCCAGTCGTCGAGGATCGTGACCCCATCGCCATCGGAGGGAACACCGAGCAGACGGATCTCGTCCTCCCCCGGCACCTGGCAGGTGACGTTGTAGAAGGTGGCAGCACCAGCGAGCGACGCGAAGATCTTGCGACCGGTCACCAGCCAGCCTCCATCCACGGGCACAGCCCTTGTGGCGACACCTGCTGTCGCCCCGGGCGCCAGCCCCTCCGAGAACGGTTGGCTGTGGATGTCGCCACGCTCGATCACGCCGCGGTACATCGCGGTACGCGTCGCCTCGTGACGCTCCCGCTGGTCGGGGGTCATGTCGAGCAGGTCGCTCACCTCACCGCACCACAACATCGTCGCGTTGTGCATGTTGAACGTGAGGCCCGTGGCGCCGCAGTAGCGACCCACTTCCTCGCTCACGCGCACGTAGTCGGCATAGGTGGCGCCCAGCCCACCGAAACGGCTGGGCACGCTCACGCCGAGGAGGCCGTTGGCACGGAAGTCGGCGAAGTTCTCGTACGGGAACCGAGCCTCGAGGTCGGACCTCACCGCTCGTTCCTGGATCGCCGGGCCCATCGCCCGCACCAGACCGACCATCTCGTCACGCGTCATCGCTGTGTGCCCCATGGCCGGCAGTTGACCAGACCGGCGCTCGTTTGTCAACAGCGTTGACAAACGAACGGGCTCTGGCATACTCACCGCATGGGCGCCCCATCCACCTCGACCGTACGCGACGTCGACGGCGATCGCTTCACGTGGCGCGAGCGAGGCGAGGGTCCACTCGTGGTGCTGCTGCACGGCCTGGGTGGGAGCCGCCTCTCATGGGAGCCCCAACTCGCGACCCTCGGCGATCGCCGCCGGGTGGCAGCGTGGGATCTCCCCGGTTACGGCCGCTCCGCGCCGCTTCCCGACACGACGGTGCCGTTCCGTTCGCTCGCGGCCGCCGCCGCCGATTGGATCGCCGCGCTCGCCGCCGGCCCGGCGCACGTGGTGGGCATCTCGATGGGCGGGATGATCGCCCAGTACCTTGCCGCCTGGCACCCCGACACCGTCCGTTCGCTGACGTTGATGTCCTCCAGTCCACGCTTCGGCCTCGACGGCACCAGCCCGGCGACGTGGAGCGCAGCGCGGCTGGCCCCGCTCGACGAGGGCCTCGAGCCGGCCGACTTCTCCGAGCGCGTGCTGCGGGCGATCGCAGGCCCGAGGATCACCGACGAGGCGTTGGCAGAGCAGCGCGTGGCGATGTCGTGCGTCAGTGGCACGGCACTTCGCCGGTCGATCGAGTGCGTCGTGACACACGACTCACGCAGCCTGCTCCCCTCGATCGTCCACCCCACGCTGGTCCTCGTCGGCGAGTTCGACCGCGAGACGCCACCGGAGTACTCCCAGTACATCGCCGACCACGTTCCCCACGCGACGCTGGTCGTCGTGCCGCACGCAGGCCACCTCCTCAACGTGGAAGCGCCCGACCAGGTCAACCGACTCATCACCCAGCACCTCACCGCCGTGGAGGCCACATGACCACCGAATGGCGCTTCATCGCTGCGTTCGCAGCTCACCTTCAGCGTTGCGGCCTGGTCGACGGAGAGACCGTCGCCGTGCTGAGCGAATCGCAGAGCCGCCCGGTGCTGGTGGAAACGGCTCGCCTGGCCGCGCAGTCGCTCGGTGGCCGCGTGTTCGATGTCGTCGTTCCCACGCCGCCGGCCGCTCACGCGGTGCCCATCCGCTCCACCGGCGCCTCGCAGGCCATCGCCGATCACCCATCGGTGATCGCCGCCCTGGCTGCCAGCAGCCTGGTGATCGACTGCACCGTCGAGGGCCTGCTGCACTCCCCCGAGCTCGGCAGGATCCTGGGCGACGGTGCACGTGTGCTGATGATCTCCAACGAGCACCCCGAGGTGCTGGCACGCATCGGGTGGGATCCCGACATGCCCCGCAGGGTAGAGCTCGGCTACGAGTGGATCAGCAATGCCACCACGATGCACGTCACCAGCGCCGCCGGCACCGACCTGCTCGTCCGACTGACCGGCGCGGCTGCTGCCGGCTCCACCGGCCTCACCTCCGGGCCGGGTTCCATCGCGCACTGGCCGGGCGGCCTGGTGGCAGCGTTCCCGTCGGCCCACAGCGTCAGCGGCACGATCGTGCTGGCCCCGGGGGACATGAACCTCACGTTCAACACGCTCGTCCAGTCGCCGGTGACCCTGACGATCGTCGACGATCACATCGAGTCGATCGGCGGCACGGGCGCCGACGCGATCCTGTTCCGCAGCTACCTCAGTGCGTTCGGCGATCGGGAGAGCTACGCCACCAGCCACGTCGGATGGGGCATGAACCAGCTCGCCCGATGGGACTCGTCGCAGCTCTACGACAAGCGCGAGACCTGGGGCACCGAGGCACGCGTGTACGCGGGCAACTTCGTCTACTCCACCGGCGCCAACGAGTTGGCGGGCCGCTTCACTGCCGGCCACTTCGACCTGCCGATGCGCAACTGCACGATCACGCTCGACGACCGGGTGATCGTGCACGAGGGCACCCTCACCCCCGCCCTCTCCCCCCGAGCTTGAGCCCTGCGGGGGCATTGGGCATAGGCTCGGGCGATCATGAGCGATCACCTCGTGGAGTCGGCGCAGGTCGTCCTGCCGTGCGCCGAGCCGATCTCCGCCACCATCAACTTCCTCCTCGGCATCGGGTTCAAGGTGCGCACCATCGTGCCCGCCGACCACCCCCGCATGGCCGTGCTGCAGGGCTTCGGCCTCACGGTACGGCTGGAGGTGGGCAGCGCTGCTCCTCCGGCCCGATTGCGCCTGCTCACCACCGAGGGCGACCCCGGCGAGGTGACCGCCCCGAACGGCACCGTCATCGAGTTCGTCCCCGCTCACCCTCCGCTCGACGTCCCCCCGCTGGTGGAGGAGTTCGTGGTCACCCGCATGGCCACCGACGACAGCGCGTTCGGCGAGGGGCGGGCCGGCATGCGCTACCGCGACCTCATCCCCAGCCGGCTGGGTGGGCGCTTCATCGCGTCGCACATCCTCATCCCCACCGGCGGCCCGGTGGGCGACTACGTGCACTTCCACAACATCCGCTTCCAGATGATCTACTGCTACCGCGGCTGGGTGCGGGTGGCCTATGAGGATCAGGGCGAGCCGATGCTGCTCACCGAGGGCGATTGCTTCCTGCAGCCTTCCACCATCCGCCATCGTGTGCTCGAGGCCAGCGACCGAATGCAGGTGATCGAGGTCGGCTGCCCGGCCGAGCACGAGACGTGGGGCGACCCCGAGATGACCTTGCCCACCGGAGCCAGCCTGCCTCACCGCGGGTACGGCCCCGACGGCCACCGGTTCGTCTTCCATCAGGCCGCGAACGCAACGTGGGCGCCGTGGCGGTCGGCCGGCTACGAGTATCGCGACACCGGGATCGGCGCCGCGATGAACGGCGTCGCCGGCGTCCGCGTGGTGCGCCCCGTCGGTGCGCCGGCGCCCGCACGCACGCAGCACGACGCGGAGTTCCTCTTCCACTTCGTGCTCGACGGGGCCATCACGCTGCAGCGAGAGGACGACGAGCCGGTGCGCCTCGGTGAAGGCGACTCGTTCGTGATGCCGGCGAGGACGCCTTACACGCTCAGCGAGCCGACCGCCGACGCTCAGCTGCTCGACGTCACGCTGCCTGCCGCCGTCTGACCCACCGACGCCGTCAGGCGTCCAGCAGCGACAGCACGTCGCCCAACCACTCGATGGACCGCTGCGTGATCGGGTCGACGACCAGCTGCAGGTGCGCAACACCGACGGCAGCGAACGATGCCAGTTGATCGGCGACCTCCCGGGCAGAGCCCTTCACCGGCGCCGTCGTGGCCATCGTCGGGTCGCCCATCGTTCGCCCGCCGCCACCGGGAACCTGTACGTACACGCAGGCGGTGGCCTCCACCTCGTCGGGGTCGCGACCGGTCGCTTCGGTGCGGGCACGCACGTCGGCGACGACCGCCGCCAGCCCTTCAGGCGTGTTGCCGTAGATGCTCCACCACACGTTCCACTGGTGCACGTGCGGCAACCCGATCGACAGCATGCGCGGGCTGTTGGAGCCGAGCATCAGCAGCGGGCCGCCGGGGCGTGCAGCCGGCGGGTCGATCACACAGCGATCGAGCGCGTAGTAGGTGCCGGCGTGGGTGACGGTCTCACCCGCCAGCAGGCGCCGCACCAGGCCGAACGCCTCCTCGAAGCGGTCGACCCGGTGGTCGTAGGGAAAGCCGTAGGCCGAATACTCACGCTCGTTCCAACCGGCGCCGACGCCGAGGATCAGCCGACCCCCGGAGATCGCGTCGACAGTCGCCGCCATCTTGGCGAGCATGGCCGGCTCGTGGAAGCCGAGCGACGCAACCAAACTCCCGAGCTGCACACGAGTCGTGACCGCCGAGAGCGCGGCCAGCGAGGTGAACACCTCCCACGGACCGCGAACCGACCCGTCGGGAAGGTCGTAGAGCAGGTGATCGCCGAGCCAGATGGAATCGAAGCCGACCGTCTCCGCCGCTTGGGCCATGGCGATCAGCTCCGGCCATGGCACGAGCCGTTCCACCTCGGGCAGTTGCACACCGATCTTGCAGGGGCGGGTCATCGGCCCAGACTAGGGGCGCGGCGCAGCAGCGGGCGGGCGCTCTACTGCGAGGATGCAGCACTGAGCGGCCCGGCTGCCGACTCGCGCAAGGCGGCGAGTGCGGTGCGGTAGTCGTCGGCGCTGATCTCGCTACGGGCAAGGCGCTCGGCGAGGATCGCCTCGGCATTGGCGGTGGGCCGCTGTACGGGCGCCGGGGCGATCGCTGCGCTGGCGGCAACGGCGGGAGGACTCCGGCGGACGATCAACCAGGTGCCCACGATCGCGATCGCGGCCACGACGCACAGGACCGCGATGCCGAAGAACGGATGACCATCGCGGTCACCGCGCATGCCCATGCCGCGGCCACCTTGGGCAAGCGCCGTGCCGGCCAGCGCCATCGCTGCGGCTGTGGTGAATGCGACCGAGAGGACCAGCTTCCGCTTCATCGTCGTGCTCCTTGAACTTGTTGCGGCGCCATCGCCGCACTTGCACCGTATCCATCGAATCGCGGCGCGATGGTGAGAACTGCGCTTGAGTCGCGTGTGAGCTCTCAGGCCAGGACCGACTTGACCGCAGCCTCGATGTAAGGCGAGAGGAACTCCGACGCCGTCGCCGTGATGTGGCTGTTGTCGCGGTACATCAGCACGTTGCCGACGATCACCGGGCATGCGCTCTCGGTGCACAGCCAGTCGCTGGTCGGGACGAAGTCGGCGTCGTACTTCCGCGCCACCTCGCGTTCGACCGCCAGCCTGCCGGGCCGCACCGCACCCTCGCGCGAATCCATGCACACGGGCACGTTCGACAGGTTGCCTGCGAGGCAACTGGGGATGTCCTCCTTCGGAGTGGCCGAGTCGCCCAGCAGCAGCAGATGGTCGGTGAGCGGCCGCACCTTGGAGACGGTGAGATCGAGGCCCTCCTGCCACACGGCGTCAGGGTCGCGTCCGGCGGCCGCCCCCACCTGCTTGTAGCGGTACGACGACATGATCACGAGATCGGGCTGCAGACCACCGATGAGGTCGATCACGTCACTGCGCCAGGCGGCGCAATCCGTGCGGTTGGGGTCCTTCTCGGTGGGGATCTCTGCATCCGGGCACGCCTTCTTCACGTGCACGATCAGGCGCCACCCGTTGGCCACCGACACCTTGTGGAGCGCCGGCATCCACTCTGCCGCGTGCGAGTCGCCGAACAGCACGATCGTGATGCTGCCGTTGGCATCGCCGTAGATGCACTGCTTGGGAGAGTTGTCGCCGACATCGAGGATGCATCCGTTGTCGTACACCTGGGGCAGGTCGTCGCGGGCGCTGTTCAGGCT
>JBAVTH010000389.1:0-11678 GCA_049696035.1 Ilumatobacteraceae bacterium
TCGCCATCTCCACCACCGGCAGCGTGCTGGTGTTGGTGGCGAGGATGCCACTGGGCTTGACGATCTGCTCGAGCTCGGCGAACAGCGCCTTCTTCACGGCCAGGTCCTCCACCACCGACTCGATCACGAGATCGCAATCGGCGACCGCGCCCAGGTGATCGGTGGCGGTGATGCGACCGAGCACCGCGGTGCGATCCTCCTCCGTGGCCTTGCCGCGCTCGATCGCCTTGGCAAAGCCCTTGTCGATGGAGGCGATCATCGCGTTGGCCGCGGTCAACGACCGCGACCGCACGACCACGTCGTACCCGGCACGGGCGGCCACCTCGGCCAAACCCGAGCCCATGATGCCCGAACCTAGAATGCCGACCTTCTGAATCTCGCTCATGCACCGAGAATAGCTACTCGTCGGTAACTTCCGCGAAGCGAGTACGTTCGCCCTGTGAGCGATTCGCACGACGAACTTCCCCACACAGCGGCCGACGACGTGGCGGCCACCCTGCGCTTCTTCCTCGAGGTCGATCGTCTCAAAGAGGTCGAGCGTCGCAACCACCTCGCCAGCGGCCTCCGCCGGGAGAACACCGCCGAGCACTCGTGGCACCTCGGCATCGCCGCGATGATCATGGCCCCGTTCGCCAGCGAACCGGTCGACCTGGCGACGGCGATGTGCATGGCGCTCGTGCACGACATCGTCGAGATCGACGCCGGCGACACGTTCGCGTACGACCAGAGCGAGCACAACGACTCCAAGGAAGCGCGCGAGCAGGCCGCCGCCGACCGCCTGTTCGGGCTGCTGCCGCCGGCGATGGGGCAGCGCTTCCGAGCGTTGTGGGACGAGTACGAGCGCGGCGACACCGCCGAAGCCCGCTACGTGATGGCCGTCGACCACATGGCCCCGATGCTGCTCAACCTGGCCGAGGGTGGCAGCACGTGGCGCGAGTACGACATCACCCGCGACCGGGTCATCGCCCGCAACGGACCGCACATCGAACCGGCGCTGCCGGCGGTGTGGGCTGCCGCACTCGCCCGGCTCGATGCCGCCGCCGCCGCCGGTCACGTCGCCACCGACTGAGCCAACCGTTACCGTTGCGCCGTCATGGCTCGTCGCAAGGCTTCCCGCGCAGTGTTCGAACGCACCCCCGAGGGGTTCGTCGTCAACCTCGCCCACGAGGAGACCGACCTCATCACCAGCCTCGTGGCCGAGCTGCGCGGGCTGCTGCTGGCCGACGATCCGCGAACAGAGGCGATCACCCGCCGCTTGTTCCCACCCGCCTACCACCTGGCCGACGACGCTGATGCCAACAGCGAGTACCAGCGGCTGATGCGTGAGGAGCTGGTGGCTTCGCGCCTGGCCGCGATGCAGCAGGTGGACGACGCGTTGTCGGCGGGGCTCCCGCTGGACGACGGCGCGATGCACGGCCTGCTGCAGTCGCTGAACGCCGTTCGCCTCGTCCTGGGCACCCTGCTCGACGTCGGCGAGGATCACGACTCGCGCGATGTCGAAGACCACGATCCGATGGTGGGCGAGTACTACCTCTACGAGTTCCTCAGCCACCTGCTCGATGCGGCGGTGCAGGCGATCTCCGCCCGCTGAGCGAGCCCGGCTCAGGCAGGAAACATGAAGCAGCCGGCCGTGCCCGGCCCGGTGTGCGCCCCCACGCTGGGGCCCACCCGGTAACGCACCACGTCGATCACGTTCGCGGCCTCGCCGACGGCGGCTTCCAGCGCATCGGCCAACGGTTCGGTGGCCGGATCGCTGTGGCCGACCGCGACCCGCAGCCGGTCGCCCCAACCGATCGCGTACGTCGCCATCGCGTTGACGGCGTCGACCGCCGTGGCCAACCGTTCGATCACTTCGACGTTGCCACCTTTCAGGGTGAGCACCGGCAGACCTTCGCCGCCCAGGCCAGTACCGCGGCCCCCGCGATGGAGGTGGTCGAGCGCGCCCACCACGAACGCGTTCCCGATGGACGGTGACAGCTGCTCGGCGATCAGCGCTGCGTGATCGAGGGTGGCGCCGTCGGCCACCGCCACCGCCGCCGCCCACACACAACAGCTGACCCCGAAGCTGGCCGTTCCCGAATCGACCAGGCGAACCGGCAGCAGCGGCAACGAATGAGCGGCGAGCCGGGCGGCATTGATCGTGCCGGACACGGCAGAGGCGACGTGGACGGAGAGGATCTCGGTGCACCCGCGCGCGGCCAGCTCCTCGTAGGCGATGGCGAACTGGCCGGGGCTGGGCTGGCTGGTGGCGACCGCGGGCCGGTGCCCGTCGGCGAACTTCGCGTAGAACGCATCGGCGTCGAGATCGACGCCTTCGAGGTAGTCGACGCCGTCGATCGTGACGGTCAGCGGCACCACCTCGATGCCGAAGCGGCGGGCGAGTGCCGCCGGCAGCTGGGAGTTCGAGTCGGTGCAGATGCCGATCACGAGGCGACCGCGAACTTGTACAGGATGACGGAGCTGCTGACTGCCGCCGACAGTGGGAGACCCACGCCGGGCTTCGGGCCCCACAGGTTCGGCCAGCCTCTGCGCCACCACAGCAGACCGCCCGCGACCCACGCAACGCACGATGCAGCGGTGGCCGTGAACGCCCGTTGCTTGAGTCGCGGGTTGGCGGCCGTGAGGGCAGCCACGCCGAGGTCGATGGGGAAGTACGCGGGGAACGTCGCCAGGCACTGTCCGACGCTGGCGGCCACGCCTTTGCCGCCGCGACCGCGCGTCCAGGCCGGGAAGCAGTGACCCACCACCGACGCCGTACCGGCGAGATGCGCCCCGGCCGGCCCCGCGACCATGGTGCCCGCTGCGCACGCCACCGCGCCCTTGGCGATGTCGCCGGCCATCACCGTGTAGCCGGCTCGGCGGCCCAGCAGCTTCAGCGCGTTCGCTCCGCCGGGGTTGCCGCTGCCGGAGCGCCGAAGGTCGACGGTGCCGCCCGATGCCCGTTTCGCGACGAGATCGGCGGTGGGGAACGTACCGATGAGGTAGCCGATGAGCGTGGCCCCTGCGACGGTGAGCGGACGCATGACGGAACCCTATGCATCGTTCGTAAGAGCGAGGTTGCAATCGTGCGTCGGTTCACCCATCGAGCGCCAGCAGCCAGGCCGGCATGCGCACCGGTCTGCCGGCCGCGTTGACGCAGCCGTGCACGGTCACTGCCGTCGCCCTCACCTGGCCGTCGACGGTGAGCAGGTACGCCATCTGGAAGGTCGCCCGCGTGGCCGCACCCAACCGGAGGTGGACATCCACGACGTCGTCGAAGCGCAGCGGCTGGCGGTACTGCACGAACGCCTCCAGCACGGCGTAGTCCACACCATCGGCGCGGAGCGCTGCATACGGGTGGCCGAGATGGCGCAAGTACTCCACGCGCGCTTCCTCCAGGTAGGGCAGGTAACGGCTGTGATGCACGATGCCCATCGCATCGGTCTCGGCGAAGCGCACGCGCAGCCGGTGGGCATAGGAGTAGTCGGTCGGGCTCAGCGATGGATCCAGTTCGAGACGCACGATCGGCCACCGTACCCGCGACCGAATTCGCGCAAACGGCTGGGGAAAACTGATGGCCTGCTGATAATGTTTCGACGCTCTCAACCGGAAGCAGACCTAGCCCCCATCGTCTAGTGGCCTAGGACACCACCCTTTCAAGGTGGCGGCACGGGTTCGAATCCCGTTGGGGGTGCCCAAAGGAATACAGCAAGTCCAGACCAGCTGGTCTACAGCCTGGTCCCGTGGTGAAGTGGAGTTCACGCCGGCCTGTCAAGCCGGAGGTCGCGGGTTCGAACCCCGTCGGGACCGCTCGGGCGCAAGCCCGTTCGGAAGCCACGCAAGTGGCCAATCCAAGGGAGTCACGAAGGTGCCGCTGGCATGTTCGTGGCACCCATACGGTCGAGTAGCTCAGTCGGCAGAGCATACGCCTGAAAAGCGTAGGGTCACCGGATCGACGCCGGTCTCGACCACTCAGGTTCGCCGTAGGTCCTCGGGCCTGCGGCGAGTTTGTTTTTCGCACAGTTTGACAAGATCGTTCTGGACTCGCCTCTCGCCGTGTGCGAGGGTTCGCCGCAATTCGTACAACATGGAGGAAGAATCAATGGGTCTGCTCGACAAGCTCAAGGGAATGTTCGCTGGCAACAAGAAGGCCGTCAGCGGTGCCGTCGACAAGGTCGCCGATGTGATCGAGAGCAAGACTCCCGATTCGGTCGACGCCAAGGTCGAGATGGCCGCCGAGAAGATCAAGGACGTCCTCGGCGACGGCGCTGCCGAGACCAAGTAGTTCACTGCGGCGAAGCGCGCCATCGCGCTCGCTGCGATGCCGCGAACGCGCGGCCCGCCGACGTGCCATCAGTCGCACCGGCAGGGCCGTGCAGTTCGGGCATCATGTGTGGATCGACCACACACCCCTGATCACCACCCGCGAAGCGGTATCGGACGACTTCGACCGCTACTTCGCCGAGGCGTTCGAAGCGCTCGGCCCAGAGTCGCGCCACTTCCGCTTCTTCACCGCGGTTCGAGAGCTGCCTCCCAGCGTGCTGGAACGGCTCTCTCACGTGGATGGCGTGGTCAACGCGGCGATCATCGCCTTCGACGCGGCGGCCCACCTGCCCGATCACCCCGAGGGCAAACCGATCGGGGTCGCCCGCTGGATGGGCAACCCGGAAGGCCCGCCCGAACTGTCCGTCACGGTGATCGACGAGTACCAAGGGCTGGGCGTGGGCTCGCGGCTGATGGATGCGCTGCTGGTCATGGCCCGCAAACGCGGAGTGCGCCGCATCATCGCCGATGTGCTGCGCGAGAACGTGGCCATGCGGGCGTTGATCAACCGCTATCGAGCGGTGGTGCAGCCCAGCGGCGACCCGCTCATCGTGCGCTACCGCATCGACGTCTGAGCGTCCACCTTCGGTGCGCGGTCCCGCGCAGGGTCCCCACGTCCTCCCGTCGCTTCGACCTCGTGCCGGCCTCGTGCCGGCCTCGTGCCGGGCTTCCGTGCTTCCGGAAGCTCCAGGGCGGGGGCAGTCCCTCGGATCTGCTTCCGGAAGCATCGGGCCGACTGAGTGCGGGGGAGAGAGGCCGGACCCGTGGACGACCTGACAAGCTGGAGGCGTGGTGAACCCGGATCGCAGCCCGCTGGAAGTGCAACTCGTCGACTCGCTGCATGCGTTGGGAGCAGCGCCGAACGTGACGGCCGCGCTGGGCTCTACTGCCCTGGCCGAGCTGGAGCGGCTGTTCGACGTGCAGCTCGCCAGCCGCCACTGCGATCTGGCCGCCCGCTGGCTGCGCGGCCAGGGCAAGGGCTACTACACGATCGGGTCATCGGGGCACGAGAGCAACGCGGCGGTGGCCATGGCGCTGCGCCCTACCGATCCGGCGTTGCTGCACTACCGCAGCGGCGGCTTCTACCTCGCCCGCGCCGGCGTGGGCGGCGTGCACGACATCCTGGCCGGCATGGTGGCCGCCACCGGTGAGCCGATCGCGGGTGGCCGCCACAAGGTCTTCGGTCGCCACGACCTGGCGATCATCCCGCAGACGTCCACGATCGCGTCGCACCTGCCGCGCGCCGTCGGCGTCGCCTTCGCCATCGGCCGCGCCGCCCGGCTGGGTGTCGAGTCGCCGTGGCCGCACGACGCGCTGGCCGTGTGCAGCTTCGGCGATGCATCGGCCAACCACGCCGTGGCCGCTGGTGCGATCAACACCGCCCTGCACTGCGCGCACCAGCGCCTGCCACTGCCGCTGCTGTTCGTCTGCGAGGACAACGGCCTCGGCATCAGCGTGCGCACCCCGGCCGGCTGGATCGAGAGCGCCTACGGCAGCCGGCCCCACCTGCGCTACGTCGGCGTCGACGGCGCCGACCCTCAGGCCGTGCTCACCGTCACCGCCGAGCTGGGTGAGTGGGTGCGAACGCGCCGGCGACCCGCGTTCCTGCACCTGCGCACGGTGCGCTTCGGTGGCCACGCCGGCACCGACGTGGAGAGCGCGTACCGCACCCCGGCGGAAGTGCGTGCCGATGCCGAACGCGACCCCATCCTGGCCACGGCCCGTTGCCTCGTGGCCAGCGGCGCCCACACCGCCGAGGCCCTCGTCGCGCGACACGACGATCTTCGTGCCCGCGTGTACGAGATGGCCGCCACCGTTGCCGAGTGGCCCCAGCTGGCCACCGCCGAGGAAGTGCTGGAGCCGCTGGCACCGCGAACCCCCTCCGCCGTTGCGGCAGCAGTTCGGGCCGCACCCGTCACCCCGGCACGGCCGCCGGTCACGCTGGCGCAGTCGATCAACGCCACCCTCTCCGAGCTGCTGCACGAGCACGGCAACATGCTGCTGTTCGGCGAGGACGTGGCCGCGAAGGGCGGTGTCTACGGCGTGACCAAGGGTCTGCTGGCGCAGGCCGGCGCGGCGCGGGTGTTCGACACGTTGCTCGACGAGACCAGCATCCTCGGGCTCGCGCTGGGCGCGGCCATCAGCGGCTTCCTGCCCGTGGCCGAGATCCAGTACCTCGCCTACCTGCACAACGCCGAGGACCAGCTGCGCGGTGAAGCGGCCACCTTGCAGTTCTTCTCCAACGGCCAGTACCGCAACGGGATGGTCGTGCGCATCGCCGGGCTCGGCTACCAGGAGGGCTTCGGCGGTCACTTCCACAACGACGACTCACTGACGGTGCTGCGCGACCTGCCTGGTGTCGTGCTCGCCGTGCCGGCCAGGCCCGACGATGCGGCCGCAATGCTGCGCACTCTGGTGGCCGCGGCCGAGGTGGACGGCACCGTCGGCGTGATGGTGGAACCGATCGCCCGCTATCACACCAGCGACCTGATGGAGCACGGCGATCGCCTGTGGCTGGCCACCCCGGAGCCGAGCGCACACGTGCCGATCGGCGTCGCCCGCACGTACGGCGACGGCCACACCCTCACCCTCCTCACGTTCGGCAACGGCCTGTTCATGTCGTTGCGCGTCGCCCGCCGCCTGCAGTCGAAGGGTATCTTCGCCCGCGTCGTCGACCTCCGCTGGATCGCGCCGCTGCCCATCGACGACATCCTGCGCGAGGCGAACGCCACCGGGGCAGTGCTGGTGGTCGACGAGACGCGCCAGTCGGGCGGTGTCGCCGAGGGTGTGCTCGCCGCGCTGGTCGACGGTGGCTTCACCGGCCGCATGGCCCGGGTCACCAGCAAGGACAGCTTCATCCCGCTCGGCGACGCAGCGAAGCTGATGCTGCTCAGCGAGGCGGAGATCGAAGCCGCCGTCGACCGCCTGCTGGCGGCGCACTGATCTTCTGGGCCGCGGGCGGGCACGAGGCCGAGCGCAGCTCTTACGGAACTCTCACCTCCGCGCGACACATCGTTCACCGTCACACATCACACTGTGTGCATGAACTCGTGGACCTGGTACCTGACGCGGGCCACCGGCATCGTTGCGGCGGTGCTGGCGGTGGCGGCATTGGTATGGGGTCTGTTCTTCTCCGCCCGCAACACGGGTACCCGCCTGAAGCCGAACTGGTGGCTGGCCCTGCACAACTACCTCGGCGGCCTGACACTCGTGTTCATCGGTCTCCACATGCTGTTCTCCTTCCTCGACTCCAACGTCGGGCTGGGCCTGTTCGACCTGTTCGTGCCCAGTGGCAAGGTCGGTTGGGCGATCGGCTGGGGCGTCGTCGCCTTCTGGCTGTTCGCCATCGTCGTGCTGCCCTCCACCGCCCGCATTCGCCGCAAGCTGCCCCGCAAGGCGTGGCACGTGGTGCACCTCCTCTCCATCCCGGCCGTCGTGCTCACCGCGGTGCACGCCTACCAGTCCGGCAGCGACTCGATGTCCGTCTACTTCACCCGCGGCCTCGCCCTCCTCATCGGCATCGCCGTCTACCCCGTCACCATTCGCCTCCTCGGCATCGCCCAGCGCCGCCGAGCCCTCGCCTGATCGATCCTGGAAAGCAGCTTTGACCATGAGCAACTCCCGCAAGCCGCAGCGCCCACAGCAGCCCATCGACCCATTGCTGCAGCAGCGCCTGCAGCAACTCGGTAGCCGTCGCCCGAACGCGCCGCTGCCGCCGCCGGCACCCGGCACCCAGCAGCGCGCGGCAGCACAGCAGCGCACGGTCCAACCGGCCGGTGTCTCCAGCGACGCCGCCGCCCGCATCGCCGCACTCGCCGCCGCGCGTGGCAACGCCAAGCCGGGCGCCAACTCGTCGGCCAAGACCGGCAAGCGTGCCAAGCCCGCCCGTGCGGCGAAGTTGGCGTCGTTGGCCCTCAGCGCGGTCACCACCCTCGGCCTTGCCGGGCTGTTCGCCAACCAGGACGGCGCCTCCGACTCGATTCAACTCACCAATGGCACCGTCGGCGCCCCGCTGATCACCGTCGCTCCTACCGCCTCGACGGTCGCAGCACCCGCCACGACGGTCGCAGCACCGCCGGTCGCCGAGGCCACGGCCACCACCGTGCCGGTCGCCGAGCAGGCCACGACGGTCGCCACCGAGGCGCCCACCACCGTTGCCGCTGCCCCGGCCGGCGTGGCCGACGGCACCTACGTGGGCGGTAGCGACCGGAACCGGTTCGGCACCGTGCAGGTGCAGGTGGTCTACAGCGGTGGCCAGATCACCGACGTGCAGATCCTGCAGTACCCCGACGGCGATCGCCGCAGCGTGCGCATCAACGAGTCGGCGCTGCCGATGTTGATCAGCGAGGCGCTCGGCGCGCAGAGCGCCGACGTCAGCACGATCTCCGGCGCGACGTACACCTCCAGGAGCTACCGGGCATCGCTGCAGTCGGCCATCGACGCCGCCAAGTCGGCGTCCGGGATCACCGGCTGAACGTGAGCCTCCATCACGTCGAGGCCGTGATGGGCACCGCCATCAGCATCGACATCGTCGACTCCCACGATCGTTCGCTCATCGACGAGCTGGTCGCGTGGTTCCACGAGGTGGACGACGTGTTCAGCCCGTACAAGGACGAAAGCCCGATCAGCCGCATCGGCCGCGGCGAGCTGGCGCCCACCGATCCCGAGGTCGGTGGCGACGTCCGCGAGGTGCTGCAGCGCTGCGGCGAGCTGGCCGAGGAGACCGGTGGCGTGTTCGACGTCTGGTCGCTGCCCTCGCCCAACGGCACCCGCTTCGACCCCTGCGGCTACGTGAAGGGGTGGTCGGTGCAGCGCGCCGCGCGCCTGCTGGTCGATCGCGGCGCCGTCGACTTCTGCCTCAACGCCGGCGGCGACGTGGTGCTCGGTGGATGCGACCACGGCGGAGCGCCCTGGCGTGTGGGCATCCGCCATCCAGCCGACCCGATGGCGATCGCGCTCGTGCTGCACGGCACCGGACCCCTCGCGGTCGCCACCAGCGGCACCTACGAGCGCGGTGCCCACATCATCGACCCGCGCGACGGCCGGCCGATCACCGAACTGGCCAGCGCCACCGTGGTCGGGCCCGACCTCGCCGACGCCGATGCCTACGCCACCACGCTCTACGTGATGGGTCAGGAAGGGCTGTACTGGTTGGCGGAGCACGACGGCTACAGCGGTTGTGTGATCACCCGCGACGGCCGGTTGATCACGACGGCCGCGTTCAACGCCTACCGCGCGCCCTGAGGCGACTGCCGCTCCTCCTCCGGTCGCACGTGGCGGAACTGTCGCAACAGCAGCAGGTCGTAGATCGCCTTGGCGATGCCGGCGATCACCAGTGGCCACCCGAACGTGCTGTGGTCGAGCATCCACCCTGCCGCGGTGGGCGGCAGCGCGGCAGCAAGACTGCGCGGCACGTTGGTGACGCTCGCCGCCGCGGCTCGTTCCTCCGGCGAGACCACAGCCATCACGTACGACGTGCGCGCGGGCACGTCCATCGAGCTGAGCAGGCTGCGCAGCACGAGCATCGTGACCGCCAGCGGCATCGTCGGCATGAACGCAGCGGCAACGAGGAAGCCGTTGGCCGGCAGGTGGGTGAACACCATCGTGCGCACCAGCCCGATGCGCGCTGCCAACCACGCCGCGACGAAGCCGGAGGCCGCGCTCAGCGTGCCGGTGACGAACAGCAGCGTGCCGGCGGCGCCCACCGAGAGATCGAAGCGGCGGAACAACCACAGCGCGAGCATCGACTGCACCACGAAGCCGCCACCGAACGCGTCCAGCGAGAACAGCATCGCCAGTCGGTAGACGACGGAACGGGAACGGCCCAACGGCGCAGCCGGCGTTCCGCGCCCGGCCGCCTCCGGCCCGTTCAGCGACCGGTAGAGCAGCAGCACCACGATGCCGGCCAGCACGTACACGGCGAAGCACCACCGCAACGCGGTCTCCTCCGACATCGCCGTGTGGGCGGCCACGGCCTCCGGGATGCGGATGGCCAACGTGCCGGCGGCGCCGGCGAGACCACCGACGAAGGTGTAGCGCGCGTACAGCGCTGTGCGCGAGACGGCAGGAGTGGTGCCCGCCAGCATCGATTGCTCGAGCGGGAGGAACACGCTGACGTCGCCCGACGTGGGGTTCAGCGTGCCGATCACCCCGACCACGAACAGCGCGGCGAACGAGGTCAGCATGCCGAACAACGCACCGGTGGTGATCATCAAGCCGGCACCGGCGAACAGCAGGGTTCGCCGGGGCACCGCGTACAACTTGGTGCCGACCAGCACCGTCATCGCCGCCGACCCGAGCAACATGCCGGTGACGATGACGCCGATGCGAAGGCCGCTGAAGCCGAGCATCGGCAGCAGGGCGGTGATCGCGAGGCTGACCACGCCGTCGACGAACCCGCGGATGCCACGAGTGGTGAGCAACACCCCCGCATCGCGGTGAGTGTTCTGCGGCAGGAACGGCACCGGCGCACGTTAGCGACGGTTCGCGCTGCGAGGGGTCTACCGTGGAGGCCCGTGCCCCTCCACTTCACGTTCGTCACTTCGGCGAAGCGCTACTCCGACCTGCCCCCCACGCCGTGTGAGGCGGCCTTCGTCGGGCGCAGCAACGTGGGCAAGTCGTCGCTCATCAACGCCCTGGCCAACCGGCGACAGCTGGCCAAGGTCTCGAACACACCTGGGCGCACTCAGCTGCTGAACCTGTTCGTGCTGCCGTCGGGTGGCACCGTCGTCGACCTGCCCGGCTACGGCTACGCGAAGGTGCCCGGCCGCGAGCGGTCCACCTGGCAGGCGATGATCGAGGGCTACCTGCTCGAACGTGAGGGCCTGGAGCTGGTCTTCGTGCTGGTCGACGGTGAGATCGGGCCCACCAAGCTCGACGTGCAGATGCTCGACTGGCTGCGGGCCAGCGGGGTGCCGCACACGGTGGTCGCCACCAAGCTCGACAAGGTGCGGCCCTCCAAGCTGGCCACCCGCAAGAAGGATCTCGCCAAGGGCTGTGCGCTCGAGCAAGGCGACATCATCTGGGTCAGTGCCGCCAAAGGCACCGGCATCGAGCAGCTGCAGCGTCACGTCGACGCCTTGCTCACCCCGTAGCACGGCCCGTGACACGTTGCGTGCCGCGTGGCGCGCCACCGACGGGGTTGGTCAGCGGGATCGGAGCGTGTCGACCCCGTCGCCGGTGAGCGCGGCGAGTGCCTGCTGCCGGCCGGTCATCGCGCAGAGCAGGTGCTGCAGGTCGCCTTCCACCACCGGCCCGCTACCGGTCGACCAATCCGCGTCGGTGGCCTGCAGCCGCAGGCCGGCGATGCGCCGCGTGCACCCCAGCACCGGCTGCACGCCCTTCATGTGCTCGAGTGCCATCACCATGTGCTCGCT
>JBAVTH010000390.1:0-20462 GCA_049696035.1 Ilumatobacteraceae bacterium
GTCGTGGCCGGTGCAGTCGTGGCCGGTGCAGTCGTGACCGGTGCAGTCGTAACGGGTGCAATCGTGGTGCCGGTCGTGGTCGTCGTCGGTGAAGTCGTCTCGCCAGCGGCGCACGACGCGACTGCCATCAGCGCCAGGGCGGCCAGCAGTCGGGGCATTCGCATCACGGGAGAACGTAGTGGCCCGACCCCCGGAATGCACGAGGCCCCTCCCGTGAGGGAAGGGCCTCTGTGACCATCCGGGTGGAGGTGAGGGGAATTGAACCCCTGGCCTCAACAGTGCGATTGTTGCGCTCTGCCAACTGAGCTACACCCCCGTTGGAAGCCCCGAGTGTAACGGGTACCGGCGAAAAACCAGGTGGCGAATCAGGCCGCGTTGAACCAGGTCTGTTCGCCGTAGCTGCGATCCAGCTCGTAGTTGCGGATCTGCACGAGCTTGTAGCAGTAACCGCACAACGAGACGAACGAGAGCGCAAATGCGTAGACCATGGCATTGGCGTGGGTGGTGGCCGCAAGGAAGCCGGTGATGCCCACGGTGATGACCAGGACGAACAAGACGTTGGCCCGGCGCCGACGAACGATCTCGCGCTGACTCACCTTGTGCAGGTGCAGCTGACGGTGGCCGGCGGTGGAATCGGCGTGGCTGCGCTGCGCGACGGGTGCGCTCAACGAGGCGGAGTACATTGCCTGCCGGGCGGCCGGCTGGCCGGCCCCACGACGAACCTGGCCGGGGTGGCCGTGCATCGACTGACGCTGTGGAGCCTGGGTGAGCGGGCGGGCCATGCCCCGCATCGGCACCATCGTGCGAGTGGGCACGGCGCGCTGCAGGGTGGAGAGCTGGCGACGGAAGTCGGTGACCGACGAGTTGGGCCGGTTCTCGACCCGTGACCGCAGCAGCGGGGGAACGATGACGGCAGCCCAGACGGCGGCGACGGCGAGAAAGACGATGGGCTGCATCAGGCGAGGCCTCCAGCAGAGGACGGACGAGCAGATGCAGGACTCTGAGTGAGAACGATGCCGCCGGTGCCGCGAGGAGTGGTGTGGTGTGAGGTGTGCATGAGGTGCAACAAGTTGGTGTTCACGATTTCTCCGGGTGTCGGGCAGCCGAACTGCATGAGAACTACCGACATCCGTTTCATTACGATTCTACGACGTTCGTAACAACGGATGCAATGTTAGCGGGTCGACGGTACGTACCGGACCGCCCTCCGGTTTTCTCCCAGAGGGCGATCTCGCCGATCACCATGCCGCGATCGGCCGACTTGCACATGTCGTAGATGGTGAGGGCGGCGATCGAGCAAGCGTGCAGCGCTTCCATCTCCACGCCGGTGCGGTCGACGGTGTCGACCTGCACTTCGATCTCGATGAAGTCGTCACCGATCTCGAAGTTGATGTGCACCGAACCCACCAGCAGCGGGTGGCACAGCGGGATCATGTCGCTGGTGCGCTTTGCGGCCTGGATGGCGGCCACGCGGGCCACGGCGAGCACGTCGCCTTTCTTGACTTCCCGGTTGACGACTGCCGCGGTGGTGGCCGGTTGCATGAACACCTTGCCGCGTGCCACGGCCCGGCGGTGCGTCGGGTCCTTGGGGGTCACGTCGACCATACGGGCCCGACCCAGAGGGTCGAGGTGTGTGAAAGTCAGGTCACTCATCCGTCACGGAACTGTAGTACCTCTGGGCACAACGGCCGGGTGATGGCGTGTGACCGACGGCACCTCGTCCGATCAGCCGGTGCGCACCGGCCCGGTGTCGACCGCTTCGAACGCGGTGCCGGGAATGCCTTTCAGTTGACCGAGGTCGTCGTCCACCCAGCCGGCGCTGGGCGCTCCCTGGAAGAACCAGTTGCTGCCGTTGTCGGCGACGATCACCCCGTAGTTCTTCATCGCCTCCGCGATCACGCGAGCCTGCCCGGTGAGCCCGCTGATGTCGTAACCGGCCTTCAATCGCAGCCGCTGCCCCATCGCCGGCGCATCGACGTCGGTGACCGACGACGCGAAGTGCGTGGCGGGGAGGATGAAGCCGCGACGGGTGGTGTCGAAGGTGATGCGGATCGCATGGTCGATGTGACCGGCCGCCACCTCGTCGTAGCGCACCAGGCCCGGCAGGATCGGCAGCCCGGCGGCATCGGCACTGGTCCAACCGAGCGGCCGCAACGCGTTGCTGGTCATGTCGAACCGGGCGCCGCCTGCCGCCAGCCAGCCACCGCCGCTGCGCCGGGCCACACCGAGCTCGAACAACCGGCACGTTCCCTGCTGCAGCACGAGCACGTGGCGATCACCGTTGGTCGCTCCGGGCGCACCTTCGATCGGTGCGTCGAGCGGGATCGGGAACGGCCCCGGCTCGCTCTCGTCGCCGTACGCGTCGTAGGTGATCGGCACCAGCTGCTGGTTCTGCGGCACCACCACGTAGGGGATGCCGTACGCCGGGTTCTCGCCGAAATCGGGGTGCAGGTTGTCGCCGCCGTGGGCCTGGATGTAGCCGATCATCTGGGCGCTGTTGGGCAGCAGGGGCGCATCGCGGATGCGAGTGTTCCACGCGTTGTCGCCGGGGTACATCGGGCAGCCGCCGAGGGTCGGCCCCGGCGGCTTCACCCGGACAGCAGGTTGCGTGGCCGTTGCCGGGCCACTCACCGATGCGATGGCCTCGATGCGCACGGCATGGGTGACCGTGTCGGCCTGGGCGGCGACGACGACGAGCACCCCGGCGATGGCCAGCTCGAGCGCGGTTCGACCCTTCACCTGGCCGACCCTACTGCCACCTCGTTCCCGGTTCGTCGCGGTGCCAGACGACACGACCCCTGGCTGTCGCCGAAGCCCGCTCAGCCGCCGATCTGGCTCATCGTGCGGCGAGGTTTGACGAAGGTGACTTGACCGATCTGGTGGCCCGCCCACTTGGTGCCGACTGCCCGCTGGATCTCGGCGGCGACTTCGTCATCGGTGGCGCCGGCGCGCATCAGCTTCAGCAGATCGAACTCGGTGGTGGCGAACAGGCAGGTGCGGAACTGCCCGTCGGCGGTGAGCCGCACGCGATCGCAGTCGTCGCAGAACGGCTTGGTGACCGTGGGGATGACCCCCACCATCCCCTTGCCGTCCAGGTAGCGCCAACGGTCGGCGGGCGCGGCTCCGCGGGCGGGGACCAGCTCCATCGGGAAGACGGCCGACAGCGTGGCGACGATCTCGTCCTGGCCGACGACCTTGTCGTGCAACCAGTGGCCGCCGGCGTCGAGCGGCATGAACTCGATGAAGCGCATCTCGACATCGTGATCGCGGCCGTAGCGGGCGAGGTCGACGATCTCGTCGTCGTTGACGCCGCGCTCGACCACGGCGTTGATCTTCACGGGCGCGAAGCCGGCCTCTTTCGCGGCCTCGATGCCGTCGAGCACGCGCTCCAACTCGTCGCGGCGGGTCATCCGCTGGAACTTCTCGCGCACGAGGGTGTCGAGGCTGATGTTGACCCGCTGCAGGCCGGCATCGCGCAGCTCGTGGGCCATGTGCCGGAAGGTGGAGCCGTTGGTGGTCATCGACAGGTCGACACCCAACGCAGCCAGCTTGGCCACCAGCACCGGCAGGTGCGAACGCACGGTGGGCTCGCCGCCGGTGAGCCGCAAGCCGTCGACACCGAAGCGGTGCACGAAGATGCGGGCCAGCCGCTCGATCTCTTCGAACGTGAGCACGTCGCTGCGCGGCACCCACTGCATGCCCTCCTCCGGCATGCAATACGTGCAGCGGAAGTTGCATCGGTCGGTGACCGAGATGCGCAAGTCGCGAATCGTGCGACCGAACGAGTCGATCAGGTCCATTGCGTCACACTACCCATCCATCCACGAGCTACGCCCCCAGCGACAGCAGCATCGTGTCGACATCGGCCCCTGCGGCCACACCCTCGCCATCGGGAACCACCGCGATGGCATTGGCCTGAGAGGTGGCGGCCAACTGGTGGCTGCCCTGCGCGCCGACGGAACGGACATGCACCCGGCCGTCGGCGGCGAAGGCCGCGAACACCCGCACGTAGTGGGTCTTGCCGTCGGCACGCCGTGGGAGCCCGTCGTCGGCGATGGCCGCGACCAGCGGACGGTCGATGGTGGTGTGGCCCATCATCTGGCGCAGGGCGGGGCGGGCCAGCAGCTCGAAGCTGACCAGCGAGCTGACCGGGTTGCCGGGCAGGCCGAACACCGGCACCTGCCGTGAACCGGTGGCAGGCAGCAGCCCGAACGCGAACGGCTTGGCGGGCTTGATGGAGATCTGCATCCAGCGCATGTCGGCGATCTGCGAGAGCACCGCCTTCACGACGTCGTAGTCCCCCATGCTGACGCCGCCGCTGGTGACCACGGCATCGCACGTCTCGGCAGCGTCGCGCAGCACGCGCTCCAGCGACGCTTCGTCGTCGCGCACGATGCCGAGGTCGATGGCCTCGCACCCCGCATCGCGCACCGCACCGAGGAGCATGGTTCGGTTGCTCTCGCGGATCTGGCCCGGTCGCAGTGGCGAGCCGTCGTCGATCAGCTCGTCGCCGGTGGACAGCACCGCCACTCGGGCGCGCGGCACCACCGACACGATGGCCGCGTTGACGCTGGCCAGCACTCCTGCCACGGCCGGCGTGATGTACGTGCCGGCCGGGTACAGCGCAGTGCCGGCACGCACGTCGTCGCCCACCCTGCGCACCGCGACGCCGACGGCAACCGACTGGCGCACCCGCACACGCACGCCTCCGTCGAGGCGTTCGGTATCCTCCACCATCACGACGGCATCGGCCCCGGCGGGGACCGGCGCACCGGTCATGATGCGGATCGCTTCGCCGGGCCGCAGCACGCGATCCGTGTGCGCACCGGCGGCCACCTCCCCCACGACGGGCAGCTCCACCGGCGCGGCCGCCACGGACGCGGCGATCACCGCGTACCCGTCGACCGCACTGTTCGCGAACGGCGGCACGTTCTCGGCCGCCACCACCGGCGCCGCCAGCACCAGACCGGTGGCCTCGCGACAGGGCACGTCGTGAGGCGTCGCCGCCGGACAGCGGGCGAGCACGTACGACCGGGCCTCGGTGATGTCGATCACGCCGCAACGGTACCGTGACGCTGGTGACGTCGTACTCGCCCTTTCCCGCCGCCCACGAGCCCGCTGGTCACGTGACGCGCTGGGCCACCTGGGCGGGCGACGGCGAGGAGACCACCACCATCCTCTGGGAGAACGAGGGCTTCACCGTCAGCGGGGAGGTCGGCGACGCCCTCGACCGCGAGCACATCCAGTACGTGTTGCGGCTCTCGCCCACCTGGCAGGTGCGCCAGTTCCTGTTGTTCCGCGACCTGGACGAGCCGGACCTGTGGCTGGCGACCGACGGCAGCGGCCGCTGGGGAGAGATGAACGGCGCCCATCGCACGGAGCTCGACGGGTGCTACGACATCGATCTGGCCTGCACGCCGTTCACCAACACCCTGCCCATCCGCAGGCTCCCGCTGCTGGAGGGGCACACCGCCGAGCTGCCGGTGGTGACCGTCGACCCTGCCACCTTGGAGGTGCGCAAGGTGGTGCACCGCTACACCCGGCTCGACGCGCGCCGCTGGCGTCACGAGAGCGTGGAAACCGGCGAGGTCGTCGAGCTGGAGGTGGACGAGTACGGGTTGGTGACCGACTACCCCGGATTGTTCCGCCGGCTGCCAGGGCGCGACGCGTCGTAGAGCGCCCGCAGCTCGGCGGCGTCGGCCAGGCGACGCAGTGGCTCGCGCAAGGTCACCAGGTTCAGTTGCGCCATGTGCTCGCGCAACCATGCCGAGACCCGGCCGGGGTGACGCCCGGCGACCTCGCGCAGGACCCACCCGAGCACCTTGCGGATGAAGAACTCCTTCTCGGGCAGCAACGCCTCGGCGTACGCGAAGAACCGATCGAGCTCGCGGTCCTCGCGCAACAGCGTCCGCAGCGCCAGCACGGCCGACCGACGGATCCAGAAGTCGCCGTCGCGCACCCAACGATCGAGATGTGGCAGCAGCCCGTCGGGATCGCGTCGGGCGAGGTCGGCGGTGACCCATCCGGCCAACGGGTCGACGAGCGCCCACGTGTGGCAGTCGCGCAGGGTGTTGTAGATCCACGGGACGTCGCTGAGGGTCACCAGCGCCGGGCGGGCGACGATCAGCTCGATGGCCGCCATACGGCACTCGTGCACCGGGTGCGCCCACAGCGCGTCGGCCATCGCGAAGAGGTCGTCGTGGGTGAGGTCCGGATGCCGCTTCAGCCACGACTTCGTGGTGGACCGCATCGCCGGCACGCCACAGCCGACGAACTGCAGCTCGCTCTTGAGGTACGCCTTCTCGGCGTCGGCCCGGGTGGGTGTGCCGAGCGCCTGCAGCTGCGCGAGCAGTGCGGCGGCCTCGGCGGCGTGGTTCACACGCGATCCTGCAACCAGGCGCGGAACTGGGCGCCGATGCGCTCGTCGTCGAGCGCGAGCTCGACGACGGCGGTGAGCCAGCCGAGCGGGTTGCCGGTGTCGAAGCGGCGGATGTCGCGCAGCACGCCGTGGAACGGCCCCTCCGCTGCCTGCATGCGCAGCGCGTCGGTGAGCTGGATCTCGCCGGCGGCGCCGGGCTGCACTCGGTCGATCTTGTCGAACACGTCGGGGGTGAGGACGTAGCGGCCGATGATGATCAGATCGCTGGGAGCATCGGCGACCGCGGGCTTCTCCACCATCGTGGCGATGCGCACCACACCGTCGGCATCCATCTCGCCGATCGGGTCGATGACACCGTAGGCACTGACCTCGTCCATCGGTACGTGCTTGAGGCCGACAACGCTGCCTCCGGTGGCCGCGCTGACATCGCACATCTGCGCCAGCAGGCTGCTGTCGCCCATGATCTCGTCGGGCAGCAGCACGGCGAACGGCTCGTCGCCGACAGCCTCACGGGCGCACCCGACGGCGTGACCGAGGCCCATCGCCACGTCCTGGTACGCGAAGCTGATCCGCACGTCGCGACCGATGGCCTCGAGATGGTCGGCCACGTCGTTGCGCCCGGTGCTGCGCAGCTTGGCAACCACCTCGGGCGCCTCGGCGAAGTAGGCCTCGATGGCGGGCTTGGCATGGCTGGTGACCACCACGACGTGGTCGATGCCGGCACCGACAGCCTCGTCGATGATCAGCTGCAGCGCGGGCGTATCGATGATCGGCAACAGCTCCTTGGGAACCGCCTTGGTGGCCGGAAGGAAGCGGGTTCCCATCCCCGCCGCGGGGATCACTGCCGTACGAGCGCGCATGTGCCCACTCTACGGACGAACACGAGCGGAGGGACCCGCACGGTTTGTTGGGCAGCTGCCGCAGCTAGCCTTAGCACTCGCACCATTCGACTGCCAGAACCGCCGTCAGCAACACCCACCCGGAGCCACCGATGCCCACCTACGTCTACAAGTTCATCGACACCGGCGAGACCATCGAGGTCCAGCAGTCCTTCAGCGACGATGCGCTCACCGAGGCGGTGCACCCCGCCAGCGGCGCCACCCTGCCGGTGAAGAAGGTGTTCCTGCCGGTCGGTGTCACCTTCAAAGGCGGCGGCTTCTACAAGACCGACAGCCGCGGCGGTTCCAGCTCCTCGTCGAAGGCGCCGGCTTCCTCGGATTCGTCGTCCACCACGGCCGGCACGCCCGCCGCTACGTCGTCGAGCAGCGAGTCGGGTGGCTCTGCGCCGTCGGCACCGGCGCCGGCCAGTACGCCGGCACCATCCCCCTCGTCCAGCAGCGACTGAGGTCCCCCACGCGCCGATATGGTGCGCAACAGCGACTTCCCCCGGTCTCGTCCACCTGCTCCGTTCCGGGAGGCTGTCATGCACCTGCTCCCCCGCCTGCGGTTGCTGCTCGCGCGGCGGCCGTGGATCTACTGGTTCCTCGTCGGCTGCTGTGCCTGCGTCGCCTGGCTGGCGATGGCGTCTGCCGCCGACGATGCGGCGCAGGAACGGTCCAGTTGGGGCACCACCCGGCGCGTGTGGGTGACCCACGACGTCGTCACCGCGGGTTCACGGGTCGACGCAGTCGCCCTCGACTATCCGGTGGCGATGGTGCCTGCGGCAGCGCTGACTGCAGCGCCGGATGGTGTTGCCGCACACTCGCTCGCTGCCGGTGAGGTGCTGGTGCACGGCGACATCGCCGGCGACGACGGCCTCACGCCGGACGGCTGGCTGGTGTTCGCCGTACCCGCCGAGGGCGGGCCGGCGCTGGCTGCGGGCGACGTGGTGACGGTCTTCGGCAGCGGCCGGCAGTGGTGCGACGGCACCGTTGTCGGCGCGTCGGTGGGCGAGGGCTCGGCGGAGGTCGCCGTTCCCCCCGACTGCGCCGCATCGATGAGCGCCCAACTCGCGCTCCATGCAGTCACCCTCGCCCGCAGCCCGTGAGAGCGGGCGCACGCGCCTCAGCGCTCGGCGGCCAGCGCCTGGTCGAGGTCCGCCCAGATGTCGTCGATGTGCTCGATGCCAACGCTCATGCGGATCAAACCAGGTGGCACGTGAGCATCGCCGGCGTACTTCTGCCGGCGTTCCATCGTCGTCTCCACGCCGCCCAGGCTGGTGGCGGGCACCACCAGCTGCACCGCACGGCAGGCGGCGTCGGCGGCAGCCGCGCCACCGGCGAGGATGAACGACACCATGGCGCCGAAGCCCGGGTAGCGCACCTCGGCGACGGCGGGGTGCGCACGCAGGCGGTCGACCACTTCCATCGCGTTGGCCTGCATCCGCTCCATTCGCAGCGGCAGGGTGCGCACGCCGCGCAGGGCGAGGAAGGCTTCCAGCGAGCCGGGCGTACTGCCGTTGACCAGGCGCGTCTGCAGCAGGCGGGCGTGGGTCGCCTCGTCACTCGTCACCGCAAGGCCGATCAGCAGGTCGCTGTGGCCGCCGATGAACTTGGTGCCGCTGTGGATGACGATCGTGGCGCCGTCGGCCAGCGGGCGGGCGCAGATCGGTGTGGCGAACGTGTTGTCGACGACGACCTTCGCACCCGCGGCCTGCGCAGCCGCGCAGATCGCGGGCACGTCGGCCACATCCAGCGTCGGGTTGGTGGGCGTCTCGATCCACACCACGTCGGCGCCTGGGATGGCAGCGAGCACTGCGGCCGTGTCGGCGATGTCGACGAAACGAACCTCCAGGTGGCCCTGGCGGACGTGGTCGTCAACCAGCGCCCGCACCCCGAGGTATGAGAACGACGGCAGCACCAGCACCTTCGGCGCGAGTGCGAACAGGGCAGCCGCAGCGGCGGCCATTCCGGAGGAGTACGACACGCACAACCCGCCCTCGAGCGCGCCGACGGCTTCCTCCAACCCGATCCACCCCGGCGTGCCGTGGGTGCGTGAATAGACACCCTCTTCGCCGCGGAAGTTGCTGGCGAGCGTGATCGGATGGTTCAACGGGTCGCCATGGCCGCGAGGGCGGCCGGCAGCGACGGCGATGGTGGCGGGGTGGGTCGATTCGAGCGACATCGCCCGTCAGCCTGCCACGCCGGACGCCGGAGTCGACCAGCGAGTCGGCGCTCATGTGCGGTACCACCGCATCTCACCGCCAACTCGGGGCGAGGCGGCGGAAGTGGATCAGCCCGTGCTGGCGGAGGCGGCGTCGGGCAGTTCGATGCGGCCGTCGGCGTGATGCGCGAAACGGCCGGCGTCGCGGCCGTGCACGGGATCGGGGCGGTCCCACGGCCAACCACCGAAGCCGGTGCGACGGTAGTCGGCGAATGCCTGCTGGATCTCGGCCTCGGTGTTCATCACGAACGGGCCGTACTGGGCCACCGGCTCGCCGATCGGGCGAGCCTGCAGCATCAGGATCTCCGCACCGTCGGGCCCGGCAACCAGCGGCGCCAACTGCGACGAATCGACGACGACACCGGTGTCCTTGCCGTCGACCGGACCGCCGTGCACCGACACGGACCCCTCGAACACGTACAGCACGCGCGTCGACTCGTCGCCCTTCGCCGCCGGCACGGTGAAAGCCGCGCCGGGCTGCAGCACGATGTGCAAGATCGACACATCGGCCTCCGGGCGCGACGCCCACGAGGCGGGCGGTGGCGCCGGCGGCAGCAGGCCCTCGTACTCACCGGCGATCACGGTCACCACCGTCTCCAGCCCGGCGGCATCGGTGTGGGTGTGGCGCGGGATCCGTTCGCTCCACAGCATCGTGAAGTACGGGTCGACCAGCTTGTCGCGGGCCGGCAGGTTCATCCAGATCTGGAACAGCTCGACGGTGTTGGGGCCGTCGGGCGAGAGCAGCGGGAACATCTCGCAGTGCACGACACCGCTGCCGGCAGTCATCCACTGCACATCGCCGCGGCCGAAGCGAGCGGCTGCGCCCAAGGAGTCGCTGTGATCGATGTAGCCCTTGCGGGCGAACGTGATCGTCTCGAACCCGCGATGCGGGTGCTCGGGGAAACCGGGCACGGTGCTGCCGTGGTACATCCGCCAGCCGTCGCGCGGCTCGAAGTCGCTGCCGATGTTGCGGCCGGCCAGCGACGCCTTCGGCGCGAACCGGTCGTCGCCCTCGGGGTACAGGTCGAGGTGGTGCACGCAGAACAGGAACGGGTCGGCGGTGGCCCACTGGAAGCCCAGCGGCACCCGCTGCAGCACGAGCGGCTGGTCGGCAGGCTGGTTCATCAGGCCGAGCGTACGCCCGTGACCACCAACAGCAGCACGAGCACGCCCAACGCGATGCGGTAGACGACGAAGGGCATGAACGAGCGGGTTCGTATCAACTTCAAAGTGCCCCACACGGCGAGCCATCCCGACAGACCGGAGGTGACGATGCCGACGATCATCGGCACCCCGAGGTCGTGCGGGATTCCGTCGCTGAGCAGCTTGAGCATCTTGAAGGCCACTGCGCCGGCGGTGACGGGCACCGCCATCAGGAAGCTGGCCCGTGCGGCCGCGTCGCGCGTGAAACCGAGGAACCGTGCCGCCGTCATCGTGATGCCGCTGCGCGACGTGCCAGGGTTGAGCGCCAAGACCTGGGCGAAGCCGACCTTGGAGGCATCGGCCCCCGTGTAGTCGGCCAACGTGCGTGTGCCGGCACGGCGATCCGCCCAGGCCAGCAACACGCCGAACACGATGAGCGAGCAGGCGATCAGCACCGGCGTGCCCAGCTTCTCGTCGATGGTCTGCTCTCCCACGGCGCCGACCGCAGCCGCAGGGAGGGCGGAGAGCACCAGCAGCCAGGCCAGCCGCCCCTCGGCATTGACGGGCTTCTCCCGCTTCGCCACCAGCCGGACGCCTTCTCTCACGTAGACGATGAGGTCACGCCAGAAGTACCCGACCACCGCCACCAACGTGCCCAGGTGCAAGGCGACGTCGAAGGCCTTCTCGATCTGCGGGTCGCCGGCGAAGTCGTTCCAGCCGAACAGCCATGGCACCAACAGGAGATGGCCGCTGGAGGAGATGGGAAGGAACTCGGACAGGCCCTGCACGAGGCCGAGCACGATGGCATGGAGGATGGGCACGGGGGTCAGTTCTACTCGGTGGCGAGGCTGGGCAGCACTCGCGGCTTCCAAGGCCGGTGCTCGTCCCAGTGGTGGCCGACGATACTGCCCTCGCGCAGCTTGGCCAGGAAGTCGGCCGGGCCGTCGAAGTCGGGCATCTCCACGTATGCGCTGCCGAGCGCCAGCGGCACATGTGCGTCGCTGCCGGCGCCGGCGGCGAGATCGAACTCCGCGGCGAAGCGGGCGGCGCGCTCGTTGAGGCTGCGCAGGCTGGTCTTCGCGTTCAGCACCTCGACCGCATCGACGAGGCCTTCGGCAGCGAGCGCGTACAGGGCGGGTTCGGCCAGGTTGCGCCGCATCGGGTCGAACGGGTGCGGGATGTAGACGACACCGCCCTGGGCCCGGATGGCGTGGGCCGCTGCTGCCGGTGGAGTGCCGGCCGCGATGCGATCGGTGAGGAACAGCCCGATGATCTCACCCGCCTGAGTGCGCAGTTCCTCGCCGACGATCACCCGGCACGGCAGGCGATCGGTGAGATCGGTCGCGCCGCGGATGGCGTTGTGGTCGGTGACGCACAACACATCGAGCCCGGCCTCGACGACCGCCTCCTCGATCTCCTCGGGCGTGGTGGTGCTGTCGCCGCTCCACATCGTGTGGCTGTGCAGGTCGACGCGCACCCAGCCGGGCGCGAGCGCGGCGGCCAGGTGGGGATGTCGTTCGACGGCGGCGGGGTGCGGGGTGGGCACGGTGCGCCACGGTACCGTCACGCACATGCGATGGACGCGGCAGAGCAAGCGGCTGATGCTGATCACCGGTGCGACCGGCTTCCTGGGACAGCACCTCATGGCCGCCAGCGAGGCGGGCCGGTGGGAGGTGCTGGCTCCGACATCCGGGTCGATGGACATCCGAGCGCGGGCACGAGTGTTCGACGAGATCACCACCTGGAAACCCCAGGTGGTGGTGCACCTCGCCTACCGGCGCAGCGACCGGCAGGTGATCGTCGACGGCACCCGCAACGTGGCCGAGGCAGCGGCGGCCGCGGGTAGCCGCATGATCCACCTGTCCAGCGACTTCGTGTTCGCCGGCCGGGAGCGGCCGTACGTCGAGTCGGACCAGCCCGACGCCATCATCGACTACGGCCGATGGAAGGCCGAGGCCGAGTCGGTGCTGTGGCAGGCGCACCCGTCAGCGATGGCCATTCGCACCTCGCTGCTGTACGGCACCGAGATGCAGTCACCGGGGCAGCTCGAGGTCGCGGCCGCCGTCGACGGCAGGCGCTCGACGCGCTACTTCACCGACGAGTACCGCTGCCCGGCTCATGCAGCCGACGTGGCAGCGGCGATCGTGACCCTCGCCGACCATCCGGGCGGCGGTGTGCTGCACATCGCCGGCCCACAGGCCATCAGCCGCGCCCACCTCGCCCAGGCGTTCGCCGAGTGGATGGGCCACGATCCGTCTCGCGTCCCCACGGCCTCGCTCGCCGAGACCGGGTTGCAGCGCCCTGCGCACATCGCACTCGACACCTCCTTGGCCGCCAGCCTGGGCATCCGCTGCCGCTCGCTGGCCGAAGCGCTCGCTCGCTGACGCCACGGGCCCACCCGCGGAAGTCGAGTCGGCCCGAGCCGGCCCACTCGTGAGGCGTCACGCACCGGAGAGGGTGACGTCGCGGATCGCCAGGCTGACGCCGGCGGCGCGCATCGGCAGCCAGTCGACGTCGCCGCCCACCTCCACCACATCGAGCAGCATCCGCTGCAGGGTCGATGCGATCGTGAACTCGCGGATGGGTGCTCCGACGGCACCGTTCGTCACCACCAGGCCGGACGCCCCGACCGAGAAGTCGCCACTGATCGGGTTGACCCCGCTGTGCAGACCCTGCACCGACTGGATCAGCACGCCGTCGTCCACATCCGCGAGCAGTGCCGCCTGGTCGCGGGTGCCGGGCTGCAGCTGCAACGCCAGGCAACCGACCCCGGGCGTGCCCTTGAAACCGCCTCTGACCGCGTTGCCGGTGCTGCGGCCACCCACCCGGCGTGCGCTGTAGCTGTTGTGCACGAACCGCTGCAACACGCCACCCTCGATCAGCACGTTGCGGCGAGCGGCGAGGCCCTCGCCGTCGAGATCCGTGGCCGTGTAGGCGAGGGTGTTGGTGGGGTCGTCGACGAGGGTGACGATCGGGTTCGCCACGACATCGCCGAGTCGGTCTTTGAACAGGCTGCGACCCTTGGCCACTGCCTCGCCGTTGAGCGTGCTGGAGATGACTCCCAGGAACATCGCCGTGACGTAGGGGTCGAGCACGATGGTGACCCGCTTCGACGACGGCTTGGTGGCCCCGAGCAACCGGGTGGCCCGGTCGCTTGCCTCTCGCGCCGCCTTCGCGAGGTCGAACTGCTCGGGCGAGCGGCCGACGCTGAATCCGAAGCCGGATTGCGTCTCGTCGCCGTCGTCGGCCAACGTGCTGATCGAGACATAGCAGCCGTTTTCGCGACCGTTGCGGCGGATGCCGGTGGTGGTGGCCACCGCCGACTCCACCGCGACATCGGCGTAGTTCGAGTCGTCGACCCGTACTCGTGGATCCACACCCAGGGTCAGACGCTCGAGCTCCTTGGCCAACTCGATCTTGTGGTCGGTGCCGTAGGCGGCCAGCGCGTCGTTCCACAGCTCCTGCTCGACGACGTCGACGTCGTCGGGTTCGGCGAGGCCGGCCCATTCGTCACGAGTACCGAACTCGACGTTGTCGCGAGCCTCGGCGAGCACTTCGGCGATGGCGGCTTCGTCGAGCGTGCCCGCATAGGCGAAGCCGGTGCGGCCGTCGCGAATGACGCGGATGCCGATGCCCTCGCTCTGGGCGTGGACGAAGTGCTCCACGGCGCCCTCGTACACGCGGATGTCGGTCTCGCTGTCGCGCGAGACGAACGCCTCCACCTGCTCGCCGGAACGGGCCTGGGCGATGACACGGTCGGCGATCTCCTGCAGCGCCGCGCTGCCGGTGGCGGTGCTCATGCTGCCGTGCCTCCGATGGTGAGCGACTTGACCCTCAGCGTCGGCTGGCCATCGCCCACTGGAACGCCTTGGCCGTCCTTGCCACACGTACCGGGGTTCCCCATCGCGAAGTCGTTGCCCAGCAGATCGATGTCCTTGAGCACCTGCGGGCCGTTGCCGATCAGGTTGCCCTCGCGCAGTGGAGCCGTGATCTCACCGTTCTCGATCAGGTAGGCCTCGGTCATGCCGAACACGAAGTCGCCGGAGGCCGTGTTGACGCTGCCACCGCCGAGCTTGGCGACGTACACCCCGTAGTCGGTGGCGCGCACGATGTCGTCGGGCTCCTCGGTGCCGTTGAGCACGTAGGTGTTCGTCATGCGCACCATCGGCAGGTGCTGATAGCTCTGCCGTCTCCCATTGCCGCTCTGCGGGCGGCCCTCGTTGCGTGCACGCAGGTAGTCCCACATGTAGTCCGTCAGCACGCCGTCCTCGATGAGCACGTTGTACTGGCTGACGTGACCCTCGTCGTCGTAGCCGATCGCTCCCCACTCGCCGGTCATCGTTCCGTCGTCGACCAGGGTGACCAGCGGGCTGGCGACGAGCTCGCCCTGCTTGCCGCGGTAGACGCTGCCGCCCTTGGCGACGAGATCGGCCTCCAGGCCATGACCGCAGGCTTCGTGGAACAGCACGCCGCCACTGCCCTGCTTGATGACGACCGGCAAGGCGCCGCTAGGCGCCGGCCGAGCGTTCAGCTTGGTGATGGCCTGCCGGGCGGCATCGCGAGCGAGCGCTTCCACGTCGATCCGATCGAACAGCTCGAAGCCCATCGTGTGACCCGCGCTCTGGGAGCCCGTCTGCATGCCGGTGTCGCCGTCGGCGACGGCACTGACACGCACCAGCGTGCGCACCTGCTGATCGGTGACGAACACCCCGTCGGTGTTGGCGATGAGGATGTGCTTGCGGCTGTCGCCGTAGCCGGCGCTGACCTGCACGATCGAAGCGCCGGCACCACGGGCCACGTCGTCCATGCGCTGCAGGATGGCCACCTTGTCGGCTTTGCGGATGTCGTCGGGGTAGCGGCTCACCGGGCTGACCACGCGCTCGGAGCCGCGGGTGAGTGCGATCGTGCGTGTGATGCCGCCCCCCTGGCTGGCTGCGGCGGCAGCTGCATCGGCGGCGGCACGGAGGCCGGCCTCGCTGAGATCGGCGGTGTGGGCGAAGCCGGTGGTGTCACCTTTCACCACGCGGATGCCGGCACCCCGGTCGCGACCGCTGGTGACCTGCTCGATTCGCCCGTCGTCGAGCCCCACCGATGTGGACTTCTTGTCCTCCGCATACACCTCGGCAAAGTCGGCGCCTGTTCGCACTGCCGCCGCCAGCACCCGTTCCAACACGTCTTGGTCGATCACGCGCCGCAGCCTACCGATGCCGTCGATCGTGCGCGGGCGGTTCGCACTTGCAGGCAGGGTGGGCGTAGCGTGGCGACGATGAGTGCAGTGGTCGGCCTGAGGGGCCTTGCGAGCATGGTGGTCACCGAGGCCGATACGGCCGTGGCCATGGGCTCCGGCTCGGTAGCGGTCCTCGCCACCCCGCGCGTCGTCGCGCTCTGCGAGCAGGCCACGTGCGCCGCGCTGGCCGGTCACCTCGACCCCAGCTGCACGACGGTGGGCATGCGTGTCCAACTCGACCACCTGCAACCCACTGCGGTGGGGGTGAAGGTGGATGCCGAAGCCGTCCTCGAGAAAATCGAGGGGCGAAGGCTCACGTTCATGGTGTCGGCGTCCGATACCAAGGGGCTGGTGGCTGCAGGAAAGGTCACCCGCGTCCTGGTGGAGGTCGACCGATTCATGGACAAGACGCAATGAAGTTCATCGCAGCTGCACTGTTCGCTGCAACCGCCTGCTTCTCACTCTCGGGGTGCCCGGCGAACGTGGTCAAGGAAGGTGCCAAGGCGGCCGACCGGACGCCCGACGCCAACGCCCCGGCCAACGACATCAACGCCACGTCGGCCCAGTGCCGGTCCGAGCGCGAGACGTTGGAGACGGCCATCGAGACGTACACGCTGCTCAACGGCGCGCCGCCGGCGAGCGAGGCGGCCATGGTGCCGGACTGGATCCTCGGCGAATCCGTCTTCATGGACATCGACGCTGCCGGCAACGTCGTGCCGGCGCCCGGCAGCGGCTGCACCTGACCCGGAGCCCCGGAGTCGGCGGTGAGGTGCGGTACCACCGCACATGAACGCCGAGTCACCTCCGCGTCGCGCGAGTTGGCGATGAGGTGCGGTACTAGCGCACCTGAACGCCAACTTGGGCGCGGCGCTGGTGGTAGCGCAGCATCAAGTCGTTCACGACGTGGCCCAGCTCCGCCTCGATCTGCGAGGTCGGCACGCGCTCCACATCCGCTCCGGAGATTCGGAGTGCCCGATCACGCCGCTTGTCGTACTCGACATCTGCGGACTGGGTGTGCCACGTGTGGTGATCGACTTCGATGTAGAGACCGATTGCAGGTACGCCGAGGTCCGGGTGCACCACACCGCCATCCGGCAAGCGCACCTTCGGGTGTCGCTCGATGCCGACCATGCCGGCTGCGAGCAGCGCCTCGAGCAGGACGACTTCAGCGTGCGAGTCGGCGGCAGCACCGGCGGCGACGCGGCTGCCGATGACCCGGATGGCGCGTCCGCTGCCTGGACGACCGCCGGACGCGGTCGCGGCCACGTGCGCAGCGAGCTCTTCGTGAGTCGCCAAGCCGTCCGCGATGATCTGTTCGCCGATGGACCGCACAGCCAGGTCGTCGACGTGCTTGGCAAGATCGAAGAACGTCTGCACAGCATCTGTGTGGCGAATGCCGTCGTCTCGTTCCACGATGTGACCGGTGAGATCCAACCGAGTCCGGTGCACCTTGACGCCCGGTCCAACCGGTTTGGTCAATCGGTTGGTGATCGCGTGGAGCCAAGTGGTGCTGCATCGACGCAGACCCATCAGCGTGCCTGCGGTTTGGCAACAGAGCATCAGTGTCGCGTCTGCCGCACACACCGCGCGACACCGGGCATGAAACGTGAGCGGCGAGGAGGTGAGTCGATAGACACCCTCGAAGAGCCTCTCCAACACGCCGATGTCGAGAAGGTGGCGGCGCTCTTGGCGGCCGATCGCGAGTGCCGCCAGCTCGATGGCGGAGGCAACACCGTGGTGTTCGTGAAAGAACTCGGAGACAGAACGATTGAGCGTGGAGGCGGACACGGACGACCCCGATCGGTGATTGCGCTCGCGCAACTTCGACTTGGGGGAAGCCACCGCTGACCATACCCGCCCGCGTGGCGCGACCCACGGGAGCGAGCCACCCGGCGTCAGTCGGCGGTGAAGTGCGGTACTACCGCACCTCAGCGCCAAGTCGCAGCTACTTCGGATCGATTCGGCGGTGAAGTGCGGTACCACCGCACATGAACGCCGAATCAGGCTCAGGCCGGGCGGGGGCGAGGGGTGAGGTGCGCGACGGCGGGGTCGGCGCGGATGCGCAGCACGCCCACCGATGCGACCAGGCAGGCGATGCCCGCGATGAGGAACGAGATGCGGTAGCTGCCCGTGGAGTCGTGCAGCGCGCCCGCACCCCATGCGGCCACGGCCCCACCGACCTGGTGGCCGGCGAACACCCAGCCGTAGACCAGCGGCCCGCGATCGCGGCCGAAGTGCTGGATGCACAGCGCGATCGTGGGCGGCACGGTGGCCACCCAATCAAGCCCGTAGAACATCATGAAGCCGAACAGGCCGCCGCCGCCGTGGGCGAGTGCCGGGTCGAGGAAGAACAGGCTCATCCCGCGCAGCAGGTAGTAGTACATCAGCAGCTTGCGTGCGTCCATGCGGTCGGTCATCCAGCCGCTGGCGATCGTGCCGATCACGTCGAAGCCGCCCACCATGGCCAGGTACTTGCCGGCGTCGGGCCCGCTGATGCCGTGGTCGCCGGCGGCACTGATGAAGTGGGTCTGCACCAGCCCGGTGGTGCTCAGGCCGCACACCGCGAAGCTGCCCCACAGCAGCCAGAACGTGCCCGAGTTGAAGGCCGCGGCGAGCGCGCCGAAAGCGTTCGAGACCGGATTGCCGACCGCAGCGACCACGGGGGCTTCCGTGGTGGCGCCGTACGGCAGCAGGCCGACGTCCTCGGGCTTGTTGCGCAGGAACAGCAGCACGACCGGGATCACCGACGCGGTGGCCATCGCGACGATCGCCCCCACCCAACGCCAGCCGTGGCGTTCTGCCACCCAGCTGAGCACCGGCAGGAACACCAGCTGGCCGCTGGCGCTGGCGGCAGTGAGCACGCCGGTGACGATGCCGCGGCGGGTGGCGAACCAGCGAGATGCGACCGTGCTCGCGAACACGGTCGCCATGCAGCCGCTACCGGCGCCGACGACGAAGCCCCACAGCAGGAACAGGTGCCACGACTGGCTCATCTGTGTGGTGAGTGCTGCGCCGGTGGCGATGATCGTGAGTGCGATGGCGGTGACGCGTCGCAGCCCGTAGCGCTGCTGCAGCGCTGCGGCGAACGGCCCGATGAACCCGTAGAGGAGCACGTTGATGCTGACGGCGAACCCGACGGTCGCACGACTCCAGCCGAACTCCTCGCGCAACGGGTCGATGAGCACGCTGGGCGTGCTGCGCGTGCCCGCGGCGCCGAGCAGCACCACGAACGCCGCAGCGAAGACGACCCAGTGGTAGGTGATCCTTCTCGGGCGCGACACTCAGCCGAGATTACTGGTGCGCGGGTACACGTCGCCGGGGTCGGTGAGCACGTTGACCATGTAGGGAACGCCACTCGCGAACGCGCGGTCCAGGGCGGGGCCGATCTGGCTCGGGTCGCCGACCGTCTCCCCGGCGCCGCCGAGCGCCTTCACCACGTTGTCGTAGTGCAGACCGGGCTGCAGATCGCAGGCCATGTCCCAGCCGTAGATCGCCTGCATCGGGTGCTTCTCCAGCCCCCACATGCCGTTGTTGCCGACCACCATCACCACGGGCAGGTTGTGGCGCACCATCGTGTCGACGTCCATCATGCTGAAGCCGGCGGCGCCGTCGCCGAGCAGCAGCACGATCTGGCTGCTCGGGCGCACAGTCCGCGCCGCGATCGCGTAGCCGGGTCCGTTGCCCAGGCAGCCGTAGGGGCCTGTGTCCAGCCAGCAACCGGGCTCGAAAACCTCCACGAACTTGCCGGCGTAGCTGGCGAAGTCGCCGCCGTCGCAGATGACCACGGCATCGCGCGCCATGCGCCGGCCGAGCTCGCCGTAGATGCGGCTGGGCTTGATGGGTGCGCTGTCGTCGCCGAGCAGCTCGGCGTCGGCGGCGCGGCCCTTCTCCTCGGCGGCACGCAGCTCGGCGATCCAACCGGAACGGTCGATCGAGGGGCCGGGGCCGTCCGCCAGCGCGCGCAGCACCAGGTTGCTGTCGCCGGCGACTGTGGGCACGTCCACGTGCTTCGCCCGTTGCTCCTCGCTGTCCACGACATGCGCGACGAGCGCGCTGCCGAAGCGGCCGAAGCCGAGGCGGAAGTCCAGCGGGGTGCCCCACACCACGACCAGGTCGGCGCGGGCCTTGAGCAAGCCCCGGGTGCGCAGGAACGCGAGCTCGTGATCGGCCGGCAGCGTGCCGCGACCGAGGCCGTTGAAGAAGCACGGCACGCGCAGGTGCTCGACCGCAGCACGCAGCGCGTCCCATGCGCCGTCCCAGTACACGTCACTGCCGATGATGAACGCGGGCCGCTCGGCAGAGGCGATGAGTGCGGCCAGCGCGGCCACCTCCTCGTCGTCGGGAGCCGCGCCGAGGCCGACGCACTCGTCGACCACAGGAGTGTCGCCGGCGGCGGGGCCGAACACGTCGAGCGGGAAGTCGAGGAAGGTGGGGCCACGGTGCGGTGTCATCGACAACCGGGCGGCGGCGTGCACCATCGCTCCGGCCTGCGTGGCGTCGGTGACCGTGGCCGCGCTCTTGGTGATCGACTGCATCACCGGCACATGATCGAACTCCTGCAGCGAACCGCTGCCCCAGCGCTGCTGCGGCGCTCGACCGCCGAGCACGACC